>LKUE01000391.1 GCA_001412365.1 Desulfuromonas sp. SDB | reverse complement strand
TCTGTGTTCATCTGTGGTTAATCGTAGGGGTGGTGGTGGGCATCCTGTCCATCCTGTCAATAAATATTTTCCCGGGATCGGGCGGTGTGCTATGGGTTTATCCCTGGTTTGATTTCAGGGGGGAGGTAAATCCCCCCTGGATTATTCAGATTTAATTTGAATCTTCTTTATTTTTTCAGCTTGTTTTGATTTAGGCAGGATAACCTTCAACACACCTTTGTTGAATTCAGCTTCAGCCTGTTCAGTATTTATCTCCACCGGCAGTTGGATGGTACGGCGGAAATAACCGCTTTTTCTTTCCAAGTAATGATAGTTCTCTTTTTCCTTTTTCACTTCTTCTTTTTTTTCTCCGCTTATAGTCAGTTTATTTTCGGACAGAGTGAGCTCCACATCTTTTTCATCCATTCCCGGAAGTTCAGCAGTGATTTCGATTTTGTCCTTATCTTCAGCTACATTTACGCTGGGATTAAATTTTGCGGATGAATAAGATTGAGGGAGGTTTAAATCAAAATCCTTGAAAAAATCCTCAAACATCTTATTCATCTCATCTCTTAAGCTGTAAAAAGGAGAATGCTGAAAATCCTGAATGCCTGAATTCCCTCTCTGCCACGGAATTAAGTTTTTAAAAGCCATTTCAGACCTCCTTATGATTTCTTAATTTCAATTTTCTTCGGCTTAACTTCTTCTGAAAATGGAAGCACCACTTTAAGGGTTCCATCCTTCATGGAAGCTTCGATTTTATTTACATCAGTTTTCCGGGGTAAAGTAAAAGTCCGCTCATAAGTACCCAGTTCAAATTCCTGATAAATCAAATCAGTTTTAGATTCAGCTTCATTCTTCGGCTCCGCTTTGATATTCAATATATTGTTTTCCACATTGATATTGACATCATCTTGATCACAGCCAGGTACATCCAAATACAGAATAAAACCATCTTCATTGGTGTAAATATCTGTAGTTGGACGGTATACTTTTTTAGCTGATTGATTTTGTTTTTCTATTTTCTTTTCCATTTTTTCCTCCTAGGATTTAATTGCAATAGTCTTAGGTTTATCTTGATCAGAACGGATTAAAGTTACTGATAAAATTCCATTACGATAAGAAGCTTCGGTTTTATCAGTATCTATGTGGTAAGGAAGATTAATGGCTCTTTTAAATTTTCCGCTGATTCTCTCCTCTCTCACGCAATCCTGCTGTTCCTTACAAGATTTTTTTTCCACTTCGATATCTAAAGAATCATTGGTGGTGGTTAAGTTAATATCTTCCTGATTCACTCCGGGAATCAGAAAATTAAGGTAAATTTTCTCCTGGTCAGTGCTGATATTGCACAGGGGGAAACTGGTACCTCTACGGTTACCTTCAAATAACTGATCTAACCTCCGCTGAAGATCTTTAAATTCTCTCAGTGGATAATAGTAGTCATCGCTAAACCACATGTTATACCTCCTTAATTTACTTTGCTCTTTTCTCTCACTTAAAAAAGATATTTGCAGTTAATAAACTGTCAAGGGGTGAAATTACAAACAAAAACAATCTGCCCGATCAGACTCAGCCTGGCTAAAAATAAATTTATAATGTACTGGCTTACAGCAGAATAACTTAAATAAGGTTGAAATGAGGAATTTTCTCAATCTAGACTTTCAACGGTCAAAATGATATTATTGTGATTGTGAAATACTTAATTATCACTTTATTAATTCCGGTTTGCCTGCCCGGGGCAACTATTTTATTTGATCAAGCTCACAGCCAGACCAACTGGAGTTCCTACGATTTCATTGTTGACGATAATGCCCCTGTACCCCAACCTTATCCACCCACCTCTGCCCATGACTGGAATGGTCAGCTGTCCACCTGGGGGTATGAGTTATACCTGGCCGGTCATACCATCAGGATAAATACCGATTTTATCACCCCGGGGGTGCTGGATGGAATTGACCTGCTGATCATACCTGAACCTCAGGACACCTTCAGCTTGCAGGAAATGGATGCCATTGAAGATTTTGTGGTCAATGGGGGGAATTTGTTTATAATTGCCGATCACAACAGCTCTGACCGCAACCACAACGACTGGGACTCCCCCAGTATTTTCAACGGTTTTGTCAATCCTCATATCACTACTCCCCCTGGCGCGGATACTTCCAGGTTCATAAAACCCCGCTTTGGTTTTTACTTGCATGTAAATGGTGATCCCTATAATGCATATAGTGATTCTTTTACTAACGTATCCAATAATAACCAGGACCCAATTATATATGGTTTTTACGGGGAAGTGGATACTTTCACCTATCATCAAGGCGATGTATTCACCGTTTTCCCAAATTACAATTTAAATTTGGATTCAGTAAGAGGACATATCTGGGTAAATAATAAACCTCAAAACAATACCTTGATAATCGTAGCCACCGCCTTGGTGGGAAACGGTAAGGTAGCGGGGATTGGAGATTCTTCACCATTTTGTGACGGCAGCGGACCCACCACTCATGAAAATAACTGGATTGAACATGACAACCGGGAATTAATTTTAAATACTTCACGCTGGCTTTTAGATCAAGGGACTTCAACTGAAGAATCTCAACACTATTGCCTCCAGCCAATTAATTACAGTTATTCCGGAAATCAACTTTTCATCTGTATACCCTTCTATACCGATCAATCCATTATATTAACTGATTTATCCGGAAGAATTATTGCCGAATTATCCCCCTGTAATTTAAATCAGCATACCACCGAGTATTCCATCCATATAAATCTTCAGTCATCTGTTTACTTCATCAGAGGAAATAATATTAATCCAATTAAATTAATTAACCTGGACAGTTAAATTCCAGGTGGAATTTTTATCTGAAAAATGTTATTAAATTACAAGAACTAAAAGTTTAAGGTTGTTTACATGAAGTATAAAAATAACTTGGTTACATTAACCGTTTTAAATACAAAGCTATTAACTTGCACTAATTGTAATTTAAATATTTGAGAAAGGAGGGCATTGTGAAGAGGTGCTCGGTTGTCCTTTTATCAATTTTTCTAGCATGCGGCTTAGCGGCACAAGGACAGTTAAATTACGGTTCACTTCCCCGTCATCATATTGTTTCTCCCGGTGACTGTTTGTGGTATTTAGCAAATTACTATTTAGGTAATCCCTATCAGTGGCCGGTAATTTGGGAAGCCAACCGCGATATAATCAGAGATCCACATTGGATTTATCCTGGTCAAAAATTGATAATTCCTCCCACTGGTCCAACCCATGTGGCTTGGGAACTTACTGACTTACCTGCCAGTGTGGAGATAACTGCGGCAGATTTGCCTGAAAAAGCAGTTGCCTATGACTTGGCATTTAGATGCGGTTATCTGACTGAACGCCAGTTTAATGAAAATCCGGCAATAGTTTCCATTGTAGATCCTGATCAAAACCAGATATTCAACGGGATTGACGTATTCATTGACGGAGGCACTGACCGGAATTTCCAGCCGGGGGAGAAGCTGGTAATCTTTGATCTAAATGCAGGAGTAAACAGTTATAGAGACGGAAGATACATGGGAAATCTTGTTGATATCAAAGGGATATTGACCATCAAAGAGGTTTTTGACCGATCATCTATCTGTACGATAACTCACTCTTTTACCGATTCTCTTGAAATGGGGGATCACCTGGCTGCTTATCAGGCGCCAGAAATCCCTCTGGATGTAACACTACTTCCCGCAGAAATCCAGACAAATGCCTATATTTGCGCAATAAAGGAAAACTATGGAGTATTAAAGCCCTACGCTTTTGTCTATGTTGATGTGGGCTCGGCATCAGGAATCGCAGTCGGAGATATTTTTGAGATTGTAAAACCTGAACAAACTGTATCTCACCCTAATACAGGCAGAGCAGTACATATTCCGGAAATTGTGGTAGGTCATGTGCAGGTTGTTCACGTTCAGGACAGATCATGTTCCGGTTATGTAGTAGATATCACTAATCGAACCGATTTAATGGTTGGAGATAAACTGCGGTTATGGGCTAAATGTACTCCTCCGCCATCTCCCCTCAGTTTGGAGTTTTAATATGAGTAATGAGAAAAAAATTGAAATCTTGAGAAAAGTTCCCTTGTTCCGGGGTTTGAACAAAGATGAATTAATGGAATTATTCAAAAGGGCAAAATTAAAGATATTTACCAAAGGGGAAACTATCTTTGCGGAGGGAGAAAAGGGACAGATAATGTACGTGATCATCAAGGGCAAGGTGAGGATATGCACAATAATTCCGGGGGTGGGAGAAGAAGCTCTTGCTTTTTACGGTCCGGGGGAAATAATTGGAGAAATGGCTTTGATTGAAGCATCCAAAAGATCAGCTACAGTTATTGCAGAAGAAGAAACCGAGACCATTGGATTCAAAAGAGAAAAATTAATTGAATTCATGCAGGAATTTCCAGCAGCAGGTCTTAATATTCTCTGGGTATTGGTGCGGACCTTAGCAGAAAGGCTGAGAGCGACCAATGAAAGACTAAAACCAATTTTTGCACTAGCTAAGACGTTTTGAACAGAAATTTTAAACTTTCAGACTTTAAAAAGGCTAAAAAAAATCAAAAACCAATAGTAGCCCTAACCGCTTACGATTTTCCTACTGCTTATTATGAGCAACAAGCGGGAATTGATTTCATCTTGGTGGGTGATTCGATGGGGATGGTATGCTACGGACGCCATAATACTCTCCAGGTAACCCTGGAGGATATCATCAAGCATTCCCAGGCAGTGAGAAAAGGTGCCCCGGAGACATTTGTGGTGGGAGATATGCCCTTTCTAACCTATCAGATCTCAACTGAACAGGCAGTTGAAAATGCGGGGAAGTTAGTTTCTCAAGGGGAGGTGGATGCAGTTAAAGTTGAAGGTGGTCAAGAAGTGGCTTCCCAGATTAAATCAATTTTAAATTGCGGGATAGCAGTGATGGGGCATTTAGGACTGACTCCTCAATCCATATCAAAATACGGAGGCTACCGGCTCCAGGGAAAAACGGTTGAAAAAGCCAAAAAGATTTATCAGGATGCTCTTATCCTGGAAGAGTTGGGAGTGTTCTCCATTGTTCTGGAGTTCATCCCTCAGGAATTAGCTGAATTAATTACTGAAAAAATCACTATCCCCACCATCGGAATAGGCAGTGGGAATAAATGCGATGGACAGATTTTAGTTATCCACGATCTGATGAATTTCAATCCGGATGTAATTCCGAAATTTGTCAGAACTTACGCTAATTTAGGACAGACTTACACCCAATCCATAAGTCAGTACAGTGAAGACGTCAGATCCGGCAATTTTCCCGGAGAATCCGAATCCACTAAGATCAAGAATTTCACTGTAGATGAATACCGGAAATTAATTGAACAGAAATGATGAACCTGGATTTTGCTAATAAAACCCAAGCTGAAATTGAACAGGAAATCATAGATCACCTGCTAAAACAAAATATTGTGGAAGTTGAAAAACTGGAAAAAGTAAAACGTCACGCAAAACTGTCCAGTCAGTCTCTGCTTCAAGCTATAATTTCCACCAACACCCTGTCCGAAGAAGAGGTTTACCGGAATATGGCGGAAGTACTGGGATTTAATTTCATCCATATTGATCCCCTTTCCCTGGACATTGAAATTGTTACTGCCTCCCTTCCTGCCAATTATTCAAAGCATCATAACATTGTTCCTTTATCCAGAGAGGGCGATCAGATAACCGTAGCTTTGTGCAACCCGGAAAAATTGAAGATACTGGAAGAAATTGAGCATCAGCTGCAGATAAAAGTTAAACCGGTCATCGCCACTCCCAGCGACATTGAAATTATCAATCAGGGATTTTTTGGATTACACACCTCTCTCAAAGCTGCTGAAACCATGTTGAGAGCCGGTTCCCTGGAATCCAAGAATATTTTCGACCGGGAAT
Source organism: Desulfuromonas sp. SDB (assembly GCA_001412365.1). Lineage (GTDB taxonomy): Bacteria > SDB-A > SDB-A > SDB-A > SDB-A > SDB-A. The sequence goes on along the minus strand of LKUE01000391.1, from coordinate 37,538 downwards.
ACCTTAGCCGCGCTGAGCAGGAATTATCCCCCCATACCAAGCCCATTGTGCAGGCAGTAGATAATCTGTTTGGATATGCATTTGAACAAAGGGCTTCGGATATTCATATCGAACCAAAGCGAAATTTGTCCCTGGTTAGAATGAGAATTGACGGAGTTCTGCATGATGTTCATGTCATGCCCACTCTGGTTCATTCAGCCATAGTATCCCGGATAAAAATCCTGTCCCGTCTGGATATCGCTCAAAAAAGAATCCCCCAGGACGGCAGGATCAAGAGGGAGTATAAAAGCATTGAACTAGAAGTGAGGATTTCCACCATGCCCACTGTATTCGGAGAAAAAGTGGTTATGAGGATTTTCGATCCGGAAGTTCTTCTGCTGGAAATAAATAAATTAGGGTTTTTCGCCAAAGAACTTGCCCTGGTTAAAGATTTTATTGGACATAACGAGGGTATTATACTTATTACCGGACCTACCGGGAGCGGGAAAACCACAACTTTGTACTCCCTTCTCCGTGAACTGACTAAACCGGAAGTGAACATTATCACCATTGAAGATCCAGTAGAATTGGTATATGAAGATTTCAATCAAATAACCGTTGATCCGAAGTCAGGGGTTAGCTTTGCCAATGCTTTAAGAAATGTTCTCCGCCAGGATCCCGACATTATTATGGTGGGAGAGATCAGGGATGAAGAAACTGCTAATTACGCCATACAAGCTGCTCTCACCGGTCATTTGGTCTTTTCCACTTTGCACACCATTGACGCTCCTTCCGCGATTACCCGCTTGTCCAATCTGGGAATCCCCCGTTATCTGATCGCCTCAACTTTAATCGGCATCATCGCCCAAAGACTGGTGAGAAAAGTCTGCACTCACTGCACCCAAGATTCAAAATTACCACCGGATGTAATTAAAGCACTCAACCTCTCCGAAGATTTAATTTCCCAAGCCCAAATAAAATCGGGAAAAGGATGTCTTCACTGCCGTCAAACCGGATTTTTAGAGAGGACCGGAATATTTGAAACAATGAATATAACTCCCCGCACCCGTCAATTGATCGTTTCCGGAGCAGACAGTATTAACTTAAGGCAAAATGCCCGTAAAGAAGGGATGCTCTCTCTGCGGGAGGTAGCGGTGAAAAAAATGCTGCTGGGACAAACTTCCTATAAGGAAGTTTTCAGAGTTACCGGTACTTCCCAATATCTCATAGAAGACGCTTAAAAACCATTTAGCCCATATAAATATTTTTTAATTTTGAATCTTCAATAAATTATTAAGTTGACATTGCCTTTTAAAAAGGCTAATCTTTTTAAATTTAACAAGGTGTTTCTGTCTATAGAAACAGATTTAATGGATAATTTAACTGAAATATCAAACTTGCTCAGCAGGATCAATGATCCAGATTTAATTGAAGATTTTTTTCATCAAATCCTCACTCCTGCTGAAGTAAACACACTGGATAAGAGATGGGAGTTGCTTAAAATGCTAGACCGAGGTATCAGTCAAAGGTCCATTGCCCGGCAGCTGCATATAAGCTTGTGCAAAATAACCCGTGGATCAAGAGAATTGAAAAAGAATAATTCTGCAATTAAGAAACTTCTATCCATGTACAATAAGAACGACTGAGATGATAGGTAACTGCCTGTTCCAAAACTTCTGTCTAAACTTCAATTGTTTTAAATTAGAACAATTGGGGTCAGGGCAACACTATCTATTGGTTAAACTAGCCAAAACCGACAGTCTAACCATTACCTGCATTCATTGGTGGGCGGTTTAACCGCCCATACTATTTTACCTTTATTTTTCCTCTATACCCATTCAACCAATTACAAGGAGTATTTATGAATACTGAAATAAGTCTTAGCCCCCATGAAATCCCCCGGCAGTGGCTGAATATAGCTCCGGATTTACCCGGACCTAAAAATCCTCCCCTCACTGCTAATGGGATTCCATTGAACCCGGAAAATTTACAGTTAATTTTTCCTCAATCATTAATTGAACAAGAAATTTCCACAAAAAGATGGATTGATATCCCCCAGGACATTCTTGAAGTACTCTCCCTGTGGAGACCTACTCCCCTGAAAAGAGCAGTAAATCTGGAGAAAATCCTGGACACTCCCGCCCGTATATATTTTAAAGATGAAAGTGTATCTCCCCCCGGCAGCCATAAACCCAACACTGCAGTAGCTCAGGCATATTACAACCACAAAGAACAGGTAAAATGTCTCACCACCGAGACCGGAGCAGGTCAATGGGGAAGCGCTCTGGCGTTTGCCTGTGCAAAATTCAAGCTGAAATGCCAGGTTTACATGGTAAACATAAGCTACCATCAAAAACCTTTGAGAAAAACGTTGATGAAAATATGGGGAGCCCATTGCCTGGCTAGTCCCAGCGATACCACCGAATTTGGAAGAACAATCAGAAACCAGCATCCGGAAAGTCCGGGCAGTTTGGGCATTGCCATCAGTGAGGCTCTGGAAAAGGCAATGGAGGATAAATCCGGCGAAACCAAATATTCTCTGGGCAGCGTACTAAACATGGTGATGATGCATCAATCGGTAATCGGTTTAGAAGCTAAAAAACAGCTGGCTAAATTAGGTGAAGCTAAAGTGGATACGGTAATTGGCTGTGTGGGAGGAGGAAGTAATTTTGCCGGTTTAAGTTTTCCTTATCTGCTGGATAAAATTCACGGAGAGCAGATTGAAATTATTCCGGTAGAACCTACTTCCTGTCCTACCTTGACCAGAGGACCTTACTGTTATGATTTTGGAGATTCAGCGGGGATGACTCCCCTGCTAGCCATGCACAGTCTGGGTCATCAGTTCATCCCTGCTCCCATTCATGCAGGGGGGCTAAGATATCACGGGATGGCTCCCCTGGTTTCTCAAGCAGTACAAGCCGGTCTGCTTTCTCCCCAGGCTTTTCCCCAGCTTCAATGCTATCAAGCGGCAGTTCAATTTGCCTTCGCTGAGGGTATAGTGGTTGCCCCGGAAACTTCCCACGCCCTGGCTGCAGTAATTGAACAAGCGGAGAAAGCCAAGAAACTGGGCAAACCCCGGGTAATCTTATTTAATTTGAGTGGGCATGGAATGCTGGATTTAAATGCTTATGAGGATTACTTAAACGGAAAACTGACCGATCATCGGCTTTCCCCTGAAAAGCTGAATAAATCGCTGGAAGCTCTGAGTAATTTTCCCAAGCCGGAATGTTTAATTAATACGGGCTAACTGATCATATACCTGGAACTGGATAAAACCAGTTCCAGGTATCATTTATTATCTTTTAACCGTGAATATTTAATGGATTTATTCAGATGATAAAATCGCCTTAATTCTGCGGACTCCTGCCGAAGAGGATTGCTCCTTGATTATGGAAAATCTCCCCAATTCACCGGTACGGTCCACATGGGGACCTCCGCATACCTCCTTGGAAAAATCCCCCACTGAATATACTTTTACCTGTTGGGAATACTTGTCCACAAATAAAGCGATAGCGCCTTTATTCTCCGCTTCATCCAAGGTCATCAGATCACAGCTGATAGGCAAATCCTTCTGGATTACCTCATTCACAATTTTTTCAACTTGTTCAATTTCCTGTTTGGTCATGGGCTGAGGATGGCTGAAATCAAATCTCAGCCTTTCCGGGGTGATATTGGAACCTTTCTGCTGCACATGTTCCCCTAACACCATCCTCAATGCCTGGTGCAGTAAATGAGTAGCAGTGTGAAGTTTACGGGTCTGTTCACTGGCATCGGCAAGTCCCCCTTTAAATCTCAACTCACTTCCGCTGCGGGATTTTTCCTGGTGTTTTTCAAATGCCCGGGTAAATCCTTCCTGGTCAACTTCAACTCCATGCTCTTTAGCCAGTTCTTCAGTCATCTCCAGAGGGAATCCGTAAGTATCGTACAGCTTAAACGCAACTCTGCCGGAAATCACTTTCTGTTTTGATTGTAATACCTGGGGCAGAATTTTTTTTAATTCAGTTAAACCCCGGTTAAGGGTCTTTTTAAATCTCTGCTCTTCTTCCCTGAATGATTCCAAAATGAAATTCCTTCGTTCACTTAATTCAGGATAAACCGGATTTAATTCAATGATTAGGTCGGTTAAACTGTCTCCCAGCTGATCATTAATCTCCAGCTGCATAGCATGTCTCATCGCCCTGCGGATAAGTCTTCTCACAATGTATCCCTGATCCAGATTAGAGGGAGGAACGCCAAGAGGATCACCCATAATAAATACCGCTGCCCTGATGTGATCAGCAATTACTCTCATCGAAACCGTATCCTCTTTATTTTCCATAAATTTTCTTTTGGACAGCTTTTCAATAACCTCAATAATGGGTTGGAATTTATCAATTTGATAAACCGATGAATAACCGTTGAGAGTGGCGGAAGTCCTCTCCAATCCCATCCCCGTATCTACATTCTTCTGGGATAACTCTGCATAAGAACCGTTTGATTGCTTATCGTATTCCATGAACACATCGTTCCATATTTCCACATACTTGCCGCAGGGACATCCGGGCTGACAGTTAGCGCTGCAGAAAGGTAATCCGGTGTCGTAAAACATTTCGGTATCCGGTCCGCAAGGTCCGGTTTTTCCTGCCGGGCCCCACCAGTTGTCCTTCTTTCCCAAAAAGAAGATATGTCCTTGCTCAATGCCCTGTTTAATCCAGAGTTCTGCTGATTGTTCATCCCGGGGAGCAACCTGGTCTCCTTGGAACAAAGTGATAAATAATTTATCAGGATTTATTCCCAGCCAAGAGGAATCAGTCAAAAACTGGTAACTCATCTCAATGGCTTGATCTTTAAAATAATCCCCCAAAGACCAGTTACCCAACATCTCAAAAAAGGTTAAATGCTGGGAATCACCAACTTCATCAATATCCCCGGTGCGGACACATTTCTGCCAATTACACAGTCTTTTCCCGCAGGGATGTTCAGCTCCCATCAGATAAGGAACCAGGGGATGCATCCCTGCAGTGGTAAACAATACGGTGGGGTCATTTTCAGGAATTAAAGAAAAACCGCTAATTTGTTTATGCTGGTTAAGTTTAAAAAATTCAATATAAGCCTGCCTTAACTCTTCCGTTGTCAATTCTTACCTCCTGAATATATTCGAAACAATTTCCGGTGCGGATCTAAATTAGTATCCAGTTCAGGATTCATCGGTCTATTGCTGCCAGTTAATTCAGTCCCGCAATTAGGACAAGTGCGGGGAGCAGAACCTGAAAATTCATAAAGACACTCCGGACAAGTATGCAGGCAATGATATCCCACATAATCCATTAACTCCCGGGCAGATATGTAACCATCATCGTTGCTGTCCGCCCTTCCTCTTATTGCTCTTATCAATATGGGGGTCAGCACTCTTTCCCCGACTTCCCGGTCTTCCTCACTGGCGGTAATAATCAACCGGTTATTTTTATTCATAAGATCTTTAACAAATCCTCCGGAATGACATGCATCCAGAAAAATCCAGGCTTCAATATTATCCGGAAGCAGGTCATTTAACTCGTCGTCAAAAATGTCTTCATTTCCCGGTTGAGGATATCCGCAAATGCCTTCATCAAATCCATCTTCTTCCAACTCTCCCTGCTGATATCTTTCCTGACAGCCATGTCCGCTAAAGAAAAAGATAATGCGGTCTCCCGGTTTAGCCAAAGTGGAAATACGGTTGAGGTTTTCGATAATGTTATCCCGGGTAGCTTGCTCATCTGCTAGAAAAACCACCTGGGAAGGATCAACATTTTCAGATTCAACTACAGTCTGATAAAACTCCAATGCATCCTGACTGGCTCTATTCAGTGCACTCTCCCCGGGATATCCGCTAATACCCACAATCAGCGCCCAAATAGAGGGCTGAGAGGTATATTGCAGTTGTTGATCTTCTATCAACAGGGAGGATATCTGATATCGGCAGCGATCACCCCGTCCATAGGCGTATACCTCAGCCAGATAGTCCTGCTCAGGATGGACGTAAAACAGGATGGTTTCATCTGAAGCCCGGTCGGTAGGATTTTCTTCCCCCTCCGATCGGCGGTGGAAATCCCTACCCGCTACAATTAAATCCACATCTCTCTCCCGGTGACTTTCTCCCCTCACTGTAATTACTCCAGTTCCCCTGTTTTCGAATTCTAAAAGATAAACTTTTACCCCCTGATAAGGAGGTCTTACAAAATCTTCTAAATTCATATTTTCAGTCAATCGAGGTAGGGTATCCGGGTCTATTTCCCTGAATATGATGTCCACCGGTGAAGACCTGTCGTAGAGCATAGGCAATATGAACAAAGTATCTCCATAATCCATCCACTGTACTGAAACTTCCCTTGGATTCAGAGAGCTGAAGCTTAAATCAGAAACTCCATAGTGATTGAATATAATCATATCCACATCCCGTTTCTCAATGGAATTGACTTCAAAATACTTAAATCCCGGTGAACTGTTGACAATTCCAATTATTTCTCTGCTTTCCGGATCTACCTGAGTTTGAATATGACCGGTGGAAAAGGAGTAGAAATTTTTAATTTCCCTGGCTTCTAAAGTATAGCGGGGATTAGTTTCATTTAGTTGATATCCTTCCACTACAATTTTAATATCCCTGGTCCGGGGGGGAATGAGTACGGTCTCCATAGAACTGTAGGAGGTTGAACTGTATTTCTCCCCTTGATATTCAACTATTAAATCGAGATCCACATCCTCTGAAGAATTTAAATATATTAAAACAGGATAAGATGTGGTGTTATCAAGAAGATAGATATCCCGGGGCTGCTCATAATTCATGAGGTAAATATCTGCCTGGCCAATTGATATACCGGTTAATTCATCGTTCTGATCAATATTTAATTCCCACCTCACCCTGGATTGCAGATCATTTAAAAAAATCAGTGCTCTGATTGTATCCTGACAAAACCCATCAACACTTACCTGTTCATGATTGGTTTGGGAAACACCTGATCCCGCTAAGTTGTAGTTATCCACATAGATGTTTAAATCTATATCCCCGCCCCGGTCAGGGGAATCTAATTCAAACCGGTATCTTCCATCTTGGGGGATTACGTATTCAATTACCTCAGCAGGTTGAGATGGACCCAGTTCACCCTGCACAGGGGTTGAAGTCAACCTGCGGTAATCATTGGTCCGGTTTAAGTCAATTCTCAGTTTTAAATCGTCTAAACCGGAGAAAGAAACAGTTAACCAGTAATCTCTGAACGTATTCAGACGCACTGAACCGTCATCGGTAGCAGCTACCAGATTATGATCCTCATCAAATACAGAAAAAGGAACTTGAGGAATTACAGATAATTCCAAATCAGACCATTGATCCTCAAATATTTTGAACTTACCTCTTCCCCTCTGCAATTCAAATGAGAAAGAGGTGTCTGCAGAAACCACTAACTGATCGTTTTTACTGCATAGCATCAAAAATAATACAACTATATTAATTATCATGATTGCTTATCTCCTTCTCTGACTTCATCAGCCAGGTTGAATCAATAAATTTAATTTTATACTTTTTTCCTTTTTTCAACAAGTTCCCCCGGGTGATTACCTTGTCCTGATGGTCAGTTACTATGGAATAACCTTTGGTTAAAACCAACTGAGGAGAAAGGCTGCCCAGAAGATTACCGAAATACCGGCAGTTCTGCTTCCATTGTTTATTTTTCCCCCTGATATTATGGATCATTTTATCATTTATTAATTCCAGCTTTTCTCTGCGGATTTTCAATTCCTTTAATATTCTGCCTGCCTGGAAATTTCTTCGGTGGACCTGTAGTTTTAACTGCAGAGAGGAAATAGTCCGGAGGGGCTGTTTTTCAATTACTTCCCGGTAATTGTCTACAGTAACTCTTAATTCTCTGAGCCGGTCGGGAACTATGCGAAATGCATACACTTCAGAAAGATGTTCAATGTTTTTTTTGTGCTTTTCCAGTACAGAAAATACAGCGGTTCTGACCTGATTTTTTTTACTATCTAAATTTCTTAGAACACTGTCCCTATCCGGGAAAACCAATTCAGCTGCGGCAGAAGGGGTGGAAGCAGATAAATCGGCAACTAAATCCACAATGGTTTGATCTATCTCATGTCCAATTGCGGATACAATTGGAATTTCCAGGTGAAAAACAGCCTGAGCCAAGCGTTCATCATTAAATTCAGCTAAATCTTCGGGGCTCCCTCCTCCCCTGGTCAGGATGATTAAATCCACCGGGAATTGCTTAATCCGATCTAATGCCTGCAATATACTGTCAACACACTGTTTGCCCTGCATCAAAGCCGGAGAAACAATAATTTCAGCAGCAGGAAATCTCCGGGTATAAATTTTTATAATATCTCTGATTGCCGCTCCGGTGGGAGAACTAATAACTCCAACTTTCAGGGGGAAAGGGGGTATTTTTTTTTTATTTTCCGGATTCAGCCAACCCCGGGCATACAATTTCTCCTTGAGAAGTTGAAAATCCCGGTACAATTTTCCTCGGCCTGAGGGGACTGCCTGGTTTACCTTAAACATATATCTACCCGTTTTCTCCCAAATGGTCAATACTCCCTCACAAATCCATAACTCTCCTAATTTTGGCAATTTTTCACTATCCACTTCCGTAAAAGACAAATTTTTAGAAAACATCTGATATACTTTATTCTTGAATAACACTGCATCCAGACTGGATTTATCATCTTTGAGAGTAAAATAGAAATGGCCGCTGGAATGAAGGGTGGTTTTTGATATTTCCCCCTGCACTGCAATATATCCAATCTGCAGTTCCATGATTTTTTTGGCCATTTGATTAACTGAAGATACCGTTAATAATTCCATGGGTTTAACCGGTGAATTCATGACATTGAATCTAATTTGGACTGAACTGTATTTTTCATCAACATGGCTACGGTCAGTGGACCGACTCCTCCCGGAACCGGAGTAATTGCAGCAACTTTATTTAACAACCCCTCATAATCAGCATCACCCACCAATTTATATCCTTTTTTCCGGCTAGGATCAGAGACGGGATTGGTTCCTACATCTATTATCACTGAATCCGGTTTTACCATTTCTGCAGTGATCAAACCAGGTCTTCCCGCCGCAGCTACTACAATATCTGCCCGCAGGGTATGTTCAGCGATGTTGGCAGTCCGGGAATGACATACAGTTACAGTAGCATCCCTGTTTTTTTCCATAAGCATAACCGCCAGGGGTTTTCCCACAATCAGACTCCTCCCCACCACCACCACATTTTTACCGGATAGAGGAATGTTATAATAATTCAATAATTCCAGAATACCGGCAGGGGTACAGGGATAATGTGCCTTAGTTCCCCTGATCATTGCTCCAAGATTACAGCGATGAAAACCATCTACATCTTTTTGGGGAGGAATGAACAAAAGAATATTTTCAACATTTAATTGAGGAGGAAGGGGAAGCTGTATTAAAATTCCATGGGGCTGGTCTCTTTGCAATATTTTTTTTATTTCATCAATTAAGTCAGTTTCACTGATATCTTCAGGTAAATTAATTGTACTTGCATCTATACCGATTTTAGCAGCAGCTTTAGTTTTTGACTTGATGTAAGAAAGTGATGAAGGATCCTGACCAACCATTACCACGGTTAACCGGGGAGCGGTGTCCAGGTGGTCAACCTGCTCTTTAAGATCTTGATAAATCTTCTCCACCACCGGCTTTCCTTTGAGAACAAGTGTTTCCATTTTTTATAACTCCTTAATTGATCTCAGCCCGGAGGGAAAAATTTTCAATTAATGCCGCCCCGCCAGTTGATTTATCAAACTTCACCAATACTCCATCCAATTTCCTCAGAGGGTCATAATAAGGTCTTAATCTTCTTCTCCGCCCGGTTTTCATAATTTCCACAGAGGCTTTCCAATCCATCCCGATAACCGATTTAACTGCCCCCACCATTCCCACATCGGTGATATAAGCAGTGCCCTGATCAGTGACCAGACAATCTGCAGTTTGGACATGAGTATGGGTTCCCAGCACCGCGGAAACTCTTCCGTTTAGATGATGAAGCATGGCCTGCTTTTCCGAAGTAGCTTCAGCATGAAAATCCACCACCACTATTTGATTGTTATCCCTGTTTCCGATGTCGCTGATTATTTTATCTATGCATATAAAAGGATTATCAACCGGATTCATGTATAATCTTCCCAAAAGGGAAATTACATACAGTTTCAGCTGCTCACTTTGATATAATCCCAAACGGTTACCCCTGATGTAGTGGGTGTAATTTGCGGGGATCACTACCTTAGGTTCAATTTCAAACCAATCTTCAATGTTGTCAACCTGGAGGAAATGATTGCCCCCGGTAATAAAATTTACTCCCAGGGAAAACATTTCATTGGCAACTTTCCGGGAAATGCCGAAACCGCTGGCTAAATTTTCTCCATTGACCACAATGATATCAGGAAGATATTTTTCATAAATCTGATCAAACAGCCGGTGACAGGTTTCCCTGCCCGGTTGTCCTATGATATCCCCAATAAAGATCAAACTGAACTGATCATTTGGCATATTCAGTTGCTCTTACTTCCCGGATAATAGTCACTTTAATTTGCCCGGGATATCTCAATTCCCGTTCAATTTTATTGGCTACATCGCTGGCTAGCACCACTGCCTCAGCATCAGATATTTTAGAAGGCTCAACAATTACTCTTAATTCACGACCAGCCTGCAGTGCAAATACTTTTTCCACTCCGTCAATTTGAGCAGCAATCCGTTCAAGCTTATCCACCCTTTGCAGGTAAGCTTCAATGGTATCCCTCCTCGCTCCTGGTCTTGAACCGGATATTGCATCCGAAGCCTGAACCAGAGCGGCAATGGAGGAAATGGGCTCTACTTCTTCATGATGGGCGGCAATGGCATTAACTACTACCATATCTTCACCGTATTTTCTAGCCAGTTCTGAACCGATAATGGCATGAGTGCCCTCAATACTCTGGTCAGTGGCTTTGCCGATATCATGGAGCAAACCGCTGCGTTTAGCCAATTCAACATCCAGATTTAATTCTCCGGCCATTAGTCCGGAAATATGAGCAACTTCTTTGGAGTGCTGCAGAACATTCTGCCCATAGCTGGTTCGATATCTAAGTCTGCCAATTAACCTCATCAATTCAGGATGTAAACTGGTAATACCCATATCTGCTACCGTTTCTTCTGCGGTATTTCTGATTATTTCATCAATTTCCTTCTTGGCTTTTTCCACCACCACTTCAATACGCCCCGGATTAATTCTGCCGTCGGAAACCAAATTTTCCATAGAAATACGGGCAATCTCCCGCCGCACCGGATCAAAACCGGACAAGGTAATTGCCTCGGGAGTATCATCAATAATTATCTCCACCCCGGTCAAATTTTCAAATGAACGGATATTTCTTCCCTCTCTTCCGATAATCCTTCCTTTCATATCTTCTGAGGGCAAAGCTACTACCGAAACAGTTGATTCCACGGTATGATCGGTAGCGCACCTTTGTATGGCGGATACGATAATTTCAGCAGCTTCTTTTTCTCCGGTTCTCTGAGCTTTATCCTTGATCTCTTTTATCATATTAGCTGCTTCTTTTTTGGTTTCGCTTTCAATGGTTTTCATCAATTCAACTTTTGCTTCATCCGTACTCATCCGGGCAATTCGCTGTAATCTGCTGGTAATTTCTTCAATTTCTCTTTTCAGTTTCTCCGTTTTGGCAATCAAACCTCTTTCTTTTATGACCAAGTCTTTTTCTTTTTTCACCACCTCCCGTTCTTTATTGCTCAAAGAGTCCTGTTTCTTGTCCAACGATGATTTACGTTCATTTAACTTCCTCTCAGTCTGATACATCTCCCTTTGCCACTTTTTTTCCCTGGACTCCAAGTCCGCCCTGGATTTTGCAATTTCTTCACTGATTTCCAATCGGGCAGTTTTCTTGTAGGAATCAGAATCTTTCTTGGCATCTTCAATTATTTTTTGAGCTACAGTCTGTGCATCTTCCAGTTTACTCTTTTGAATCCGGATACAGATAATATAACCAAACCAAAAAGAAACTATCCCCACCATGAAAAAGATTAAAACAAACATCAGAACTGGGAATATAGATCCGACTGTCTGGGAAATTAATAGATTAAAAATTAAATAGTTCACCATCATCTCCTTCCCCAAAGAGATAGGAAGAAGATGGCAAAAAGAAATTAGATGTAGGGGGAGTTATCACAAGTTTTTGGTGATATCTGAACTCCCTTGATAAATAGCTAAATATATTCATAAATATCCAATTTTCATTATGTTTTAATTATGATCCTCATCAGATAAAGTGGAAAAAATATTTGAATCCAAAACTTATCACTATATCTAAAACAAGGACTTAGCATCGCAAATAACACATCTAAATAGCTTAATACCGTCAACCTATCCCTTTATGATTTGGTGGGAACCGGAATGCCGTGTGATAGAATAGTTTGAACCTTCCAGTAAAGTGGGTATCCTGTCTGAAGTTCGAAGGATCTCACTCCAGGTGAGCTTGCTTGTTCCTCCAGAACCTGAATTCCCTATTGAAAGGTGTTGGCTCAAATCATATCTAAGCATCACGAACACTCCAGTACCCTTTTGTCAAACCTAACAATTCGCAACTCCATTTTCTAACCGACCAATATTATCACAATCAAAATTGCTATTCAACATGATTTTATCAAGGCTGAGGTGGAGGGGGTGGGGGTATAGGAGTGTCTGATTTTCGATAATTTTTCTGGAATTCTATCAGCGAACTCTGCCGGTCTTTTATCCACTGATTTAAGATATTTGAGGGAATATTCAATTTTTTAGCCACACTATCCAGCAATTGTTTTTCCGGAGAAGAAATCCGTCCATCACTCAATGCCATATCAATCAATCCAAATAAAAGCACTACTCCTTGATTGTAATCTTCCGGAATCTTCCAAATACCCTGCCCTTGTTGAACCCGGTCTACTATCTGTCTTAATTCCAAATCTGAAATCTGATAATTACCGGTAAAGTTCTTCAGCATTTTTAATTCTCTCTGATCAATATCTCCATCGCTTGCCATCATCATCGCCAATGCTTCAATTAACGCTTTGGGTCTTCCGGTAATATCTGCAGTTACTCCGGCTCTGGCTTGTTTCCACTGCTCCCGGTTACTCTGGAGCCATATAGTAAATTCTTCAATATCAGCAAGCACCCAGCTGCGGTTGCCATCATTTAGCACCGTGCCGCAGTAAGGGCAGCTATCGGTGCCGTCAGGCACTTCCGGAGCTCCGCAATTGGGGCAGTGGGCAGAATTAAATGCATTATGAGGTGAGGCGACATTAATCTTCCGAACCAAAGTATAGATGTCAGAATATATAGTTCTGGAGGAAAGCAATTTTATCTGGTTGGTTTTCAAATCACGCTGAGCAAAACTTCCCGACCATTTTACTAAAACAAATATTTTAATTAATTCGCTTTCCGGCTTGATCCACAGTACTTCTACTTTTCCAATTGCAGGGAACTTATAGTAACGGGCAACTGAGGTTTGGGGGACCCCGGATAATCTCCGGATAATTCTCTCCAGAGCGGGGGAATAAACTACTTTCTTCAACACCTTGGAGCTGCGGTTAAATAAAGCAGCCTGATAACGGTAGAATATCACTGAAGTTCTATCTTCAATGTGTTGAACAGAAAAACCGGGGTCCACTTGCTGTAAATTTATAAAACCGGGTATCTCTGAACTCTTTCCGGTTACTTCCCATTCGCTTTCCTGGGTTATCTCCGACAGAATCCAGTCATATTCACCACTCCGGATGAATGCCCCGCAAGCCCTGCATTTACCTGCATCAGTGATATCCAGAGGAGCGGCACAGTTGGGGCAGTTACCTTCAATAGCTCCCTGAGCTCGGATTGTCTTCACTCCCGGTTTTCTCAGCCAAGACCAAACCTCGGTAAATGGTTCAGTGATTTTGGACTGGGGCAGGGTTCTCCCCGTTTTTAAATCAACCTTGTAATCTTTTGCCCTTGCAGTTATAGCCAGATGAATAGTATCGAAGTGTTGATCGGATTCAATAGATACCACTTCAATTTTCTGAATTTTCACATTCTCCATCACATTCCTCCACCCTTCTGCCTGCTGCATTTTAATCTGCAGATTAAATCTTTCTTCCACTCCATCTGATATAAACCGGTGAACATTGGTCAGCTTTTGTTCACTCCAGGCAGTCTGAATCAAATAAAAAGCCCGGGATACTCTTTGTTTGAAACTATCTATATTAAAATTAGGATCCCGTTGTTTAATTTTTTCCAGGGCTTGATTAACTTCATACTGGTTTTGAAAAAAATTCGATTTTCGAAGTCTGCGATCAGTTATCTTTCCTTTGCCCTTTAAATTAGCGAAAATTAAAAAAATAATTACTGCAATTACCAGGGGTATGCCGATGCAGGGATAATTAACCACCAGCCAGAATAGAAGATAAATCAGCGCGCCAATACCTTCTCCTCCCCCATCTCCTCCAAAAGAACCTCCCCCTCCTCCTCCAAATGATTCTCCTCCCCCTGCTCGAGCCCACAATGCCGAATAACCATAACTGATTAAAATAATTAAGCCAATTACTACCAATATTTTTCTCAGCACTGGTAACTCCTTTATTTAACAAATGACTTGTTTAAAATCCTGTTTTTTTAATATTTATTGTAAAACCTGAGCGTATTTTTGTACAGTGTATACCTGCAACTATATAGTTTATTCCACACTATTTTAAATTAATTGTTCTAAACGTAATGGGGAGGAGGGGGAGGGAGAGGAGGAGTAGATTGTCTTTTTGTTTGTTCAACCTCCCATTGATATTTCAACAATTCCGCTTGTCTTTGTTTTATCAATTTTTTCAGGTTGGCATTGCTGATTCCCATCTTCGCAGTTATCTGATTTAATAATTTGTATTCAAAACGAGAAATTGTGCCATCACTGAGAGACATATCTACCAACCCCGATAAAAATTTCTGCTGATCCTCAGGACGGGTGGGAATTTTCCAGGTTCCCTCTCCTCTTTTTACTCTTTCCGTTATTTCTTCCAGCTGGTGGTCAGAGATACGGTAAAGTCCGGAAAATTTTGAAAGAAGTCGGATTTCCTTATTTTCAATTTTTCCATCCGCACTCATCATCATGATCATTCCTTCCATTAAATCTTGGGGATGAATACTCAGGGGTTTTGACAGCTGTTTTTTAAATTTTTGATAAGCCCTGCCATATTTTTGTCTCCATTGATAATAACTGCACAGGTCAGTGAGGATCCAAGTCCTGCTGCCGTCATTAAGGGGAGTCTGGCAATAAGGGCATCTACCCTGATGATCAGGCTGCTCCGGAGCCCCACAGTGGGGACAGTGAGCAGAATGAAGGATATCGGAAGGAGATTGAGTTTCTTTGAGTCTGGCTAAAATTAACACACTACGGTATATTGCCTGGGGATAGAGATTTTTTATCTTTCCACTGCCCAGATCCCTGCTAACCTTGGTTCCTGACCATTTAACCATGACATGAACATAGTCATATTTTTCATCAGTGGTCGCCCACAGAATTTCAACTTTACCCACCGCGGGATCTTTATAATAAACTGGATTCTGTGGATTTTTGGAAATATCCACAACTGAGGAAATTTTATCAATGTACCCTGTTCCGGTAACCTTTTGAATTGGTTTTAAAGTTACGTAGAACAATGAGGATTGCCAGGCATAGAATATTACCGAGCAACGGTCTTCAATATACTGGGAGGAAAATAATTGATCTCTGCTCTTAATTTCAGCAATTCCCGGAATATTCTGGTCGGGAAGTGGAACCTGCCACTCAATTTGCTGGGTAATTTCAGATAATATCCAATCATATTTTGTACTCCGGATATAAGCATTGCAAGCCTGACACTTTCCTGCATCGGTAATGTGCAGAGATGCTCCGCAATTAGGACAACTGCCGGCAATCAATCCCTTCCCTTGAACTGTTTTTGCAGAAGCGCTGCGGAGAAAAGACCAAATTTCAGTGAAATCAGATTTCAGCATTGATCCTCTGATCATTTTTCCACTGTTTAAATATACCCGGTAATCTTTAGCTTTAGCAGTGATCTCCAGATCAATTTGCTCAAACCGTTCATAGATGGCTACATTAACAATACGCATGTTTTTTATTTCAACATTTTCAACAATATTCCGCCATCCTTCCGATTTCTGCATTTCCAGCTGCAGAGAAAATCTCTGGTTGATCCCATCTGAAATAAACCTGGATACTGAGGTTAAATTCTGTTCAGACCAGGCTTGCTGGATTTCAACAAAAGCCATGCCAGCCATCTTCTTGAACTGTTCAATACTAAAATCAGCATCTCTGGTTTTAATTTTTTCAATTGCTTTATTAACATGATATTTTTTCTGATAATAATTTGCCTTGCGCATTTTTTTGTTCTGAAATCGGGGAACTACCGCAAATATAACTACGAACACAATCAGCATGATGATCATGCAGGCACAGGAACAGGGACTGAGATCACCCCCTCCTCCTGAGGACCCGGAAGAGTAACCACCTCCCGAATATCCTCCCCCCGAATATCCGCCACCACCTCCACCTCCCCCATAACTTCCCCCTCCTCCTGCCCGGGCAGTTAAGCCAAAAGGGATAAGCAAGATCAGCAGGAGAAAACAGACGATTAACCAGTATACTTTGTTATTCCGGTTTTTTCCTGGCAATTCTCACTCCCATTCAATGGTGGCGGGAGGTTTAGTTGAAACATCAACTCCCCACCAATTAACTCCAACCTGTTTGAACCTGTCGGATAAAGTTTTTAAGTAAAGGGGTGGAAGATAATAAGGACGGGCGGTCATTCCCCGTTTTGAAATTACCGGTCTTAAAATTATAAAATCCTCATAAACCTGATTAATTTTCAGGGGAAGGGAAATAACCGGCATCTGCCAGATTTCATCATAAAGGTTCTGCTCTACTAATAGCTGTTGAGCCAGGTTATCCGCTGCTCTTAACTTTTCCAGCCTGGCTGCATTTATATCCGCTAATACCGGCTGAATAGATACTGGCGGATTGGCATGATTACCCCCCAGCCAAATTATTCTATTTATATTATCAACATTTCTAAATATTTTAGCAGCAATATCATCAATTTCCTCTCCGCAATAATTTTCTTTCCATAGCAGACCAGGATATTCATAACTTCGCTGATCTGCTTTCACTCCTACTGATTTCACCGGTAATACTTCACTATAATATTTCCCGCAGTTATCCTTTAACTTGGCTCTAAGCACAGTAATCTGTTTATAATCGAGGTTATCCGGCTGGGAACAAATGCAGCGGATACCCAGACCGGGTCCGGGAAACGGATGACGCTGAAGCATAGTTTGGGGGATGCCCAGAGTTTGTCCGACTTTTCTAACTTCAAACTTATAAAGGTCTTTAAGCGGTTCAATTACCAACCCCTGCCGGATCATCGCTTCAATCTGAGGAATCCGGTTATGATGAGTTTTAATCCGATGGGCATGCTCAGTCTCCCCGGTTTCAATGCGATCGGGGTAAATAGTGCCCTGGGCAAGCAGGGCGGTGGACAGATCAAATTTAGCAACTTCATCATTGACAAGGTCAATGAAGTTTTTTCCGATTATGTTTCTTTTTTGTTCAGGATCATAAACTCCCTGCAGTTCCCTTAGAAACTGTTCAGAGGCATCCACCACTACCAGGCTGGGCAGCATTCCTTCCGACTCAAACAATTCTGTGACTTGTTCGCTTTCTTTATGTCTCATCAAACCAGTGTCCACATGTATGAAATGTAATTGTGAGGCGGGTAAAGCCCGGTGGAGCAATACTGCGGCGACGGTTGAATCAACCCCTCCGCTAACCAGCATAACTACCTGGTTGGTCTTTACTTCAGTTTTAATTGAATTTTCAATATCCTCCACCATATAATCTGAATTCCAGGACTTCCGGCATCCGCAAATGCCTATGACATAATTTTCAATCATCTCCCTGCCATATTCAGTATCATCTACCTCGGGATGAAATTGGAATCCATAGTGCCTGAGTTTCTCATCTGAAATTGCAGAATACTTTTGTGTATTGTTGTCAGGATCAAGAGAAACAGCAATTTCTTCCATATCCCCGGGATCAGTTACCGCATCTCCATGACTCATCCACACTACTTGTTCATCGGGCAAGTTAAGGAATATTGGGGATTTTTTAACCAGTTTAAGCAAACTTCTTCCAAATTCCTGACCCTTATGTTCCACCTTGCCTCCGTGGAATTTTGCTATTTCCTGGTGACCGAAGCAAAATCCCAGTACAGGTATATTCAGTTTGAAAATCAGGGGATTGACTGAAAGTTCGTCTCCAGAGCTAAGGGCGGGACTTCCCGAAAGAATAATGCCCCGGTACTGGCTGATATCTCTGAGCTGGTGGGGCTGTAGAATATCTGAATAAACCCCTATTGATCTAACCACATTGGCTATGAGGTGAGCATATTGCCCCCCGTAATCAATAACTCCGATTTTGTCCTGTTTACTCTTCATCATCATCAAATAGTTAAATCCAGCGGTGAGGATATCAATTTTGTTTTCCGGTCAGTTTATGAATTTTAATATCCTTCAGTTTGCATCAGTTTGCAGATATAATTTTTCATTATGCCTGGTTAAAATATCACTGTCCATTAAAATCATAATCAGGATTTAATAGATTTAAACACATAGTTATGAAATTAAACATAAATAATCTCAGTTATGGTTTTGATGATAAAGTCATCCTGGACCGGCTGAATTTGATTTTGGACTTAGATGATCACTACGTACTCACCGGCGCAGTTGGTTCCGGAAAAACCACCCTGGCGGAGATATTATCAGGATACCGTTGTGCCCAGCAGGGAACTATAAAATTAGGGGGAGCAGTAATTGATGATCCCCTCTGCCTGGTTTCAAAATTCGGACTGATAAAACAAAATTTAAATAATCAGAGACTGTTTGATGATCCGGTCCAGGAAATAATATTCAGCCTGGAAAACCGAGGAATCAAGCCAGGGGACGGAAAAAAAATATTAGATAAATTAATCAGGGAATGGGATATTAAAGCTGGTGATAACCGAGATGAGATGATGTTGGACAATTTAAACACCCTCACTGCTTCCCTGCTAGCAGCGGGTAAAGAATTTTTAATTTTTGATGAAGTCCTGGTTCTTTTAGGTGCTGAGCACAGAAAGAAGTTTATCCGCTCAGTATTTAACTGCCACCGGGGAAGTTTATTTATAACTCAATATCCCCAGCTGGTAAACCATTGTAACATAAAACATTTGCAGGTTCATGAGCACAACATTGAATTTGCCGAACCCCTGTTTAAATCCCCTGTAGATTTTAGTGATCTGAATAATTTCCACCATATTCGCACCAGGAAAGAACTTTATGAACTCAAAGCAGAATTAATCCGGAGGGGGAGTAAAATTCAATATCTTCCTTATTTTGCCGAAAATTATTTTTATTTCAACAACTTAACTGAAGAACTCGCCTGGTCGGGCATCTTAATAAATGCTTTCATGGAAAAAGCTCTATCTGCCGGCATCCCCGAGGATTTTAATGAACGGAGCCCTCTCAGTTTATCCGGCGGTGAACGGAGAAAATTAACTTATTTAATTGCCCTGGAAATTAATTCAGATTGTTTATTCATCGAGCATCCCTTATTGTATTTAGATCACCAGGGGCTGCTCTGGCTTAAACAGATTTTTTCCGACTACCTTGACCGGGGCGGACATATCTACTACTATCTGCCTGATTCTTCCCTCCTGTCCCCCCTGTGATAAGATCAGGCAGTACTTTCATTTTTTACATATAACCGTAAAACCGCGGAAAATTTATAAATTTCATAAGGCGGATATAATAATATATAACCTGTTTGCCTGGTAATGAAAGAATTTTAAGAAATCATGATTTCAGATTTGATTTTATGAAAACCATGGAATCCTGAGGAACGGATAGATTGGTGGAAAGCACCTTGCATTTTACTTTAAACAAAAAATAAACCGAACGGGGGGCATTATCCAAAGCTTCGAAATTTCCCTGTCCTTTGGAAATCACCAAATCCGAATGTTGAAATAATTGTTGAAACTCCTGTGAGCAGAGAAATAAAATACAACCGGGGGCAGGAACTCCACTGTCAATTACTTCAGCATATTGTCCAATGCCAACTTGTTCAGCATCTTCTAAAGTCACATCATTTATTACTGGCTTGCCCCGGACTGCAAATATTATCTTTTTATCCCTGCTCCGGAGTAATTTTATCAGTGCTTTGTCAAATACAATTTCACCGGCATTATCCCCAATGTATAAAATTGTTTGGGCAGTTTCAAGGTCAGCTTGGAACTCCACCAGATTATGGGTATAAAAATCCATAGCTAAATGTTTATTAATTTCTTCAATCAAGTCAAAATTTTCAATATCAAAATCATAAGCTCCCAGATCAATAATATTTCCCACTGCAGCAATCTTCAATGCAGTAAGCAGAGGATCAGAACTTCTTCTGATCATTTCAACCAGTTGGGGATAAATGTTCAAAGCAATTTTATTGGCTTTTTTCTTTTCTTCTCTGAACGGATTTATACCTGCATATTTTTCCACCAATCCGTATACAGCCATTGCTAAATGGGGAGGAGAAGATTTAATATCCATTTGAGGCAACAGCCTCCCCAGTTCATTAAGCACCAGCCTTTTAACCTCATCATTAACCCCGGCGGTTTTACAGGCATTTAACCCCTGCCGGAAAAAACAAGGTATGCAGTCAAAATATGTTTTCAGTAATATTTTCCTAGTTATTATGTTTAAATCTAATTATATTATTTTATTTTCAATAAAATTATATATAATATTAATCTGGAAATAATACAAGGGAGGATATCATGACTGACCTAAGATTAAAAATAGGACTTGCAGATATGCTTAGAGGCGGAGTTATTATGGATGTAACTGATGCTGAACAAGCTGAAATCGCTGAACAGGCAGGAGCAGTAGCAGTTATGGCTTTGGAAAGAGTACCCGCAGATATCAGGGCAGCAGGAGGAGTAGCCCGTATGGCCAATGTCCAAAAAATCAAAGATATCATGGCAGCAGTGGACATACCGGTGATGGCTAAATGCCGGATTGGGCATTTTGCCGAAGCTCAAATTTTACAGGCATTGGGAGTAGATTTCATTGATGAATCCGAAGTACTGACTCCTGCCGATGACCAAAATCATGTTTACAAGTTTGATTTTAAAGTGCCCTTTGTCTGCGGAGCAAGAAACTTAGGGGAAGCGTTGCGGAGAATAGCAGAAGGAGCTGCTCTGATCAGAACTAAAGGAGAAGCGGGAACCGGAGATATCATTCATGCAGTAAGGCACATGAGATCAGTACAGCAGGAGATAAGAAAGCTTGCCACCCTCCGCAGCGATGAATTGATGGCTGAAGCAAAACAGCTGCAGGCACCTTATGCTTTGGTTAAGATGGTGGCTGAAGAAAAAAAACTGCCTGTTCCCAATTTTGCCGCAGGAGGGGTTGCCAGTCCCGCTGATGCCGCATTGATGATGCAGTTAGGAGCTGAATCAGTTTTTGTGGGTTCAGGTGTTTTTAAATCCCAGGATCCTGAAGCAAGGGCAAAAGCTATTGTCCTCGCAGTAACCCATTATAATGATCCTGAAAAATTAGCGGAGATATCATCCCAACTGGGTGAAGAAATGAGGGGGATTGATACTTCTAAAATGGATAAACAGGATATCATTCAAAACAGGGGTTGGTAATTAATACCGGATTAATTGCAATTCAGGGTAATTTTAACTCCCACCGCCAGAAAATTTCAGAAGCTTTTCCCCGGTCCAACCTGTTTCTGATCAGAGATATTTACGACCTGCCTGAAAAATTAGATCTAGTAATCATACCGGGGGGGGAATCTTCCACAATCCACTTACTGGCTGAATTATCCGGATTAAGAAAATCACTGGAAAAACTCTGGGAGCAAGGAGTTTTCTTTCTGGCAACTTGTGCCGGGGCTATACTTCTATCTAAAAAAATAATCAATCCCGGTCTGGCTGAGCCTTGGAATTTTATTGAAATCACTACTCAGAGAAATGCTTACGGGAGGCAGGTTGATTCATCTATCCAGACAATCAATTATACTGAATCAGCTGAAAAATATACATCCCACCGCCACAGTGAAGGAGTATTTATCCGCGCCCCAAAAATTATTGAAGTTGGAGCAGAGGTGGAAATATTAGCACGGTGTAATAAGGAACCCGTGCTGGTTAAGCAAAAAAATGTGTTAGGGGCAACTTTTCATCCTGAATTATCTTCTGACAGTCCGGTTTATGATATTTTAAAAAATATCATCTGCTCTGCTTAATTCATCCCTTACTTTAGATAAAAATAGCCGGTTAAGTAAATACTGGGCTAGGGATGATTTTGATATTCAGCAGTCTGATTGCAGTTAACACTGTCTTCCTGCCAAGCTTTGGCTAACTTTTCCTGGTAAATGGGCATAAGAATTTCAGAAGCTCTGTGTACATATTGTTTTAGATCTGAGCTGTCCTCAATTTCCTCCAGCAGGTCAAACCTCAAATACCTCCAGGCGGGATTAATTTCAGTGATGTTAAAACCCTCACTGTGACGGTAATACACTTCCACCCTATCTCCAACTTCCATCAGTTGATAAAATTTTTCGGCAAAGGGATTACGCACACACCCATGGCTGCCCTGTCTTCCTAATCTCCACCAAGTGCCGGAAAGGGGGGCATGGGTTCCATTTTGAGTTCCATGAACATTCTGGATACCCATCCACCATCTCATCGGAGATCTATCCAGAACAAAATAAGCTACCGGCTCCTTGTTCATAATCCGGCAATGCTCCGCCCGGGTCCAGTTTGACTTTCCGGTAGTAACTACAGTCCATATTCTGGGTCTGGCTCCTTCCCACATCACCGCACACTGAATATCATAATCACAAAATATTTCAATCCATCTTTCCGAATAGAGGACAAAGTTAAATACTTCGGTAAGTTGAGGGGCTCTAACTTCCATCCGGACCGGAAGGTAGTCAAACTCAATATCCGGGATTTCCAAAGTACCCCCCCCGGGATTAAAATCATAAACCAGGCTGTCAGTGGAACTTAGAAAAATAATAACTTTTTTGGGATCCGGAGTGGGCAGGATTTCAAACTGAGCAAAACTGGGAACAGTGCAAAGGGGAGGGGGGGAAATAGTCAGCGGAATTGCACTGTCTCCGGGTATATATTCTATTATTTTATAGCTGTTAACTACTCCCAGGATATACTGCCGGACACAGCAGGAAATTGTATGTTTCAGACCTGAGCTTAAAGAAGGCAGATCAGTATATTCAGGGGAAGAGGAACAGGGCGCGGAGAACGATGAGTCCTGGGAAAAAGATCTAGATTGGTTTTGACTGCTGTCCGCACTGCTTCCCTGATGATAGTAATACTGTCCTGAATCGGAATTATCGGATTGAGGATGGTTTAAAAAATAACCGGGCAAGGTCTGTCTATTATTTCCTTTGATCAGATGAATTGAAGCGGTTAATTTGAGTTGTTCCCACCCCGCTAATTTTTCAAAATTATTTTTTATATCTATTTCATAATCTAAGCTTTCAGCGGATAATCCTGGTGTAGATTGATGTTGAGAGAAGTTATCCTCTGAATCCGGTTGAATGGATCGATCAGGAAGGGAAGGTGAATTTCCCACTAAATTCTCCTGGGAATAACTGATCTCAGATTCATGGGGGGCAAGGTTATTTTCTGTTCTAACCAATGCACCGGTATGCTGACAGGATAGAGAAACAAATAACAACAGAACAAATTCTACAGTTATTAATATTACACTAACTGTAAAAAGTTTGTGTCCAGCAGTAATTCATCACCCTCCTGATAAAGGTATGATTAGAAAATTAAGGTTTTTTCACTCTGCCTGATTTAATACAGGAAGTACAGACTTTCATCTTTTTTACTGCACCGGAATCAAGCTTCACTCTAATTTTCTGTAAATTAGGCAAAAATCTTCTTTTTGTCCTGTTGTTAGCATGGCTTACATTGTTTCCTATAGAAGGACTTTTACCACATATTTCACACTTATATGACATATTTTTCTCCTGTAATTCTTACTAAAATTTATAAAAACTAATTTTAATTTTTATCAGTAAATAATTATAAAATCAATATTTATCTTAATTTATTTTATATTTTTTTACTTTATTGAGCAAGGTCCGATAACTGATGCCCAGTTTTTTTGCTGCTTTTGTTTTATTTCCCCCGGTCTGATTTAAAGCTTTTATTATCATTTCTTTTTCCTTGATGAACTTTGCCTGCTCCACCAGACTGACATCAAATTGCCCGGTATTATCCGGGATTAATATTTTATCCTGAGTTAATTCACTTCCCGAGGATAATATCACCGCTCTTTCCAGGACATTGGCTAATTCACGAACATTGCCCGGCCAGGAATAATTGATTAACTTCGGCCAAACCGTTTCATCAATGCAGGGGATTTCAGCTAAATTAAGTTTAGCCGCTATTTTAATTAAAAAATGTTCCACCAACGGACGGATATCCTCTATTCTTTCCCGCAGGGGGGGAATGGTAATAGGGAATACGGAAATACGGAAATACAGATCCTCCCTAAACTGATTTGAGTTTTTATCCAGTTCTAAATTTTTATTGGTTGCGGCAATAATGCGGACATCAATTTTTTTAATCTTAGAGGAGCCCAATCTTTGAATTTCTTTGGTTTCCAGTATCCTCAGTATTTTTGCCTGGGCAGCCAGGGAAAGATCTCCAATTTCATCAAGAAATATGGTTCCCTGGTCAGCTGATTCAAATTTACCCACTCTAACTTTGTCAATTCCGGTGAAAGCTCCAGGTTCCGCTCCGAAAAGTTCACTTTCCACCAAATCTTTAGGTATGGCTGCACAATTTACAGGGATAAAGGGAGCTTTATTCCTAGGACTGAGTTGATGAATTTTCCTGGCTAATACCTCTTTTCCGCTGCCGGTTTCCCCAATCAGCAGTATAGTGGTATCTACCGGAGCAACTTTTCCCGCCAGCTCCATTAAATCATTCCACATTTTAGATTTGCCTACCGGTTCCAATAAATCGCTTTTTTCCATCAATTCACGGTGTTTTCGATATAGCCACTTCTTGTTTATCTCCCGGTGGATAACCTCAGTGAGATCGTCAGGATCAAAAGGCTTGGGCAGAAAATCATCAGCCCCTTTTTTTATGGCGGAAACAGCCATGGGAATATCTCCATACGCAGTCATAACGATGATGATGATATCCGATATATCCTTTTTTAGAAAATCCAGAAGATCCAGCCCATTGCCATCAGGAAGACGAATATCCACCACCATAACTTCCGGTACAAATTTATGCAGATACTGCTTTGCCTGAGTGATTCCTCCAGCTTCCTGGACATTGAAACCTTCTGCCTCCAAAGCTATCTTCAGCATCTTGCGAAGATTTTTTTTATCTTCAACTATTAATATCTCTGCCACGTTTTCTCCACCTCAATATAATCTTGGTCCCCTTTACTTCATTTTGTTGTAAAATCGGCATAATTTGTAAAGTCCCCTGATGCAAATCCATTATCTTTTCCACGATGGATAAGCCCAATCCGAGCCCATTACTCTTAGTAGAATAAAAGGGAGTTTTTACTTTTTCAATATCCTTTTCACTAAGTCCGGTCCCCTTATCCGAAACTTCCAGTTTAAACCAATTATCATCCTGTTCCGCCATTATTAAAATATCCTGAGGACTGCTTTTATTTTCCAATGAATTTTTTATTAAATTAATTATTGCTCTTCTCAACAGCACCCGGTCCCCGTATATCTGATCAACTTTGATATCAGTGTGAAACTGCCATTGATAGTTTTTTGCAATTTCATCAGTTAAATTTTTAATGGAAAATTCCTCGAACTTTAATTCCTGTTTTTTGACCACCTCCAAAAACTTCTCCATAGTTGACAACAAAGAATTAGTCTCATCAATTAATATCTGAACAGCTTCCCGGTCGTACTTTTTATCCAGCAGTTTTGCTGTTCCTAAAATAACCCCTGCCGAATTTCTGAATTCATGAGCCATCCCTACAGACATCTCCCCGAAAGATTGAAGCTTTTCCTTGGTCATCAATATTCGTTCCAGGTAAACTGCCTCGGAAATATCGTAAACGGAAAGAAACACCCCTGCAAATTCCTGCTCTACCTTTACCGGTGAAATCACTACATCAATAATCCGGTCTTCTAAATTAATCCGGGCGGAGTTCGTTTGTCCTTGCTGAAAAACCTGCCTGATTAAATCAATGAGCACTCCGGGCAAATCGGTCCGGTCATAATTGATTCCATCATTAAGGGGCAACTGGGGGAAAATTTCTTTAAGGGCAGTATTGCCCCGGGAAATTTTACCCTGTTTATCAATATCCATTACCCCCACCCGGAGATTATCCAGTATTGAATCGCTACGGGCAGTTATATTTACCACTTTATACTGTTCTTGATGGTATAACAGTTCCAGCTCAGCTTTGTTCTCTCTCAGATCTTCCACCATTTTTTCCAATTTTATCACCAAGCTGTCCGGAGTGGGATCTGCGCCGGTAATCTTACCCATCAACTCAAAAGGCTTCATCACCTTTTCTTTGGTGAAAACGGTTATGGCAATAATTTCTAAAATCACCACGATGATCAAGGTAAACAATAGTAAATTTTTATAAATTCTCAATTGATCCACTAAAGGGTAGGAACGTCCAACCACCACTTCCGAACCATCAGATAAAATCAGATTTGAGGTAATCATATTTTCAGGCACCGAATCAACTGGTTGGATTGCCACAAAATCAAAAATTCCTCTGAAATCCGATAGATCATCAACTGCCCCGGATAAGATCAATTCCTGCAGCAGATCAGCATCTACATCCAGGGAAAATCTGGCAATCTCCTCATTCAGATGAATTGCCCTGTCCGTAACCATAATTCCGGATAAGGCTACCAGGGCTAGTCCAAAAGTTAGAATTATTAAAAATATTCTTACATAAGATGCATAATTCACGTTTTTAAGCCTGAAATTCATTAACCAGATCAGTTAATTCCCAGGGAAAATTAGGTTCTTCTCTGCCGAAATGCCCGTATACCGAGGTAGCTTTGTAGATCGGTCTTTTCAACTGGAACCGCTGGATAATGCCTCCCGGGGTCAAGTCCACTTTTTCTCTGATTAATTTGGAAATCTCCACATCAGCAATACTTCCGGTATTAAAAGTATCCACCATGACCGAAACCGGTTCTTTTACTCCTATGGCATAAGCCAGTTGAATTTCACATTTCTCCGCCAACTCCGCAGCCACAATGTTTTTTGCCAAATAACGAGCCATGTAGGCTGCGCTGCGGTCCACCTTGGAAGGATCCTTGCCTGAAAATGCTCCTCCCCCATGCCTGGAATAACCACCGTAGGTATCCACCATGATTTTCCTTCCGGTTAATCCGGTATCCGCAGCTGGTCCTCCCATTACAAATCTCCCGGTTGGATTTATATAATACTTGGTGTTATCATCAACCATCTCATCATCAATGCATTTTGGGATAACCGCATCTATAATAATTTCTTTTACTCTATCTTCACTCATATCCGGGTCATGCTGAGTGCTAACTACCACTGCATCAATTCGAACCGGTTTACCCTGCTGGTATTCAACGGTGACTTGGGATTTGCTATCCGGTCTCAACGAACAGATTTCCCTGGATTTTCTATACTGAGCCAGAGTTTTGACAATTCGGTGGGCTAACATTATGGGCAGGGGCATTAACTGAGGAGTTTCCCTGCAGGCAAAGCCAAACATCATACCCTGGTCCCCCGCTCCTCCTGTATCTACTCCCATGGCAATATCAGGACACTGGGAGTGAATAGAAACTAAAACCGCACAGGATTCATAGTCAAAACCGTATTGGGGATTGGTGTAACCGATATCTTTGATGATTTCCCGGGAAATATTCTGAATATCAATAAATCCATTGGTGGTTATTTCACCTCCCACCAGAACCAAGCCATTAGTGGTAAATACTTCACAGGCTACTCTGCTTTCCTTGTCTTGATCTAAAGCTGAATCTAAAATCCCGTCTGAAATTTGATCACAAATTTTATCGGGATGTCCTTCGGAGACAGATTCAGAGGTAAATAAAATTTTCTTCACTTTTCCTCCCTAACTGCTGATAATCTGAGATCCGTCGCCCAAGTTGATTTCAACCGGGCGTAAACAGTAAACTACTTCATTGCCCACAATAGATTTTTGTAACACTGCATTTTCCACCACCGCATCCTCACCAATTATAGCATTGGATAAAACACAATTTTTTATCCGGCATCCCGAGGCAATATCCACGTAGGGACCCAGCACTGAATTTTCCACCTGGGTATTGGGTGAGACATACACTGGGGGAATGATTATGGAACCGGGGATGTTAACTTCCTGGGAATTTTCGTTTAATAACACCTTCTGAGTTTCCAACATAGTTTCCGGTTTTCCGCAATCCAGCCACTTGACGATGGGAAATGTTGAAAATTCAATTCCTTCATCTACCATTAATTGCAGAGCATCAGTTAATTGATATTCCCCGGAACTCTTGATATTTTCAGATATTATTTGATTTAAAGCCCTGCCCAGCAGGTCATAGTCCTTTAGGTAATAGACTCCCACCACTGCCAAATTAGTAGGAGGATGGGCTGGTTTTTCAACTAACCTGGATACTTTGCCGTCCTTATCCAGCTGCACTACTCCAAATCTGCGGGGATCTTCCACTTCCGCTACACCTATAGAGTTTTTTCCTGACTCGATTACCCTGCTTAAATCAGCTCTAAATATTGTATCTCCCAGAATTATAAGGGTATCCTCATCGGATACCCCCGTAGAGTAAATAGCATGACCTAAACCTAATCTCTTCTGCTGATAGATGAACTTCAGATTATACTGAGAATAATTTTGCTGTAAATACTGTTTTACCAATTCGCTTTTATAGCCGATGACAAAAACTATTTCAGATATATCAAAACCATCTAATAAATCCATAATATGACCCAGCATTGGTTTTCCCGCCAATCGCAGCAATACTTTGGGGACGGTATGGGTATGGGGTCTAAGTCTTTTTCCTATTCCTGCAGCAGGTATTACTACTCTCAAAAATACTCCTCTTAAATTTATAAATTATAGTTAATTTAACCGGGGAAAGCTAAACATAGTTTATCCTTCACCTTTCATCATCATCTTCAGTTTATCAATCATCTCTATAGGCAGGGGGTCTTCATCTAATTTTTCAGCCATTTTTATGCTAAAAATATCACCCCACACCAGCATATGGATATAGGTGGATATAAAATCAGAACCGCTTATCTTTAACTCCTCCACCTGGATATTTTTGCTTTCCTGCAGCAATACTTTGCGGGTAACTGACTTCCGTTTAAGCTCTCTTCTGGTTTCAAATTGCTCCGCGCTGACCAGGATAAACAAACTGGGCTGAGTAATCCTCCCCACAATGAAATTATGATTCATTTCAGGAAGAATTAAAGTTTGGGCGGGAATTTTAGCGTTTTCATTTAGTTGAGTTACCCATCTCAAACCCACCCCGCTGAATTTTTCCGGAACTACTATATATATATTTTTATGTTCAGTTAAAGGAGTAATTTGATCCAGGGACTTGAACTGCTGATCAAGAGAGGTGTTAATTTCCTCAGTTAATTTCTGGATATAGGTATAATCAATATCAATGATATGCGCTTTTTCCGCAATTCCCATCAGAGCACCTAATATTTCACCAATATTAGCCCGGGGAGCTCTCCCCCCCTGAA
Organism: Desulfuromonas sp. SDB; assembly: GCA_001412365.1. GTDB lineage: Bacteria > SDB-A > SDB-A > SDB-A > SDB-A > SDB-A. The sequence goes on along the minus strand of LKUE01000391.1, from coordinate 7,702 downwards.
GCTGAAGTTGTTCCAGCTGATACTGATCTGCAAATTTTTTTAACTGTCCTCCTGAAGTTAAAACCACTACCTTAGCTCCTGTTTTAATAGCCTGTTCAAAAGCATTAATAGTTTCTTCAGTGTTCCCCGAATAACTTACTGATACAAACAATACATTCCGGTTTACCCAGCAAGGCAATCTGTATCCACCGGAGGCAATTACCGGCTTCTTTCCTTGATGGTTGGTTATGTCCGCAATTATCCTGCCTCCTATTCCGCTGCCCCCCATACCCCAGCACAACATTAGATTGCAGGGAGCAATATTCAGTTCAGTTGACTTTCGATATCCTCCAATTAAATCATTTCCCCATTGATCAATCCATTTCTCCATTTGATTAGGTTTACAATATCCCAACTTTTACCTTCCTTTTTAAGAATGTCCTAACCTCCTGAGCTGACTGGTAATTGATAACTTCAGCAGCAATTTCTTTTAACTGCTGTTGATTCCATTGCCGGATGTAGTGTTTTAATTCTGCTACTTTAGCCGGTGATATACTCAGGATATTAGCTCCCAGTCCAATGAACAGGGCAGCCAGATAAGGATCGCCGGCTGCTTCTCCACAGATGCTGATTAATTTTTTGTTTTCCCGGGCATAGACAATGGAATCAGACACCAGCTTCAATACTGCAGGATGATAATGATCCCACATATAGGCAACTTGAGCATTATTACGATCAACTGCCAGTACATATTGGGTTAAATCATTAGTGCCAATGGAGAAGAAATCCATATATTTGGCAAATTTATCAATTAATAACACCGAGGAAGGAGTTTCCAGCATAATTCCCAAGGGCGGCTTTCGGCGGGGAGCTTCTTTACCCAGACTTTTAACTGCCTCTTCCACCAGTAATTTAAAATCCATTGCTTCTTCCACCAGAGAAACCATGGGCAGCATAATTTTTACCGGGCCATAAGCTGAAGCTTTTAATATTGCCTTTAGTTGAGGGAGAATGATTTCATCCCGGTGTCCCCTCAGTAATCTAACTCCCCGGTAACCTAAAGCAGGATTAGGCTCTTCTGCCCAATCAACTTTTTTTCCATTTATAAAATAAGGAATTTTATCCGCCCCAATATCTAATATTCTAAAAGTAACCGGTCGCCCATCCATCTTGGTGACCACCTCCCGGTAAATTTCATACTGTTCGTTGATATCCGGACTTTTATGGGGATTTTCCAAAAATAAAAACTCGGTGCGGTACAAACCTATACCTTCTGCCCCGGAGTCAATGACATAATCGAGTTCAGAAACCAACTCAATATTAGCCCAAATTTTTATCTTGTATTTATCATCAGTACGTGCTTGTTTATGGGCATCTCGTTGAATCCTCCGGGTGTAGCGATTATGCCATTTCTGAAGCCGTTCAAATGCTTTAAGTCTGCGGGGAGTAGGATTAACCACAATTTTACCGCAGTCACCATCCATGCCGATAATATCCTCATTTTGAACCTCTACGGTAATACCGGGAGTATTGACAACAACCGGCACCCTCAGACTTTCAGATAATATTACCGCATGGGATGTTTTTCCCCCTAACTCCGTAATTACCCCCTGCACCTCGCTGTTTATTAAAAATGATACTATGGATGGAGTTAAGATATCGGAAACAAAGATAAACGGTTTGTTCTCAGGAATGGAAGTCAGATAAGTTTCCTCATCGCTGAGAAATGAACATATTAAATTCCCCACATCCTTTATATCTTCAAAAGTTTGTTTCATTTTTTGAGCTAAGTCATTGGTAACTTCAATCACTGCCTGATATGCAGTAATTTTCTGTTCACTGATGGCAGTTTTAATTTTTTCAATAAAAGAACTATCCTCTAACAGATAGGTTTGAAATTCAAATATACCCAGATGATATTTCTTGGTCTTCCCAATCATCCGGTTTCTCTGCATATTTATAGTAGCTTTGGCGTGACTTATAGCAAAAGACAATTTCTTGATCTGTTTGGTCACTTCCTGATCGGAAATCTGGGTATCCTGTCTTTTATCCTGATATTTCAGCACCCGGTACACAAAAGCAGGACAGATTGCCACTCCCGGACTTATGGAAATACCTATTTTAACTATTTCGCTTTTTTGTTCAGTACTCATCTTTTTTTTAACCTTCAGTCTTCATTAAAGCCCTGGGCAAAAATCTCCTCCAGCGCTTCTAAACACTGCTGCTCATCATCACCACTTATTTCTGCAGTAATTGAGGATCCTTTAGGAGCGGCAAGCATCATAACTCCTAAAACACTTTTAGCATCCACTTTAATTCCATCTTTTTCCAGAAACACTGAACAATTGTAGTTGTTTGCAGTTTTTACGATTAAAGCAGCTGGTCTGGCGTGTATACCTAAAGTATTAACCACTTCCAAATTTTGCTTTATCAATACAAGACCTTTCCGCTGGCTGGATCGAATAAAAACAGATTTTTTGCATCAACCCCAATCCGAATTTTCTCACCTACCTTGAAATCCAAAGTCTCATATACTACTGCAGTTATATTTACTGGACCTGTGGACAGGTGGAGAATAGTTTCCGAACCCATTCTCTCCACCAATTCAATATCCATTTCCACCCCTTTTGATGATCCTGCTGATCTAATCAAATCAACCTTCTCCGGACGAAATCCAATATCCACCGTGGAGGTCCCTTTTGAATTTACTGTATTATAAATTAAATTGGGGATTGCATCAGTCTCCACTTTTCCCTGGTCATTTAATTTTACCTTGTCGATAATATTCATAGCGGGTGACCCGATAAATTCAGCTACAAATTTATTTTCAGGGGTATGATATAATTCCATAGGAGTGCCTATCTGCTGTATGGTTCCCCCCTGCTGTTTTTGTTTATCCGCTTTTAAAACTACAATCCGGTCTCCCATGGTCATCGCTTCGGTTTGATCATGGGTAACATATATCATGGTAACTTCAAGTTTCTTATGCAGCCTGGATATTTCCGATCTCATCTGAACTCTTAATTTGGCGTCTAAATTGGATAGAGGTTCATCGAACAAAAATATTTTTGGATGTCTGACAATAGCTCTCCCCACTGCCACTCTTTGACGTTCCCCTCCGGACAGTTCCCGAGGATACCTGTTCATCATTTCAGCAATTCCCAGCAATTCAGAAGCTTCTTGAGTTCGATGGCTAATCTCCTGCCTGGAATAATGCCTTAGTTTTAAAGCAAAAGATAAATTATCCTTAACCTTCATGTGGGGGTATAGGGCATAATTTTGAAAAACCATGGCAATATCTCTTTGCCCTGGCTCCAATTCATTTATACACCGCTGATCTAAAAAAATTTTTCCGGTAGTAGCTTTTTCCAATCCTGCAATTATCCTGAGCAGGGTTGATTTTCCACATCCGGAGGGTCCAACCAGCACTACAAATTCACCTTCGGCAACCTCCAGGCTCAGTGGCTCCAAAGCTCTGGTGCTGCCGAAGGTTTTACTAACTTCGGTTAGTTTTAGAAAGGACATATAAAATATGAATTAAAGTTATTCTTCTGTCTCCGGTTTTTCCTCAGTGTCTTGTTCACCGGAAGAGTCTTCATCGTCTTCAGTCTGTTCATCTTCGGTTTCTTCCTCAAATTCCTCATCTTCCAGGTCTTCATCATCAAGAGACCACTTTTTCTTGGTTTCCAGAAGATTGCGGTCATCTTTAATTTTAACCAACACCACATAAATCAAAGTTTGACCGGCGGAGAAGATGGATAATTTCAGTGCCAATATTGACAAAACCACTAGATATAAGGCAATGGCTAATAATATGCCACCGACCAAGGGACCTAGACTTATTTCTCCTCCCATCGGCTGTATCCATCCTGCTCCGGGGAAAATTCTACTCACCCAGGGATCAAGCTGGGGAGGAACTGCAGGCAAAGTTCCTCTGGCTAGCATCCACATTTTACTCCACCATTCCTGCCCTTGGGGTATTTGCATTGCCCATTTAATCAGCATGAAAGTATATTTCAAAGCAAAGCTGTACAATGCGGTTCCCACCAGGGCAATAATACCCACTAAAATCTGCCAAATTACCCAGCGCCAGGGCTGATCATTGGCTACACTGAACACTTCAAACAAGGTGTCGAAACTGTCCCCTTTGGTAGTTAAGGCAATGGTAGGAGACATAAATACAGAAACAACAAAAATCAAGCAGAGATATACAATAAAGAACGCGCCTAAGATAAGGAAAATGGAGAATAGTCCCACAATCCAGGGACCCGCCACCGGAATCTTGCCTATCTGTCCGAATACCACTCCCACCAATAAAAGAAAAATTATAAAAATAGCTAAAAATACCGGGGACAGGAAGGCACTTTTCCATAATTTCAAAGCATCTTTGTACGCTTTGCTCACTTCATAAAACTCATCCCCCCGGAGCTGTTCAAAAGTAATTTTACTAATTGCCCCTACTGTAACCGCTAAAGTTAACAGGGACAGAACCACTCCTCCTGCCCAGATAAGCCATGAATACCAGGGCAGAGATATCCCCAGGGGAATTGGCAATAACCTCATGAACTGCCATATTTCAGTGAAGGAAATTCCCGATACTATCAATGCCAGGTAGGTAAATATATTGTAGATCAAGGTAATTATCACCAACCCGATCAGAGATGCAGAAATTTTCTTAAAACTGAATCCTAATCTTCCTGCTCTAAATATGTCCTTGAAATTAAAGTGCATTTGGATCATCTATCCCTCCTTTAACTTTAATATTTTCATTTATTTATAAACCTATACTACTCCGGTTGAAGACATAAGAAAATCATTCCCCACTCCCACCGTCACCTTTTTAAACCTGGCGGGTGAACAGCCATGGGACATTTCCGCCCTCTGCCCGGGCTGTCCTTTGCCGCAGTTGTTAACTCCCCACAGCACCCATTCTTCCGGTCCGGCAATCCAGTCGCAATTACCCCAGAATTCCGGGGTAGTTCCCTGGTAATTGGCATTTTTCAACAATCTGGTTTTCTTCCCTTTTTTTATCTCCCAGGCTAATTCAACTCCAAACTGAAAATTTAGTCTCATCTGGTCAATAGACCAGCTTTTATTCATATCCATCAATATGCCATCTTCGGTATCGGCAATAATGTCCTTTAAACTACCTTTGCCCGGTAATAAGCTTAGATTGGATATCCGGACGATGGGAATATTATTAAATCCATCCGCCCGGTTGCTTCCTCTGCTGCTGGTTTGACCGATCAAAGGAGCTACTTCCCTATTGGTCATATATCCGGATAATATTCCCTGTTTAACAATATACCATCTTTGAGCGGGTACTCCATCATCATCGTAACCGGCAGTGGAAAGTCCCTGGGGGAGGGTGTTGTCTGCAACTAAATTAACCAGTTCAGAGCCATATTTGAAATTATCAAGCTTATCCACAGTGGCAAATGACCTTCCTGCATAGTTTGCTTCAAACCCCAGCACTCTGTCCAATTCACTGGGATGCCCCACTGATTCATGTATTTGCAGGTATAACTGGGATCCGGATAAAATTAAATCTTTTTTCCCGGATGGACATTCATCCGCAGAAAGCAAAGCTACCGCCTCATCCCTAACTCTTTCTGCATTTTCCACAAATTTTAAAGCAGGAATCATCTCGTAGCCGGCAGATAAAAACTGCCCCCGGAAATTTAAAGGGTAAGAACGTATTTGAACATCATGATTGCCAACTGCTCTTGCTGAGCAGCCTCCTCCTGATTTAATAAGTCTTTGTTCAATGAAGCTCCCCTCTGTAGAGGCAAACCATTGATGTTCCATCCAAAAATCCATGCTGCTGGTGGCTACCTTTATCTGGGGATGGGCGGATAGAATGCCGTTGACCTCATAACAATGATCTAATTTCTCAGATAGGGCTACTTGAAAAGGATCAATAATAACCGGAGTCTGCCAAAAATCTACCTGGGACGTCTGAGGGGCTAATTCTACATCCTGAAGTTTAACCGAGGCAGAAGCTTTAGCAATTTCCACCGCTCTTTTAGTGACTTCTACTATGCTTTCCTGATTCAGCACACTGGATGAAGCAAATCCCCAAGACCCCTCACAGATTACTCTAACTCCAAATCCCCTGGTTTCGATTTTATTTAATCCTACGGTGCGGTTATTTCTAACTGTAATGTTCTCACGATGGTCAATTATTATTCTGATGTCTGCATATTGAGCGCCGTTCATCTGAGCAGTATTTAAAGCGATGTCAGTTAATTCTTTCATTTATACCCCTTAAAATTCAGTCCGGCTGGAAAAATGAAAATTGGCGATTTTCATGGAAGGAACATAGTTATAGCCGGAAAATCCCCAAAAAAGTTCATGATCATTTCCAATTGCGGAAATTCGGTTAAAAGCTTTTAGGATACTTTCAGTAAATCTCATATTTTTCAAGGCGGTGGTAATCTGTCCCTGTTCCACTAAAAACAAACCATCTCTGGTCATCCCGGTGGCGGTAACTTTCAATGGATCCAATAAATTGGTATAATGAAATCTGGTAACTAAAATTCCTTTGGCTGTTGCTTTAATCAAACTCTGCAAATCTCCGGAACCTCCTTTAATTATAACCGCTCTGGGTATGGGACCGAAATTGTTGGGCTGGGGCAAGGAATGTCCGGTGGTTTTTCCGCCAGTCTTAAATGCAGTTGATCTATCGTGGACTACTGCTTTGGCAATCCCCTGGTCTATTAAAGTTACCGAAGAGGTGTCAACTCCCTCGAAATCAAAGGTTCTAAGGGGCAAAGACAGGTGGTGGATGTCATCGAAAATAGTTATTTTTTCATCCATTATTTTTTCATCCAGCTTTCCACTCATAAAAGAGCGGTCCTCCACAAAAGCTAAACCATTGAATCCAGTGTAACTTAAAAATCTTATTAAATCCGCTACTGCCGCTGGTTCCAGTATTACCGTGTATTCCCCTGGCTCAATACTGGATTGGCGGGTATTTTTTAAAGCCAGGGAAATTGATTTATTTGCACATTTTTCAATATCCCCTGCCTCTAAGTTTACCTTACAAATTCCGGACCAACCCGATCCTTCATCACTCATCATGGAAATTGAACTATTGCTTTGCCTCTCCCGGGATTGTTTGAACAATCCACGGTTATTGGCAATAGTTAATTTACTTTCAGTAGTGGAGATGATACCGGCGGCATTTAACCGGGCAGATTTTGCTTTGTCCACAACTATACTGACCAGTTCAGCCCGGTGACCAGGGGAACTTTCCCCGGAGTCAGGGTGATTTGTTTCTATGTTTTTTTGATTATGTTCATATAGGGGAAGTAATTCCTCATCAGGATGAGAAAATTCATTTAATTTTACCGCCCGATAATATAAATCATCTAATTGATCACGGGAAAACTGATTGGAACTAACCCTGGTGGTTTTGACACCATCTAAAATTCTTAAAGATAGCCCCTGGGTAAATTCTTCAACATTCTGAGTGATGGCGTTATTGGAAAATCTGGTAGAAGCGACCTTACTGGAAGTTAAAAAAATTTCACAGGGTAACTGAGTAGTTTTAGAAAAAAAATCTTCAATTATTGTTTGTTCTTGCTTACTCATCTTAACCTCATTATCCGATTGATGAAAATATCTATACTGCTTTATTACAACAATGTAAATTACTTATTTGATTTTATTTATAAAATAACATAGATGCAAGAAATATGAAATTTTTTTCTATACATAT
>LKUE01000390.1 GCA_001412365.1 Desulfuromonas sp. SDB | reverse complement strand
TTATCCCAGGATATCAGAATTGATCGGTGTTAGCGAAAGATTGATGGTACAATGGAACAAAGAATTTAAAGAAGACATTTCCCAAAGACACTTGCAGGAATTGGAAATTCTAAAAGAAAAATATCAGTTACACTCAGAGTATCGAACTGGAAACGAAATTATGCAACGATCTCTCAAAAGAAATCAGTTCATTGAATAGTTGTTGAAACATAATCATCAAAGATCAACTTCAATCATTACCGGACAATGATCTGAACCGTAAACCTCGCTGAGGATATGTGCCGACTTCAATTTTGAAACTATTTTCGGTGAAATTAAAAAGTAATCAATTCTCCATCCGATATTTCTCTCTCTGGCTTTAAACCGGTAAGACCACCAGGTATAGTGATCCGGCTCCTGGTTGAAGTATCTAAAGCTGTCCACATATCCCTTTTCAATAAACCGGCTGAAACTGTCTCTTTCCTCATCGGTAAATCCGGCATTCCTCCGGTTGGATTTCCAGTTCTTCAGATCAATTTCCTGGTGGGCTACATTGAAATCACCACAGACAATGAGGTGAGGATTTATTTTAGTCAACTTATTAAAGTAGGTTAATATCTTTTTGTTAAAATCCAATTTATAATCCAACCTCTTCAACTCTCTCTGAGCATTGGGAAAATAGACATTTACCAGGATAAAATTTTTAAAAAATAAACTAATAATCCTTCCTTCAGGATCCCCTTTAGTTTTATTCATACCCATCATCACTTTTTCCGGCTCTATTTTAGAAAAAACAGCGGTACCCGCGTACCCTTTCTGAGGGCAATTGCAGTAGGAATAATAACCGGATAGTTGATTAAATAAATCATTGAAAGTATCTTGATCCGCTTTTACTTCCTGCAAGCATAAAATATCGGGTTGGACCGAGTTAAACCACTCCCTGAATCCGTTTTTCAAACAGGCTCTAATTCCATTTACGTTCCAGGAGTACAATTCAGTCAATGGAGTTCCTTTTTATTTTTCATCGCACGATCCTCGGCACTAAGTTCCTCCAACAATTTCCCACAGGTCCAGTGGATAGAAGTAGGGGTCACTGCCGCCCATAGATTAGGGGGAAAATTATATTTTTT
>LKUE01000389.1 GCA_001412365.1 Desulfuromonas sp. SDB | reverse complement strand
CTAGAGTTCCGAAGGATACTCAAAACCCAAATCAAAGATTTGGGTAACCTTCCCCAGTTTTCACATCAGGGGCTGCTTCATAGCGTTCGAAGTGCATGGAATAAAAAGCCCTTCCGCTGCTTTGAGATCTTAAATCAGTAGCATAACCAAACATCTCCGATAAAGGTGCCTCTGCATTAATTACCTGTTGATTTAGTTTTGATTCAATGCCGTTAACTTTACCTCTCCGGGAACATATATTTCCCACAATTGTCCCCACATATTCTTCGGGAGTAGTTATTTCCAAAGAGACTATGGGTTCAAGCAAAATGGGTGAACATTTTTTAAAAGCAAGTTTAAATGCTTCCTGGGCGGCAATTTTAAATGCCATTTCCGATGAGTCCACTGAATGGAAAGATCCGTCAATTAATTCAACCCGCACATCCACCACCGGGAAACCGGCATAAACACCCCGTTCCATGGCAGATATAATTCCTTTTTCAATGGGAGGTATAAATTCTTTAGGGATACGTCCCTCGGTTATCTTATTTTTGAATTCAAAGCCCTGCCCGGCGGCAGTAGGTTCAAGCTTGAATTTTATATGGGCAAATTGTCCCTTTCCTCCAGTCTGTTTGGAGTGTTTGTAGTCCTGAATTATAGAAGATAAAATGGTTTCCCGATAGGATACTTTTGGTCTACCGGTTGTAAACTCCAGTTGAAATTCTCTCTGTAAACGATCAACCAGAACTTCCAAATGAAGTTCTCCCATGCCCGAGATAATGATCTGTTCTGTTTCCTGATTTGTTTTTACAGTGAACGTAGGATCTTCCTCCGCCAGTTTAATCAAAGCGGAAGATAATTTTTCTTGTTCGGCTTTTTTATCAACCTCTATACTTATTGAAATAACCGGGGCGGGGAATTCAATGGTCTCAAGGATAGTAGGATGTTCTGGATCGCTTAAGGTGTCCCCGGTAAAAGAATGCCTGAACCCCACCGCTGCGGCAATATCTCCACAGTAGAGGTTATCCAGGGATTCCCTCTGATTAGCATGCATCTGCAGTATCCGACCCACTCTTTCTCTCTTGTTTTTGGTGGAATTTAAAATATATGATCCTGCTTTCAATGTTCCTGAATAAACTCTGAAGTATACCAATTTACCCACATGGGGATCAGTCTGAACTTTAAACACCAATGCCTGAAAGGGTTCGTGGTCGTCAGGTGAATAATAAACAACTTCATCGGGATCAGAAACTGAACAACCCTGCACGGGAGGAAGATCAACCGGAGAAGGTAAAAATAAATTCACTGCATCCAGTAATTTTCTAACCCCTTTATTCTTAAAAGCAGAACCACATAGCACTGGAACTATCTGATGGGTTATAGTTCCCTTTCGAATAGCAGCAGTCACTTCCTCCATGGTTATAAGTTCCTCTGATTCCAAATACTTTTCAGTTAAGGAATCATCTAATTCCACTGCCTTCTCTATCATGATATGGTGATAAGTTTCTGCTTTTTTTAAATACTCCCCGGGAATTTCTTCTACATGGAAATTTTTAGAAAGATCTTGATCTTCATAGAAATAAGCCTTCATTTCCAATAAATCAATTATTCCCTGGAAATTATCTTCGCTGCCCATGGGTAGCTGTAAAGGGATTAAGTTAGCTTTTAGCTGATTTTCAATATTATCCATTACTCCGTAGAAATCTGCGCCAATCCGGTCCATCTTATTTATAAACACCAATTTGGGCACTTTATATTTTTTGGACTGTTCCCACACTGTTTCTGATTGAGGTTCCACACCCCCTACTGCACAGAATATTGCAATAGCTCCATCCAAAACTCTTAAACTTCTTTCAACTTCTACAGTAAAATCTACATGACCGGGAGTATCAATGATATTTATACGATGATCATTCCAATAACAGGTGGTAGATGCGGAAGTAATGGTGATTCCACGTTCCTGTTCTTGTTCCATCCAGTCCATCTGAGCTTGTCCTTCGTGAACTTCGCCAATACGGTGAGATTTTCCGGTGTAGAATAGTATTCTTTCAGTTAAAGTGGTTTTTCCTGCATCAATATGGGCCATAATCCCGATATTCCTGACTTTATTTAATTCTATCCTTCTAGGCATAACTTTCTCCAAATTACAATTTTATAAGTGGAAGACTCTATCCATTAGATAATAAGGAGGAATGATTTCCTATTATTATAGGTTTGTCAAGATTTTATTCCCTCTTGCCTTATAAACAATTTTCACCGCAAAGAACTCATTTTTTTTGATAAAAACTTTTCTAAAAGAAAAAGCCAATCAACGGTCAGTAGTTAATTTTATGGGAATAATATCCTTCCATAAATAATAAACTGGCAAGTAAGATAATTAAAAACACGGTATTATCGTAATATAAGTGCTGATACAGAAGTTTTTTTGCTTCCTGGAAAGTTATCCAGGGAATATTTCGGTCATTTAGATCTTCCTGGTAAATATTAGACCTTTCATAAGTTTCTATGGATGGAATTGTTTTAGGGGGGGGCAGATAATCAAACCAGTGGGTAAAGATGAAGATAAAGACACCTGGATTCCATAAGATGTTTGAATTCTCAGGATTGAAGGTGAATAAAATTAAGTTTTCAAAGGTGATTACTGCCGGATTACCGTTTTCAAAAAACATTTGTGTTTCCATTTCAATTTCTTCACCCAGGGAGACCACCACATGATTACTAACTCTTACTCCTGATAACAATGAATTTCCAAAATATATTGATTGAACATCATTACACTGACCTTGAATGTTTAAGGGATAATTTAACTCAATCCAAGGTTTTAATTTTTGCCCGTTGCTTAAAA
>LKUE01000388.1 GCA_001412365.1 Desulfuromonas sp. SDB | reverse complement strand
TCTATATGCACCTGGGAAAATTGATGGGATATCTCCACCTGCACCCGGTGATACTTCACCCCTACCTGCTGGGGATCGGGCAACCGGGGCATGGGGGGAATCACCACAAACCCGTCTGCTAAGATGATATTTGAGAAGATAAATAGTAATAAGGCAATTATTTTGATTTTCATGATTTAATCCTCATATCTGACATTAATTCTATCTGCTTCATTCTTCAGTATTTCAATTACAAACGCATCAAAGGATTCGTCGGTATCCTCTGTGTTTTCCTCTATATACTGAACCCGCAGTTTGGAAAGTTCAGTTATCCGGTTGCTTATCTGCTCTCTTTCCTCGATTAAACTGTCCACGTAAACTTGTCTCTGCTCAGGAGTTAAATCTTTCAACTCATCGGGAAGTTCATCTTCTTCTATATCATCGAGATCTATTTCACCACCAATTATACCTCCTAACAGGTCGTTGGTAGTGATTGTTCCTCCATGAGCTCTCATCGCTGCATTAACCGCTCGGTCGGCAGTGGTAGTTTTTGAATATCCTGCCGCTTCTTCGTTGACTTCTAACATTGCGGTGGTTTCAGTTCTTTCCAAATCTGATCCGTAAACCAGAACAGTTCCGTAAAGTTCAGAGCTTAGAGAAGATATTTCATCATCATAGGGAGTGGGAATATCCGCAGAAGCAGAATAATCAATGGTAGTGTAATATCCTTCAGCTAAATGGGCAATTTCCTGCCATACCTGTTCAGTATTGGAATTGCTGCCGCAGCGAAGTGCATTTATGATTATATCCTGTGAGATAGCCTGCTTACAGATATCAGGATAATGTCTTTCGTCGTTGTAATCCATATGGGGATCGGCATCTCCCACTAAAAATATCATCTTCAAGGTGCTACCGTCATCAGACCAGCTGATACTGTCCACCGCATAAGCTAAAGCCATATTAACATCTTCCTGAAAATCTCCTCCTCCCTGAGCTTGCACCGCAATCAATTTATTGTATATTGCGTCAATATCATCAGTTAAATCGTATTGTTTAACCACAAATTCATCTCCCCGGTCCCGGTATACCACCAGACCGATCTTAACTTCAGGAACCGGATCGCCAGTCATTATTTTATTGGCAATATCCCATATTTTTCTTTTAGCTCCTTCGATTAAATCGGTCATGCTGCCGGTGGCATCTAGAACAAACACCACTTCAATGGTCGGTTTCTCATTTAGCACAACAGGATCATCATCATTGACATGATATATATAATTTAAATCATCCTGAGCTATGCCCACCGCATTTTCCAACACACTCTCTACAGTGTGAGAGTAATTGATAACTATTAGGGGGATCAAGATTAACAGCAGTTTCATATTTACCTCCCGGTTTTTGTTCTAAACTTTTGCTTTTGTTGATATATACAACTTTCATCAGAAAAATATTTCATTTTTTTAAGAAATTTTAGACAAAATTAACAGGACACCCCACCCATAAAATATTTTAAATTTTTATATATAAACTATTCAAACTTAATCTTCTGTGTTCTGGGGTACAGGGGTGGTTTGGGTACAGTGTTTACCTGCCACTTGGCAGGTTAATCCTGTCCCCTTTATGGGGTGTGATGTGTGGCATCTGCGCAGCAGTATCTTTAATTTCTGTGTTCCGGTGAGGATGTGGGCAGGTGGGTGCTGTGTTTATCAGTGGTTAAAATTCTGGATGTGGTGGGGTGGCATATGCGCAGCAGTATCTTTAATTTCTGTGTTCCGGTGAGGATGTGGGCAGGTGGGTGCTGTGTTTATCAGTGGTTAAAATTCTGGGTGTGGTGGGGTGGCATATGCGCAGCAGTAAACTAAATTCTCTGTGTTTTTCGGTGTTTATCTGTGGTCAATATTTTTGGGCTCCGGATTAACCGGAGCCCCTTTTAACTAGAATATCATGAATTTGCCGGAGCTGTTCTGGAATTTTGATTCCAATCTATAGAAAAATACTCCTTTTACCGGAGGAGCAAATTCAATCTGATAAACCGAAGGATTGAGCATTCCGGATATAGGTTGATAGACTTCTCTGCCCGAAATATCAAAAACAGTGAGATTAACCTGGGTTGCCTGAGGTACTTCTAAATTGAAGGTAATACTATTCCGGCTGGGTGAACTGAAATAAAACCTGAAATTATCAGGTTTAGTAATCATCTCCTCTGCTCCCAGATCGCCCACTAAGAATGAGTAGAAAGTGGAAGGTGCTCCTGCAGGATCGTATCCGTAGTTTGCAGGATCAGCCAGATCCGATGCATTTATATAGTATTTTACCGTATCTCCGGCATTGACCGCAGGAATCTGTCCGTCAAACCAGTGATTGCTTCCCGCAGTCAGCTCAGCAACCGTCCAGTCAGTATCACTGTTCACCTTCCACAGGATAAACGCGGTATCCAGTCCGTACTGATCGGATATTTTAGTTTGGATATCAAATGGTCCGGTATAGGCGGTATCCGGCCACACCGTGGTGGAATCAATTGCAGGAGAAGTTAAGTCTACGGCAAAGGAGTCAACGCTGCTGAAATTACCCTGATTTCCTGCCCCGTCATAAGCGCATACCTGCCAGTAATAGTAGTTTCCGCTTAATTCACCTAAACTGTACTGGGAAGTTAAGCTGGATAATGAGTCAATAATCAAAGGTGAATTGAAATTAGAGTTAGTGTCAATCTCAACAATATAACTAACCGGTGCAGCCAAGGGCTCAAATCGAGAATTACTTCCAGATATGTCCCATCTTTCTGATGACACAAATCCCTGGTCATCATTTAGACCAGCAGGATCGAAACTGGCTTGAGTCCACTGAAAATCAACGGTGCTGTCTCCGGATATATAACCATTCACCGGCATGACCATTGAGGGGACCGAAGGCGCATCAGTGTCCACTTCAAAACTGAAAATTGCTGACCAGCTGCCTTCATTTCCCACCGCATCAATTGCCCGGGCTCTCCAGAAATATTCATCATCTCCTAAATTGATATTAAAGGAGGTGTCTGAGGTCAGAGTATCCGCTACAACGGAGGTAAATGAGCTATTGGTGCTGATCTGAGTCTGATAATGATCAACCCAGCTGATATTGTCAGTGGCACTATGCCAAAAACAGTTTACCGAGGAACTGTTTAGATAAGCATCATCTTCCGGGGAAATCAGGTTTACCTGGGCAGGAGGGCTGTCATCCACCCCAAAGGAATCATAACTGCTCCAGTTGCCGATGTTTCCGGCAAGATCAAAAGCTCTTACTCTCCAATAGTAAAAGACATTTTCGGAAAGATTAACGTTAATCTCGGTGCTGTCCAAACTGTCGGTGTAAACCGGAGAGACAAAATTAGTTTGATTGTCAATTTCAATGATATACCTTACTTCTGCCCTTAATTGAGACTGACCTGCGGTCAGATTATCAAAACTGGCTTCGGTCCAATCGAAGAAAATATTGGTGTAGTCAAATAATTCTCCGGATGACGGTGCAACCAATGAAGGCACCGAAGGGGCAATAGTATCGGTGGTAATGGTGAACTGATTGCTTATTTCCCTAACTGCCAGATCACTGGGATAGATAATTCTCATTCTGCACTGGTCACTGGGAGTATTGGGAATATCCCATTGATAAGAATTTCCGGTGACATTATCATCCAGTTCAGTCCAGGATGAACCGTCATCGGTGCTGTAGTAAAGATCAAAAATATTTATCACCGGTGAATTCCAGCTGACCTGATGAGTTTCCAGATATTCCCACACTTCCCCCCCTCCGGGTGAAGTGAAAGAAATACCGTAATCGCCGTTGTAATGATTCCAGGTGGCGGCAGTGTCAAATAAAGTAGATCCTCCTCCTGAACTGGTCCAGTCATATCCATCATGGGGAGCGGAACCATTGGGAATTTTTTGGAAACTGTAGTTATTATACTCTCCATCATAGCCAAGTTGATCATAGCGGGTGGTATCTGCCAAGAACAGATAACATACATCAGTTGATGAAAAATCAAATCCAAATTCATCTTCATCCACTACCACAAAACTATAAGGCTGTATCTGATGAGATCCTAAAGTTCCCACATAATCACCATCGGATAATATCCATCCGCTGATATCCACTACTGTATCCGACATATTGTACAATTCCACTGAATCCGGACCGGAAGTTGGATAGGGATCAATCTCATTGATAACTACCACCGGATCAAGGGGGGCAGGATGGATATCATTACTGCTGTTGGGGGTGGGAGTGCCGTCAACATTGAAATCTCTGGCGTAATCGCCGGTGTTGCAGCCATCGGTTATCCGTCCAACACTCCAATTGGTTATAGCCAGGGGCGCTCCTCCCTGATTCCCGTAAGCTACCTGATCCAACGTATCTCCATTGGAAGCAATTAAAAACACCTGGTCGCCGCTGTTGTCAAATACTCCGGAAAATCCGGTGAAATAAGCATGATCGGAAGCATTGATAGTTCCGGATAGTTGAACGGTATCATCGCTGGGGGAATAAATAATCCATCCGGTAAGGTCAACGCTGGAGGTACCGTAGTTGTACAGTTCAATCCATTCCGTACCTTTGGGGGCAAATTCATTTATGCATACATCGGTGCTGGTAACCTGATCCACAACATAGATAATTGCCTCATACCGGTAGTAATCCTGGCGGGTTACCACCAGTTTAATCTGGGTTCCTGCAGTTTGGGGATCTATGCTGATATCCTGGGTTGATCCATTACCCGGACCTCTTCCAATTATCTCTCCGTTCACAGATAAACCGATATAACTCCAATTTGGAGCATTTATGGGAATAGTGGTTGCCCCTGCATTGATGGTATCAGGATGGGTAATACTCATGGTTTGAGGGACTTCGGTGTATATCCTCATATAGGGATCGCCGAAATGGTGGAACAAATTGTAGGTTATCACCTTGCTTGAAGAATTATAGGGCCAGGATGAATCCCGCAGGTAGTATTTGGCAAAGGTCATGGCAAAAGCGGGACGGGCATCGGTGGAATCATGACGGTCCCCGTAGCCGGGATCAAAATCAGGCCACATAAAATCATAGTTACCCCATATATAGGTGTCATTTACAAATGAATAGGAAACCTGGCTGGCACAGTTAACTCCCACCGCTCCCCTTCCCCCCAACCGGTGAAATCTTTCTGAAAAAGTTTCCTGGGAATAATCATATCTTCCGGTGAGACAGTTGGTGGAATAGACAAAGGGCCATTCATTATTGCTGTAGTTGTTCAAGGATAACAGATCAGTGCGGTTGAAATCCGGTTCACCCCAGCCGTATTCATTACCGTGATCCCGGTGCTGAATGATGAAGGTGCCGTAATCTACTGCATCAATCATATCCTGGGTGGTTCCGTACCAGTTGATTCCACTGGGTACAGTGGTGGGAATATAGCCTAAATTATGGAAATAATTAACCACCGTGCTGGTATTGGGAGCAGTGGACCAAGCCCCTCCCACTGAAGGTGATCCGCTGTAAATAGCGTAAACTCTCACTGGAGTTTTGCCTAACACATTATACCAATAACCTCTCACTACCTCTGCCGCCAGTTGAAACCACCGTTCGGTCTGCCAGCCGCAGGCAGAAGTGGGATGGCTGTAAAAGTAGGAACTGGTAGGAGGATTTCTTTCATAATTAAAATCTTTGGTGATCATATCCTCCAGTTCACTGTAATCCTGAGCGCAGATTCGGGCAAATACGATTTCGGGCAGATAATCTCCGGTCACATCCGCATAAATATTATCGGAAACATAAGTGCCGCTGTAGGGATGGGATAACCGGGTAGAGGTAATCCCGTAAGCTTCTCCGCTGCTTTCATAATCGGACAAAAGCAGTACTGCATCCGGAGGAATAGTCCAGTTATTGTAGGCATTATTAACCCAGGCTTCAATAGTAGAAGCGTTGTTACCCCCTATATCAGTCAGGGTGAACACTTCGGTGATTACTCCCTCTTCAGTTCTAAACTGCTTAATGCTGTCCGCCCACTGAATAAAATCAGGATCATCGGGAACAATTATTACAAATTCTGCATTGTCCCTTCCTCCCTCCTGAGCCTGACGGAGACGGTTTGAATAATCCATAGGTTCTAAACTGGAATAATTTACCACGATCTGATTTAAAATTTGATCCCAAAACCTAGATCTCAACCGGGGGTCACTGAACCGGCCATTACCTCCATTAAAATTCACTGTAATTCTCAGATCGGTGTATACCTTTAATTCATGGGTTAACGGATCCCACTGGAATGGTATTACCCCAATGGTGACCACTTGAACCCCTCTTATCTCCCAGGGCTCTGAAATTCTTACAATATTTTCCGGATATACCTGGTTACTCTGATAAACAGACTCATCTTCAATATACTCTAACTGCTGATCATCAATTTCCGCCGGAATTTCAGGGGCAGGCAGAGGCAGTACTTCAGGATATTGTACTATTTTTGGGTCAATTAACTGAACCTCTACATTTGCTCCCCGGGGAATGGCAATGGTTCTGCTGAACGCTGGAAAATTTGGCAATCCTTTATCCGCAGGTATGAAAATACCAGGTAGGTTAAAGGATTGATAAATCTTACCATCCACCGGAAAATCTTCCAGCTGGATATCCCCAAGGGTTAAGTTAAACATAACTTGACTTGCATTTTCACTAACCATATCCAGGTTAGGATTATTCCATTGATCTCCAAATGCACTTGCTGAGGGAAATAATGAAATAAATAAAATTAACAGAGAAATTAAACCGTTATAAAACTTCAATTTATCCACCTTGCTAAAAAAGTTAACAATATGCTGACATTACATTGTACCGGGTTTAGAATTTCTAATCAACATCTACCCCAAACAAAATCAATTTAGTTAAATTTTACAGTTGGGGGGAATTCTTTTTT
>LKUE01000387.1 GCA_001412365.1 Desulfuromonas sp. SDB | reverse complement strand
TAAAAAAAACCGATTTTGAAATTCCGGATAATCTAAATGCGTTTATTGCCGCCAGAATAGATACTCTTGATGAAAATTTCAAAAAGTTGGTGAAGGTTGCTGCGGTTATTGGAGATAAATTTGATCCTCATTTATTAGCTGAAATAGTGGGGAAAGATGACATTGAAAAAAATTTACAGCAGGGAGAAAAACACCAGCTGTGGGAAAAAATCACACCGGAACAATACTTGTTTAAACACAAAATAATATCTGAAACCGTTTACAATATGCACACAAAAAAAGATCTGGTAAAAATCCACCAGTCTATTGCTGAAAAAATGAATCAGATGTACCAAGATTGTCTGGAAAATTATTATGACCAGTTAGCTTTCCACTATGAACGGGGAAATATGATTGAAAAAGCTAAAGATATACTTCTGAAATCGGCGAATTCAAGATCATTTACCAATATCTCCAAATATAATTTGAATCTGTATATTAGAATTTTAGATTTCACCGCTGATAATGAGGAGAAGTTTCAAATATTGAATAAAATACTGTGGATTTTAAATTATACCGGTAATTGGCCTGATTCTGAAGTTTACCATCAACAGGCATTAAGTCTGGTCAAGGAAATAGAAAATAAATATAATTACGGAACAATTCTAGCCAGCTATGGATGGCTTAAAGTAAATACGGGATTCTATGATGAAGCAGAAAAATTGCTGAATGAAGCAAAGGAAATATTTGAAAACAGTTCATTTGATAACATTCTAACCGATATATATTTAAACTTAGGCAATATATACTTTCATCAGGGAGATTATGATCTTGCTTTAAAAAATTATATGACAACCTACCGATATGCGGTGAAAAGTTCTTTTGTAGATTCCTTAAAAAAATCCCTGGTCAACCTGGGCATGATTCATCTTAACAAAGGCAAGTTGAATACTGCGGAAAAAATTTTCAATAAGGCAATTGAAATTTCCCGGAATACCGAGGATATAGTTTCCTACAGTTATGCTGTGGGAAATTTGGGCAATGTTTATTACTATATGAATCAATTTGACAAATCTCTGCAATGTTATAAACAGCAGCTTAACTCCTCTAAAAAGTATTGGAATAGAAAATTAATTGCTCTAGCTTTAGGCAACATAGGAGTAGTTTACAATAAATTGGGGGAATATGAGCTAGCTGAAGATTATTTTAACCGAAAATTAGTTATGGCTGCGGAGATTGGAGATAAGGTTAATATTGCCCATGTCTATTCCAGTTTGGGGGAGTTGAATAGATACCGGGGAGATTACCCGGTTTCATTAAACTACTTTGAAAAATCTGTGGAAATGCTGATTGAACTGAACAGTAAGTTCCTGTTAACTGAAGTTTTGCTGCTGAAGTCTTTTGTCGAACATAAGCTGGGTGAAAATGACCTGGCATTGAAATCGGCACAACATTCAAAGAAAATTGCTCTGGAAATTGACCATGAACTGATGCTGTACAGATCTAATTTATACTGCTTGGTTTACCGTAAGGATATCAGTATCAAGTTAAAGGAGGAAAAGCTAACCGAGTTATTATCTGAAAATAGTGAAGACCTGGTTAGATTGGTTGAAATTAATGCTGAGTTGTATAAACTAACTTCAAAAAAGAAATACAAAAATAAAGTAAAACAGATAACCGATCAAATCCTGGCTGAAGGCAAAGATTATGAAGTAGAAAGAATACTGGCAGAGATAGAGAAGTGAAATTTGATTTTTACTAAAATAATTAAATCGTTATTGAAAGTTGAGAAGAGCGATTTAGGAATATTCACTAGTTTAATCAAGATTGCCTTTCCCCTTATGCTCAGCAGTTTACTGCAGACCTTGTACAATATTACCGATGCCTTTTTCCTGGGAAAATTAGGCAAAGAAGAACTATCCGCCCCCACCATTGCCTTCAATATAATATTCTTCCTGGTGATATTCGGAATGGGCATGTCTATGGCTGGAACTACTTTAATTGCTCAATCCAAGGGCAAAGGAGATGACCGGAAAGTTGATTTTTATCTGGGGCAGACTGCCATTATATTATTTTCTCTTTCCATTGTCCTTTCAGTTATTGGCATTTTAACTACGGATTTTATTCTTCACCTTCTGCAGACCCCCCCTGATGTATTTGAACATACTCATAATTACATGATCATTATTTTAGCCGGATTGCCCTTTATGTTTGGATTTTTTGTCCTCCAGGGAAGTCTCCAGGGGATTGGCAACACCGTAACTCCCCTGTGGGTTCAGGCGATTACCATTGTCATAAATGTTATTCTGGATCCGTTGATGATTTTTGGTCTTCTATTTTTCCCTCCCCTGGGGGTGGTAGGAGCTGCTCTGGCTACCCTTATTGCCAGATCAATAGCTTCCATAATTGCTCTGTACATATTGTTTAAGGGAAATAAGGGGATCAAACTTAGATTTTCAGATATGATTCCCCGCAAAGAATCGGTTTTATTGTTTTTAAGAATTGGTCTTCCCGCATCTATCGGGCAGGCTTTGTCCGCTTTAGGTTTTACGGTACTACAGGGTTTGGTAAATTACTTTGGAACTGCGGTCATCGCTGCATTTGGAGTGGGCAATAGAATTATCAGCCTGTACAATCAGCCGGCAATGGGTATTTCCCGTGCTACTACTACTATGGTGGGACAAAGTGTGGGAGCAAAAGATATTGCCCGGGCTAGAAGAGTGGTCAGAGTTTCAGTGCTGGCAATTTTAGCTTTTCTAATACCCGCTACCGCTCTAACCTTTTTCTGGGGCAATTACTTTGTCAAATTTTTTGTAAATGATCCTGAAACAATTTGGTGGGGGGAAATATTGTTTAAAATTGTCTCACCCTCGGTAATATTTTTTGGACTCTTCACTGTGGTAAATGGTGCTTTTCAGGGGGCGGGGGATACCAAGCCGATTATGTTTATGAGTATTGCCCGGTTGTGGGTGATTAGAGTCCCTCTGGCTTTCCTTTTGGCGTTGATGTTCAATCTTGGACCTCTGGGAATTTGGATTGCGATGTTCGTCTCCAACATATCGGTGTCCTTGTTTGGAATTGCCTGGTTCAGAAGGGGGAGATGGGTTTATGCGGTGGATGTGGATAAAATCTAAATAAAATATTTTTTAACAATTTTTTTATAATCACAGTTTTTATAGGATTAGGCTAGTTGAACAAAAATTGAAAACCTTTATGATATGATTTAAACTTACCTTTATATGATGTTTTAAAACTATTACCTGAAGACATATGAGAAATCTTGTACCAACATTTATCGCCGGAAAGTACAAACTGAATCAGTTCAAAGGGCATTTTAATGCCCGGGTGATATTTATTGATATAGTTGGTTTTACCCATATGACCCAGGAACTGATGAAAAATGGAAAAGAAGGGGCTGAAATTCTATCTGAAATAATCAACAGCGTATTTTCTCCGGGAGTTAAAATAATCCAAAACAGCGGTGGTTTTATAACTTCTTTTGCCGGAGATGCTTTTACTGCTGCTTTTGATACAGAACTAAACTCTCCCCTTAAAATTTTAAAGGTCGCTGACCAGATTATACGGGAATTAAAGGAAATCAAGGATATTGAAACAAGATTCGGCACTTATCATCTTGAAGCTAAACTGGGTTTAGCCTCCGGTGAAATTTCCTGGGAAATAATTCCCAATTCAACCCAGAATCTGTATTATTTCATCGGAGAAGTAATCCAGCAAGCTGGCTATATAAGCAAATTCAGCAGGAACAACAAAATAGTTATCCATGAAGCTTATTTAAAACAGTTTAATGACAGAAAGATATTTCAGAGTATACAGGAAATTCAGCCAGGATTGTATTCCGTTGATTTATATCCGGAAGAAAATGCTTTTTATGTTCACTCTCGGTCATTTGATGATTGTATTAACAAACTGTTTTTTCCGGAAATTCAAGCCGACCAAAAATTTGCCGGTGAATTCAGGGATATTATCACCTGCTTTGTAAATTTCAATTACAATCACCATTTCTCCAGTCAGGCAGTTAAAATTCTGGAGTTATCCCAGATCTATGGCGGGTATTTCAATAAAATTGATTTCGGGGATAAAGGCGGAATAATCCTGGTGGTTTTTGGAGCTCCTCAAACTAGAGAAAAGATATTCCGAAGAGCTGCTGATTTTGCCCTGGATGTTTCAATAATAGATCAATTTAGCTGTCGAATTGGAATTTCCTCGGGAATAGCTTATGCTGGATTTGTAGGCAGTGAATTACAATCTGAATACACTGTCCTGGGGGATGTAGTAAATTTAGCAGCGAGAATATCTGCTTATGCCACCTGGGGTGAATGTTGGGTAGATAATAAAATGTATAGACAATGTCAAGATTATTATCAGTTAACTCCTGCAAAATCATTGAAATTTAAAGGAATTGATCAAACCCAGAAATTGTACACAGTCATTCGGAAAAAAACAGTCTCATCTCCCATCAATATTTTAACTGATATGGTGGGAAGGGAATCAGAGTTACAGGAATTAATTGAAATATTTGAAAATACAAAAAAAGGAAACTTCAGCGGATTTGTCTTTATTGACGGAGAAGCAGGATTAGGAAAAACCAGACTGATAAAAGAATTTCAAGATTCTGTATTGACTGGCAAAATTAATTGGTTTTCCTTGCCCTGTGATGAAATACTGAAACAGAGTTTTAATCCCTTGATTTATTTTCTCCAGACTTATTTTCAAATTTCTGAAATTAATAACCAGCAACAGAGAAAAGAAAAATTCCTTGAAAATTATCAGTTGCTGGTTGAAAAAACAAAATCCTCAGATTTACAGACTGAATTAAAACGTTCCCGGTCATTCATTGCTAATTTACTGGGTATTTCAATTCCGGATATCCTTTTTGACCAGTTGGATCCGGAAGCGCGTTATCGGAATACATTGTTTGGATTGAAAAATATTATACTCGCTGAATGTCATTTAAAACCTACGGTTATTGAAATTGAAGATGCTGTTTGGATAGATAAAGATACCGCAAATTGGCTTGAAGTTTTAACCAGAAATATTGAAAATATACCCCTGATGATCGTCCTGTCCTGCCGATATGGCGAAGATCATTCAGAGATGACTTTAGAGGTAAAAGATGTCAGTTATAGGCGAATTAAATTGCAAAGATTGAATAAGTCCCTATCAACAAAACTGATTACCAGAATATTGAAAACCTCCAGCAGACAAAAGAAAAGTATACCCGCAAAAACAGTAGATTTAGTTTGGAACCTCACTGAAGGCAATCCCTTTTTTATTGAACAATTGCTGATGTATTTAATTGAGAACAGCTTAATTGATAAGCATTATAATTTAAGTCAGAAAGAAGGCGATCTGCCTTCCAGTATTAATTCAATTATAATTTCCAGAATTGATCAGTTATCCGACCAATTGAAAGATGTGGTGAAAACTGCGTCGGTATTGGGGAGAGAATTTGCCACCAATATTCTCCAGTATATGTTTAAACGAATGCCAATATTCAGTTTGCTGGAAGAAGGAGAACAGGAAATAATCTGGATGAAGATCAGTGAATTAAAATACCTGTTTAAACATGCTCTTATCCGGGAAAGTGTTTACCAGATGCAGTTGAAAAAACAACTTAGAAATCTGCATCAATTAGCCGGTGAAACCATAGAAACAGTTTATCATCAAAAGTTATCATTACATTACGGTGATTTAGCTTATCACTACGAACAAGCGGAAAATAAACAAAAAGCACCCTATTATTTAATTAAAGCAGGCAAACAGTCTCAGAATTTATATAAAAATCATAGTGCTATTAATTACTATCACCGTGCTGAAAAATACTTTACAGATATTGATCAAAAATCATCAAATTTAAAGATTTCCATGGATAGAATTGAACAGTACATCAAACTGTTGTTGGACATAGCAGAAGTTGAGGAATTAATTGGAAACTGGCAGAAATCTGAAGAATACTATTATTATGTAAAGGAATTAGCTGAAAAATTTGACTTAAAAAATTATCTTGCAATTATGCATAGACTTTTAGGATGCTTGCTGTACAATCGGGGTGACTATAAATCTTCCCTGGAACATTATCAAATATCCGAAAAGCTGTTTTCCGATCAAAATAATCAATGGGGGCTGTCCAAAACAATAGGGGACTTGGGAGTATTGTACTGGAAATTAGGTAAATGGCAGGAAGCCTCGAATTGTTACCAACAGAAGCTAATCCTGCTGGATAAAATGCATGATCAGACGGAAAAAGCCAGAGTATTTATCAATATCGGTATTCTTAACATGAGTCAGGGAGATTATAACAGAGCGCTTGATTTTTATAAGCAGGCATCGGAAATAGCTGAAAAAAATAATGATAAAATTCTGGGAATGAAAGCTACAGGAAACATCGGCTTAATTTATTATCATCAAAAAGATTATCAAAAGGCGATGAATTATTTCTTGACCTATCAGAAAGATGCTGAAGAAATCGGGGATAAACTGGGTATATCCAAGATAATTGGAAATATTGGAGTGATTTATATGGCAATGAATCAATTAAACCAGGCTATGAAAAGTTTTGAAAAGAAGCTGCAGTTATCCCAGGAACTGGGAGATACTCAGGGCATTGCTAATGCTTATGGGAATATAGCACTTATTTATCAAAGACTAAAAAAAAATATGAAGGCGATAGAGTATTTTATGAAAAACCTGGAAATATCTAAAAAACAAGACAACAAACAAGATGTTATGAATACAAGTAAACAGCTCGGTGATATTTATTCCAGCCAGGATAAAATTAAAAAAGCGGTTGATTTCTATCAGCAAGCAGCAGATATTGCAGAGCAAATCAATCATTTACAGTTTAAATGCGATATTTTAATAAGTATTACCCAGATCTATTTAAATAATAAATCAGTAAAAAAAGTCCGGGAAAATTTAAAACAATTAAAAAAGATTGCTGCTGAAATTAATTATACCAAAATAAAAGATAAAATTGCGGAGATAGATAAAAAAATAAAACAGGGACAATAATGAAATACAGCTTTGATCAAATTATTGACCGGTACAACACAAATTCCATTAAGTGGGACGGAGTGGATAAGTATTTCCAGGAGAAAAATCTCTTTCCCATGTGGGTGGCAGATATGGATTTTGCCACTCCTCCTGAAGTTATTGAAGCTTTGCGGAAAAGAATAGATCATGGAGTGTTTGGTTATACTCTTTTCCCCGACAGTTATTATCAGGCAATCATAGACTGGCTTTTAAAAAGACATAACTGGAAAATCAGACAGGAATGGATTTTATATTCCCCCGGTGTAGTACCTGCGGTAAATTATGCAATACAGGCATTTACTCATCCAGGAGATAAAGTCATCGTGCAGACTCCGGTTTACTACCCTTTCTTTCCCGCAGTGAAAAATAACGGAAGGCAGTTAGTATGCAATGAATTGAAATACTCCAATGATAAGTACATTATGGATTTAGATGAATTAAAAGGTCAGATTGATGACAGAACAAAAATGATAATTTTATGTTCCCCCCATAATCCGGTGGGAAGAGTTTGGGAGAAATCAGAGCTAATCCAGTTAGTGGAAATCTGTTTAAGAAATGAAATACTGATAGTTTCCGATGAAATTCATTTTGATCTGATTTATCCGGGTTATAAGCATAATATTACTGCTTCCTTATCAGATGAAATATCAAAAAATACCATTACCTGTATTGCTCCCAGCAAGACCTTCAATATTGCCGGATTAAAATCCTCGTCAGTAATTATTGAAAACGAAAAGTTACGCAGTAGATATAATCATGTTCTTTTACAAAATGGAGTAATGCACAGCGATCCCTTAAGTATTGAGGCGACCATCGCCGCCTATGATCAATGTGAAAACTGGCTGGATCAATTATTGATTTATCTGGAGGAAAATGTTGAAATAGTGATGAATTATTTTCAGGAGCAAAATTTAAATATCATTCCGGTAAAACCTCAGGGAACCTACTTAATTTGGCTTGATTTCAGAGGATTAAGTTTATCCGATCAGGAAATTGACCAGCGGTTGTTAAATAGGGGAAAAATTGCCCTTGACCCCGGTCATATATTTGGAAAGGGGGGAGAGGGATTTCAGAGAATTAATATCGCTTGCCCCCGGGAATTGTTGGTAAAAGGATTACATAAAATAAAAATAGCAGTAAAGGATGTATAATATGATTAGTGAAATTGATTTAAGAGAACTTTCCAAAATCTCATCAAAAGATAGAGCTTTTTTAACTGTTTATGTTGAGGATATTAAAGATTTAAAGACAATTAATCAGCGACTGGAAAACCTGGGTCATGTTATTGCAAATGATTATGAAAAAGAAATTTACAATGAAAATATTAAACTCTTGCACGAACTGTTGAAAAAGGAAATTAACCTTAAGGGCTGTTATGTCTTCTTCATCTGCTGGCTTTTAAATTTTACTGAATTTTATGAATTGGAAATACCAATTTCCGATCAGGTAATTATTGATTCCTCTCCTTTCATAAAGCCGATTGCTGAGATAAAAGATGAATATGAGGATTTTGCAGTGGTTGTAGCTGATAACGACCGGGCAAGGGTTTTTCTAATTTCAGCGTTAAAAGAGCAGGATCAAAAAGTAATCAAAGGTAAAATTAAAAATCATGTAAAGGTGGGAGGTTGGTCTCAGCAGAGATATGAACGCCGACGGGACAAGCAGTTGCACCATTATGTTCAGGATATTATAGATTATCTTCATCAGTTGGAACATGAGCATGATTATTCCCGAATAGTAATGGTAGGGGCAAAGGAAGTACTCACTCATCTGGAAAAAGAATTACCTTTGAGATTAAAAAATAAATTGATAACTGATGAAGTAATTGATTTAAAACAGCAAAATATTGATGAAGAAATTTACAAGCTTTTCACTGAATTAGAGCGCCAGGAAGAGGAAAATTTATGGAACCAGATAAAATCAAAATATGTTGCCGGTGGATTGGCGGTAGTGGGGTTGGAGGAAGTGTTGAAAAATCTGAAAGTGGGTAGGGTGGAAGCAGTGCTGGTTGACCGTAACTATCAGCCCCAGGGAATCAGGTGCCGGAATTGTGGCAATCTCATCCCTGAAGAAGTTGACAAATGTCCTCTATGTAATTCTGAAGATGTATTTTCGGTGGATTTAGTAAATGAAATTACCGAATGGGCTTATAAAACTTCTGCATTAATCGAATATGCGGACAATATTGAAGAATTAAAAAAACTGGGCAGTATTGCCGCACTACTTAGATTTTAATTTTTTGTTGAAATTTACTGTAAATTAAGTATTAAGGGAATTTATCAGAGAAGTATAAAAAGAGGGAGGATACTTATCCTCCCTTAATTATTTTAGGGGGCAATTACCTGAATTCAATATCAATACCGGTATCGTAGATTGTTATTGATTGATCAGAGATGAAGCTTCGGTAGTTCAATTCGTCGAAATCAATCTTTTTTAAAATTTGATCAAGCTTACTTCTTCTCCGATTTTTCATTTTACCCTCCTTGAAACACCTTTCTTTTCTCTGTTCTTTTTCAGTTAAAGCTTGATTGAAACTTGACTGGAAATCTGAAGATCCTGAGATTTCAAAATAATCTTCAGCAGTTTTCCTGATTTAAATCTGTTTCCTTTCATCTCTACCTCCTATTAAACATTGTAATTTAATTCAAACACATGCTATAAATATAAACAGTGTTTATTTATTTGTCAAGTGTTTTTTTAATTTCTGAAATTTTTTCATTAAAGTGGTATTTACTTTTGCAAGTTTAGTTATTATCTAATTACCGTAAATTTACCTTTGAATACATCAGTATCGGTTTCTAAGGAAAAGAAATAAACTCCGGGTGCAGAAGTAAATGGAATTTGATGCTGATCAGAAGATAGTAAACCTTCATGAAAAGAAGAAATGATTCTACCATTAATATCGTAGATTTTTAAATGCAAATTTGTATTGGTAGATAAATCGATATTAAAAGTGTTTGAAATTTGATTGAAATTGATAGTATTAATATTAGGTTCATTTATTGTAATTCCAGGTTCTTCCATAGCATTGTAGCCAAGAGAGTCGGTTTTCATCAGGATGATATTTTTTTCTTGTTGATAGGGTGCATATCCACAAGTTATATATCCTTTATCATTAGTAACATGTATTGAATAAAATACAATACCTCCTCCAAAACTTCTTGACCACAATCCTGAACCACTATCATATTGAATTTCAAATATATATGAATCCCATAAATATGAATAATTTGTATTAAAACCACATCCAACAATATTATTATTGTAATTCAATGTTATATCAGTATAATGATCGACATGATCAGGTAGTGGATTAAGGAATGATTTATTTAAATCCTCATATCCCCCCCAAATAATATTCCCCAGAGAATCACATCTTATGACAAAAGCTGGAGAAACCATCATTTGATCAGTTGTACCGGTAATGATAAATCCTTTATCATCAAGGGCAATTATTGGGCATTTGTAATAGCTTAAGTAACCAATATAAAATGAATCCAATAAATATCCAAACCGATTGAATTTGTTTACTATTATAAGGCCATTACTATCATCTCCTTGAGTGGTGAGATAACAACTGTCTATTGTCTCATCAACCGTGCATTTATCAAACCACCAAGGGTATGGTTGGTTATCATAATAGGACCAAAGAGTATCTCCCATTGAATCAACTTTAACTAATAATCCATTTCCGGCAATCACAAAACAATTATCGAAAGTACTGATTATGGAAGTTGCCTTTGGAAAAGCAGAATAGGTTTTGTCCCAGATTAGATTTCCTCCAGTATCGATCTTCATAACATAGCAGGGACCTGAGTTTACTTGTCCGCAAATTACATAATCATTTATAGCTGTTATTTCGAGGTCATAAGCAATATCATCCCCTGATGTTCCATAGGTCTTAGTCCAGATAGTGTCACCCAGAGAGTCTATCTTTAATACATAGATATCTTTATTTCCCATCCCATAAGAGTTGGTATAGCCGACCACGATATAATAACCATCCAGATCCTGAGCAACACAGTATCCAACATCTTCTCCATCTCCACCGTAATACCTGATCCAGGTAGCTGAATTTAAAACTGAAAAAAAGAATAAAAAAATTACAAGTAATAGATAACAATTTTTCATAAAAACCTCTTTTACATTGTTGATAATTTATCTAAATACTGTAAATTTACTTTTAAATAACCCTGATTCGGTCTCCAGTACAAAGAAATAAACTCCCGTTGCCAGTTGTTCTCCATGGTTATCATTGAGATTCCATTCCAGATAATGGATTCCGGGAGTTAAATTCCGACTTCCCTGCTGGTAGATCTTCCTGCCGGAGATGTCAAAAACAGAAAAATTAACATTAGAGGAGTAGGGAAGGGTAAACTCCAGTTTGAATTGTTCTCTGATTATATTGGAAGATAGCAGATGACAACTAACTTGATTGGAGATAACCGGAGGAGTTTCCTCAGATCCAAAGACATATATATCAGAATATAAGATATGAACATTTGATAATGCTGAATCTTTAAAACCCCCAATTGAAGATAAATATAAATGGTTATTTAAAGGAAAAGTACAGCTTCCAATATGAGATCTAGGTGGATCAGGGAGATCTGGCAATTGCTCCCAGCTTTTTGTTGACCTGTTGAACTTATAACACTGATTTAGATAGTTCGTATTATGACCACCAAATACAAAAAAACCATCCCAAAGCCACCATGGGTAACCTAATATAGAACTATAACCCGGATTAACACAGCCTTCTCCTGGAAAATTTGGACCTGCTTGCCAAATAATTGAATCAATATTATTTCCATAAGGCTCATGTATGATTCCTAAATAGGTATTAGTAGGAAATTCACCATTGCTGTCCGATCCTAGTCCAACTAAGATCGCATCATCAGGAATTGGTTGGGTAAATTCGTACTCATTGATATAAAAAGCAAAACCTGCCATTCTTGACTCAGGTATTGGATCAACCTCATAAACACTATCATTGAAATAAACCTGTACATTATTAACTGGATTTTGACCGTCATATCCCCCAATAATAACAATTGGACCAAACCAATCTAGTGTAATTAATGGATCACTTACTCCTGTAATTAAATTAGATCCTTGAGAAAATGTGTTGTCATCGGTATTATATTTCCAAATTTCATTTTTTGCCGGATATCCACCGATCAAATATATTGTATTGCCAAATGTTACACAACCAGAATGACTTATGCTACAGGGCATCTGAATAGGAGCAGACCAGGACATCGAGTTAAAATCAAATATGTACATTATATCATTTTGTTCAGGAGGATCCCCTCCGAAAACATATATTTTTGTTTCTCCCGAGTATAGCCCATAATGATATCCAACGCAGGGACAACTTTTTGCTTCAGGGAGAGGGGGAAGATTTTCCCAAGATACTGAATCTCTTATTATAGGTGAATTTTTTAAGTAATCAGAAGAATTGTTATCTGTCAAATAATGGTTATGGGAATTTAATGAAAAAAAATTAACAATTAACAATATAATTGAGAAAGATAATTTATTAAACATAACACCCTCCATTATATTAAATATTTACTCACAGTAATATTATTGCACAATAGGTTGAGTTATTCAATATAAATTGATAAAAAATACTAAGAATCTTTAATATTTAATTATAAATTAAAGGGAGGATAGTTATGCGAAGATTTAGTTTAATTATCGGACTTTTCTTTATTATAACAGGTTTATTATCGGCGGGAGTAACCGAACAAGTTCAAAATATAAGGGATATCTACAATCAGACCAATGAAGAGATCAACAGCGGTGAACTGTACAAAACAGTGGTGGATATCAATGCAGATGGACTTTCCTATCCCGCAGTGGGAGTATATCATCCGGTGCTGACCTTTTACTTTGGTTTTTCCGAAGAAAATCCCTATCCGGATAACTTAAGAAAGGCAATGCTGGTAGTGGATCGGTCTGCCTATCATGAATACTCTGAATTTTTGTACGACGGATATGGAGAACTGATATTTGCCTATGTTACCGGAAATCCAATGATGCCGGAGATGAGATTCTATTATTACAATGGTGACTTGATAAAAATAATTGAGGATTCCAAGAGTTTTACCAGCTTTAACTCCGAACAGAGAAACTACAGCAACACTATCTTTGAACAGGGAGAAAACTTAAACCAGATCTTCAGTAAACTATTTTTCTAATAAAATTTTCTTTTTAACATGTTGGAAGCTTTTGCTTCCAACTTTTCTTATCCTGTTGATCCTGTCCTTTTTTTGGGGTGTTGGGCACCTGCACAGCAGTAACCATAATTCTCTGTGTTTTTCTGTGTTTATCAGTGG
>LKUE01000386.1 GCA_001412365.1 Desulfuromonas sp. SDB | reverse complement strand
TCATCAAGCTGATAGTCCTGATCATGAAACAATTCTTTTCATCTTCTTTTTATACTCCGGGGTGGGATGTTGGGATTAGTGGTAATTCGTGTTCCTGGCTGGGTGGTGTGCTCTGTGTAGGAAGTGGATGTATTGGGCTGGGCTCAGTGTTCATCTGTGGTTTAATAATGGTGTGTGGGGAGGCATCTGCGAAGCAGAAACTCTTAATACTCTGTGTTCATCTGTGGTTAAATATTCCGGGGAGGGGCGGGGCTCAGGAAACCAGTTTCATCATCTGGATTTTAACTAATCCCAAGTTTATATTTTTATCGCCAATAGCGGCAACAATCTTATGTTCTGATTTGGCAATGACCACCATATCCTTTTCAATCAACAGGGAAATGAAATGAATTTTCTCATCACTTAATTTTTCCATTTTTTCAATAATATTTTCTTTTATGGATGTGAAAAGATTCTTTTTCTGATCATGCAGGGTGCTGAACTCAACATTGCTCTGCTGATTTGCATAATAGCCTTCTTTTATTCCCGCTAATTCCAGTATTTTTTCCAATTCTTCCATAACTACAACCAGTTATAAAATTGTATTTAAAACTCTTTCAAGTTCCAATCTCAACACTCCACTATTCTTTTTAAGCGCACATGCAGTGATATGAACATCATCATTAAAAGATCCAATTAAAGCATGCTTTTCAAATTCAATCATACTGCTGAACACTGATTGCTGAATGCTCCTACATCCTTCCACAAATATCCGGCACAGCTCTTCCCACTTCTTATCACCGAATTCCACACTGTTTTCATTTATTCTGATTATAATAAACAATGCCACTTCCCGTTCCACAATACTCTTCATTATTTCTCTTAATTCAGATTCTGATATGGATTTATGTTCATGCTTTTCCTTCAGCGCATCCAGAATCAGATCCATGCCTTCATGTAATTCTTTAGGAATTATTTTTTCTTCAGCAGTTTGGTCAATTTCCCCTTGTTCTGCTCTAATATCTGAAACCGGAGAAGTTATTTCGGGGGAAAGTTTATCCTGCTCAATGGTATCCAGATCTTCCAGGGATAATCCTTTTTCTAATTGAGCATTTTCTGCTTCTTTAGCTGCTGCTTCCAAATGTTCCAGGGAAATTTCATTTTCCGGTTCTTTTTCCTTTTCAAAATCCAACTGCTCTGCTTCCTGGGGAGTAATATCTTTTTCTAAGTCGCTTAACTCCAGGGGCTCATCTTGAGGAAGTTCAACTTCTTCAGCTTCTGGGGAAGGAGGCTGATATTGTTCAATTAGTTCATCTAAATCCCTGGCTGCTGATTTAATTTTTTCCGCTCCTGAAGTTTTAATTTCACTTTGTTTTTTAAGTTCCTGGGGAGGAGGAGGGGGAGGAGGAGGTAATACTTGTTCGGTTTTCTTATCTTCCATTTCATTGTCCAACTCTAAATCCGTCTTAGAAACACCTTCCAGCTTATTGAGAATGTATTGATAAAATTCCCCGCTGCTGATATCTCTAATAAATTTCTTGTTTTCAGGAGAGCCTCCCATTGCTTTTAAATCAAAATAAGCATCTGAGGATGGATCAATTAAAGTAGCTTTATAAAAACTTTCTTGGGCTAATTGGGTTTCTTTTTTTTTCCTGAATGCTTTCCCCAGTAAATACCAGTATTGAGCATTATTCAAATCAGATTTCAAACTAGCCATACATTTCTGTATTGCCAGCTGGAAATTTCCTCGTGATATAAGAGTTTCAATATCCATTAGTAATAAATTTAACAATTAAAAGAATATAATAACCTCTTATATTCTTTTATTCAACGAAATTATGTACTCTGCATAATAATATTTCAAATAATAGTTTAATTCAATTATTTATTATACACCGATATTCTGCTTATATTTATCAACCCATTGATCCAGGGTAACAAATTTTTTATCGGAAATGTCCACTAATCTGGCTTGTTCATTTAAGGGCCATAAATTAGCTTTTCCGTCAGAAGTTTGAAATTTCAAATTTAATTCCTGCTTTAACTTGTAAAACTTTTCAGTATCTGACCACACATACTTTTTCAAATTAAACTGATCAAGACAGTGGGATAAAAGTTTAGAAGAAGGGGGAAGGGGACAATTTAACTTTTCAGCTAATTTAATTAAAATTTCCTGATTGTTATAGGAGAGAGAGGTGGGGATAGCTGCTTCTCTGGTTACCAGACGGTTTTGTGAGGAAATAATGCTGCCGGGACTTTCCATAAATGCGGTGGCGGGAATTATCAAATCTGCTATCTCGGTGGTCTGAGTGGGGAACAGATCAATAACCGCAAGAAAATTAGAAGATGATAGTACTTCCGCACAAGCTTTATCTACTGCTGGATTTTCTCCCATAATTAACAGGTTGGTTATCCTGCCCGAACTGAAATTATCTTTCAATTCAGCCAGGTTGTAGCTGGTGAAAATTTCAGCTAATCCCTGAGAATTGCTGTGAGAACGCAATAACAGCAATCCATTGTTAGTTCGGTAAAGGCGGTCGGTAATTATTAAATAACTGGTAATTAATCCTAATGTTTCTTCACTGCGTAAATTTCCCTGGTCTCCATTAACCATCAACATTATATTTTTAAAAGGATCAGATAACTCTGAAATGAATTTTTTCAAATACCTTCTTCTGACCCCGGTTAAATTTTCCAGTTTCCTTAAATTGAACTGCTGGACGGAATTCTGAAGATCGTAGTACCCATTGGTTAGTTTATCCAGAATACCCCACTGAACTGGTTTTGATTCTCCGATTTCTCTGATTAATCCGGCAAATAGATATCTTTCATCACCAGGTTTAACCTCTAACACCACTTCCGCCTTTTTAGCCAGGGTGCCCCGGGGAGAAGGATTGATGGCAATTAAACTTTTGCCATCATTTAATTCCTTATGAATTCTCATTGCGGCAACAGGATTGGCGTGTTCAATTTCTCCCAGGGTGATGATAGTATCAACTTGTTTTAGATCCTCAAATCCTCCGGTAGATGCAGTGATTCCCACTGTACTGTCTAACTCATGAAGATCAATGTTATTCAACAGGTAAAATAAACTGCCGAAGTTCTCCACTTTCAGATGGTCTGCAATATTTCTCAGTAAATATAATTCTTCTAAACTTTGCTTGGGAGATGAGTAAATTCCCATTGCTTGAGTATTGCCGGCAGCAGTTACTGAATTGAATTTATCCGCCAGAATATCAATTGCCTTATCCCAATTAACTGGGGTTAATTTATTTTTTTCTCTAACCAGGGGAGAAGTGAAACGCTGTTTATCATCTATATAAGTATGGCCAAATTTTCCCCTAAAACAAAGTAAACCTTGACCTGGTCCTTTAACTTTTCCATCCCTGTCTGAATCAATTTGCCAGGCTCCTCCGATTTTCTTGGTTACCATAAGATCACATCCTACCGAGCAGTAGCTGCAATTATGCGGGATTTGCTCTTGCTGTTTAGGAACAGGCTTACTATCAGCTGGTTTTTGTAATATTGCGCCAGTGGGGCAGGCATCAATACAGTTACCGCATACAATACAGTCTGATTCAGCTAAACTCTCACTCATTCCCGGTTTTACTACAGTTTGATAACCCCGGTCAATGAAGGCATATACTCCGATACCTACAATATTTTGACAGGTTCTCACACATCTCCCACAGAGGATACATTTATTTGGATCTAGAACAATTAGTGGATGAGAATTGTCAATGGGATTAATTTTTACCTCTCCTAAATAATTATCTACCTCCACCTGGTATTCACTGCAATATTCCCGTAACAGGCAAGTGTCATTGATCAGACATCCGCACTCAAGACAACGTGAGCATTCTTTTTGTACGTCTTCATCAGCAATGCCCAATTCCACCTCTCTGTGGTCCTTTATTCTCTGTTCAACTGGTTCTTCCTTCATCTTACTTCTGGGTTCAGCACTGTATTTCACATAATATTCCCCAGTTACCTGTTTAAACAGCTCCCGGGAAGAATTAAATCGAGGGGGGGTAAGTGATATAGAACCGGTAGTTAAAAATTGATGGATGCTGCCGGCAGCCTTCTGCCCCTGGGATATAGCATCTATAACCACTGCTGGTCCGGACACCACATCTCCTCCTGCAAAAACACCGGGCAGGGATGTTTCCAATGTGTTTTCATCAATTTGTATGGTTCCCCATCTGGTTAACTCCAAATCCAGATTTTCCGCATCTGCTTTCTGCCCAATTGCCGAAATCAGATAATCACATTCAAGGTCAAACTCAGATTGGGGAATGGGCATGGGTCTTCTTCTCCCACTTGAATCCGGTTCTCCTAGTTTCATCCTTTGGCAGCGGATTGCTTTCAATTCCCCTTCCCCGGTTATAATTTCAATGGGGGAAATTAAAAATTCAAATTTCACCCCTTCTTCCTCGGCAGCATGTATCTCCAGGGGATCAGCAGGCATTTCCTTTTTAGTTCTCCGGTATACTAAAGTAACCTGGTTGACCTCTTTTTCCCTTAAGGAAGTTCTGGCAGCATCAATAGCGGTATTTCCTCCGCCCACCACCACAATCTTTCCACTCAGGGGCTCTCCCTGGTTCTGCTGGTACTTCCTCAAGTAATCAATTCCCGCAATTACTTGAGGGGTCTCATGTTCAAGGGGTAGTCTCATGTTTTGTGCTTTCCACGCTCCTAATGCCACCAGAACCGCATCAAATCCTTGTTGTTTTAAAGATTTGATAGTAAAATCAGATCCCAGTTTTGATCCGGTTTCAACCGTTATTCCCAGGTCCAGGATAAATTGAATTTCTTCATCCAGGATCTTTTTGGGCAAGCGGTATTCAGGAATCCCATATCTTAGCATCCCACCCAACTCCGGCATCATATCAAATATTTTAACCTGATGCCCCTTTTGGGCTAAAAAGTAAGCAGCGGTTAATCCAGTGGGACCCCCTCCCACTATGGCAATTTTATGTTTGGTGGGGGGAGGAGATTTTTCCGGCTGGTGATTTTTCCTCTCCTGATCAGTGGCATAACGCTTTAGAAAATTAATCCCCACCGGGGTTTCATCAATAATCAGTCTTCTGCATTTAAGTTCACACTTACGGACACAAATCCTTCCGCAGGTTATGGGGAGGGGATTAGACTTTCTAATTAATTCCACTGCCTGTTCATATTTTCCCTGGGATATCAAAGCTATATATCCTTGTACATCAACATTGGCAGGACAAGCCAGTGAACAAGGAGGTTCACAGTCAGCATAGTGTTCGGACAGTAATAATTCCAATGCTGTTTTTCTGGTTTGTCTGATTTTCGAATTATTGGTATGAACGATCATCCCTTTACTGACCGGGGTTGAGCAAGCAGGAACTAATCGGTTAATGCCCTCAACTTCCACTACGCAGAGAAAACAAGAACCAAACGGAGGCAATTCAGGATCGTAGCAAAGAGTGGGGATATTTCCAATATTTTCCTTTCTAGCTGCTTCCAGGATGGTCATTCCCGGCTCCACCTCTAAACATTTTCCATCAATAGTAATATTTATGATAGTTTTCATTATCCGCCCCTATTCCTTAATAATTGCATCTCTAGGACAAACCAGATAACACTTTCCACAGGCAATACATTTGTGGTTGTCAATTTTATGAACCTGTTTTACTTCACCAGTTATTGCATCTACTGGACAATTTTTTGCACAAATAGTGCAACCAATACACTTATCCGGATCAATCCGGTAGGTTATCAGCGCTTTACATACTCCCGCTGGACAGCGCTTTTCCACGATATGAGCTTCATATTCATCTCTAAAATATTTTAAAGTAGTCAAAACAGGATTGGGCGCGGTTTGTCCCAGTCCGCACAGAGAAGAAGATTTAATTTTTTCAGACAGGTCAATTAATAAATCAATATCTTCTAATTTTCCTTCCCCTTCCGTAATCCGGGTTAATATCTCCAGCATCCTCTTTGTTCCAATTCTGCAAAAAGTACACTTTCCACAAGATTCCGCTTGAGTAAAAGTTAAAAAATATTTAGCCACATCAACCATACAGCTATCTTCATCCATAACTACCATGCCCCCCGATCCCATAATTGCTCCTGTTTTTATTATTTCATCATAATCAATAGAAGTATCTTCCAACTGTGCGGGGATACATCCGCCCGAAGGTCCCCCCATCTGCACCGCTTTAAATTTTTTTCCTTGCTTTAAGCCTCCCCCTACCTCATAGATAATTTCTTTTATGGTAATTCCCATGGGAACTTCAACTAATCCGCTGCGGTTTATCTTTCCGGCTAAAGCAAACACCTTGGTTCCTTTACTTCTTTCTGTACCGTATTGAGAAAATTTTTCAGGTCCATTAAGAATGATCCAGGGAACATTGGCATAGGTTTCAACATTATTAATATTAGTGGGCTTGCCCCACAATCCTTTCACTGCAGGGAAAGGAGGTCTAACTCTGGGCATACCCCGTTCACCCTCGATTGATTTCATCAGGGCAGTCTCTTCTCCGCACACAAAAGCGCCTGCTCCTTCCTTTATCTTCAGGTGAAAGGTAAAACCGCTGTCTAAAATATTATAACCCAAATATCCTCTTTCCAATGCTTGATTTATAGCCACTTTAAGCCGCTGGATTGCCTGGGGGTATTCCGCTCTTACATAAATATATCCCTGGTCTGCCCCCACTGCATAAGCGCAGATGAGTATACCCTCAATTACTGAATGAGGATCCCCTTCTAATACACTTCGGTCCATAAACGCGCCGGGATCTCCTTCATCAGCATTGCAGATTATATATTTATTCTCCCCGGGGCTTTGATAGGTAAACATCCACTTTCTCCCCGTAGGAAATCCTCCTCCTCCCCTCCCCCTCAGACCACTATCTAAAACAGTATCTATTACTTCAGTAGGGGAGTAGTCAAACAGCACTGTTTCTAAAGCCTGATATCCTTGGTGATCTATGTAATCATCAATGCTTTCAGGATTTATCAACCCGCAATTTCTTAACACTATTCTTACCTGTTTAGAAAAAAAAGAAACATCCCCTTTCTGTTTATAATCATAAACAATCCACTGATTTCGATCTTTACCGTCCAGGGCTACATCGTAGAGAATTTCTTTTGCTTTCAACAGATCTACTTGTCCATAAATTTTAGAGGTTCCGTCGTCTAATTTTACCTCTACTAACGGTTCCCGGTAACACATTCCAATACATCCGGTTTTTTCCAGTTGGATTTCCTGTTCCAACTGCTTCTCCCTTACTTCTGCCTGTAAATATTTCCAAACTTTATCCGCTCCGGCTGAAATACCACAAGTACCCATCCCCACTAATATTTTATTCATTTCATCCCCCTTTCCCTTTCAATGTACTCATCAAGTATTTTAGAGATTTTATCCCCAGTTAAATTTCCATAAGTCTCATTGTCAATCATTACCACCGGAGCCAGGCTGCAGCAGCCTAAGCAGGCAACTGATTGCAGCGTAAAAAGACCATCTTCTGTATTTTCTCCCACTGCTATACCCAGTTTTTCCACTATTGCATCCATAACCCCTTTGGCATCATTAACATAACATGCGGTTCCCTGGCACACTCTGATAATATGCTTTCCCACCGGGGCTAATCGGAATTGTTTGTAAAATGTCGCCACTCCGTAAATATTGCTGGGAGGGGTTCTGGTCAAATCCGCAATTCTCTCAATTGCAAATTCTGGCACATAGGAAAAAATTTCTTGAGCAGATTGAAGCAAGGGTATAATTGATCCATCCATGCCTTTGTACTTTCTAAGTTTTTTCTCAAATTGTTCAACCTTGAAATCCTCTAATTGGACCTTCATAAATCCTCCTGAAAATAAGTAACCAACGATATTTGTAGCATATCAATTTTGTTGTTTGGCTTAATATGAAATTTTTTTAGCAATCTATCAGACCCCCTGGGGCAAGTCAACATAAACATATTAAACTAACCGTTACAAACAGAATTTCTTACAATTAATTTTGCTGAACTATTCAATTTTATAAATAGATAAGTTATTATAATGCTATGATTGAAATTTATAAAAAATTGCCAGGGCATCAGAAATTCATATCAGTGATGCTCATAATAATAATTTTTTTCTCCCCCCTCCTGTCTTCCTGGCGAGTTGAATATCGGGGAGGAATTATAATTTTTTTTTCATTGCTCTTGCTGATAATTTTATCGGTAATAAATTTCAACCGAACCAAGAAAATTGAACTTCATAAATTAATATTCAGTTGCTTTATATTGACCCTGCTAATTTCAATGCTGTTCAGCAGCGAAAAGGAGCTTTCCCTGGTTTGGACTGCTTATTACGTGGGATGGTTTGCAGTATTCTGGGCTGCTCAATCTACCCGTTTTGCCCGGAAATTATTTTTATTTATTTTCACCCTAAGCCTGTTCTTGGTTTTACTGTACTGTTGGTGGCAGTATTATGAAATCTTCCCCGCTACCATCAAATACTTTCAACAGCATCCTGAATTAACAGGAATATTCAGCAATACTGTTCTCAAACCCCGGTTATACGGATCTTTTCAATATCCCAATGCTCTTGCCAGTTTTATCATTTTAAGCACCGGAATAATATTAACTTCATTGTTATCGGAAAAAAACTGTAAATTAAACTGGTCATTATTACTGCATTCTCCTGTTAATTGGTGGTTAATCATACTTTTTGGGGGATGTTCTTTTTTTATTTGGTTAACTGCTTCCCGGGCGGGAATTATTATATGGATGGTTCAGGTGACAATTATAGTTTTGCTGTTTTTAAAAACCCATCTGAAATTATCCGCAATTTTATTAACCCTAGCTGTTATCTGCAGCAGTTGGAGCTTACTGAGTACGGACAGAGCCAATGAAAATTATTCAGCTGAAACCATAACTACCAGAACCATTGAAATTTCCAAAACCTCCGCCAGTAAATTACTGACCTTTAAAGGCTCTGTTAATATGATAAAGCACCATCCCTGGTTTGGGGTGGGGGCAGGATTGTTTGGTCATAATTACTACCGCTACCGACCGCAATCCCAAACCGATGCCCCAAATTCAGCACATAATTTATTCCTCGATATCACTGCTCAGACCGGAATTTTCAGCGGAATGCTGTTGTTTATCTTATTGTTTTTAATTTTAAAATCCTGTTTAAACAATAAAATCATTATTATAGTGCTGTGCTCAGTTCTATTGCATTCCATGGTAGATTGGAATTTTAATATCATCGGTATCGGTTTTAGTTTTTTTATACTGGCAGGGCTATACTGCATGCCAAAATATATTTCCGTTCCCAAGCCGGCTTTTTTTGTTTTAACTGGTGTAAAAATAATTAGTATTTTGTTAGCGGCATTAGGTCTTTATTTTTTAGCTAGATCTACCATAGGGGGATTTCTATTCATGTCTGCCCACCAAAATCACAAATTTCAAAATTGGCAAATTGCCCGGAAGCAATATCATCAGGCAATCAAGGTTAATCCTCTCCGGGCGGAGTATTATTTACATTTTTCATTTGTGCAGACGGATTTACACAGAGCTGAAGATAATTTACTAAGAGCAAAAGATTTAGCTCCATTCTGGTATGAACCTTATTACCATTTAGCCCGGATCAATTACCTTCAAAATAATAATGCAGCAGCTCTGCTGTTTTCAGATTCAGCGCTGCAATTATTCCCCTCCTCCGGAGAAGTCCGGGCATTAACAGATTCAATACACTCAAATATTTCCAAATAGCTAAGAATTAACTTTATTAATAATGATTTTGTTATATTATATCATGTCGAAGACAGAAACTGATAACCAATGGAGCAGATATGAATAAAATTATAAGCAAAGTTAAATTGGGGCGTTCTTCCCTGGAGGGTCAGCCAGAAAAATCTGATCTAACCGTGGAGGTTGAACCATCTGAATCACTGATAATTAACATTAACAGTTCAGTAAAAACTCTATACCGGGAACACATAAAGAAATTAGTATCTGAAATTTTAAGCGAACATCAAATCCAGGCGGTGAAAATTACAATTAATGATGACGGTGCGCTGGATTTTACAATTAAAGCAAGATTAACCGCAGCGCTTTTTACAGCTTGGGGAAGTTCTGTCCAGCAAAATGATTTTTCTCACCCCCCCCTTGATTCAATAAGCAAAAATTTAGTTGATTTAAAAAGCAGGCTGAGGAGGACAAGGTTATATCTTCCCGGCAACAATCCCTATTTAATGCAAAATGCTTATCTATTTGGCTCTGACGCTTTAATTTTTGATTTAGAAGATTCAGTTTCACCTCATGAAAAATTACCAGCCAGATATCTCATTTCAGAAGCATTGAATTTTCTTCCCATCCAAGACCAGGAAAGAATGGTTCGAATCAATCCGCTTAACGGAGAAGGAATCCAAGACCTTAGGGTAGTTATGAAGTTAAAAAATTTTGACACGGTGCTGCTTCCCAAATGTGAATGCCGGGAAGATATTTTAAACGCGGATAAAATCATTTCCTACTTTGAACAAAAATACAACTACGGACAAAAGCAATTAGCTCTGATCCCCCTTATTGAAACCGCAAAAGGAGTTTTAAATGCACCCCAAATTGCATCTGCAAGTAAACGCAATGTGGCTTTAACTTTTGGAGCTGAAGATTTTACCGCAGATATGGGAATTTCCCGCTCCCCTGGCGGTGAAGAACTTCAAGGGGCTAAAGCAATGATTTTACTGGCGGCAAAATCAAATGGATTACAGGCATTGGACACGGTGTACAGCGATATTTCAAATCCTCAGGGTTTAGAACAGGACACCATTACCAGCAAGTCACTGGGGTTTGATGGAAGGGGAATAATTCATCCTGAACAAATTGACATAGTTCACCGTGTTTACCAGCCCTCCCCATCAGAAATTGAGTATGCCCAAAAAGTAGTGGAAGCATTGGAAAAAGCTCGCGCCCAGGGAAATGGAGTAGCCAGTTTGGGAAGAAAAATGATAGATGCTCCGGTAGAAGCCAGGGCATTGAAAATACTAAAGCTTGCACGTAAATTAAATTTAATTTAGCAATCACTAAATCAGGAGACCATAATGGAGACCATAACTAATAGTTTACAACGAATAATCCCCAGGGAGGCAAATGGTAAAATTTTAAAACCTTATCAAGGGGCGTTTAATAATTTAGGGGGAGGAAACCGGGCAGCACCGCCCATCCCCGTATCCAGACCTGCTAGAATTTCAAAACAGACAAAATTATGTAAAGACATAAGGGAAGCTATAGAAAAATCAGGTTTAGCTAACGGAGATACAATTAGTTTTCACCATCATCTGCGCAACGGGGATGCAGTAGTAAACTTGGTGATGAACGAAATTGCGGCAATGGGATTCAAAGATCTTATTCTTGCCCCCAGCGCATTATTTCCTGTACATCAACCTTTAATCGAGCTCATTGAACAGGGAGTAATCAGAAGAATTGAGGGATCTATGAACGGTCCTATCGGAAAATTTGTTTCCCTGGGAGGAATGCTCCCGGATATTCCTATTCTTCGATCCCACGGGGGGAGAGCCAGGGCAATTGAAGATGGCGATCTTCATATTGATGTAGCTTTCATTGCTGCCCCCACCGCTGACGACTATGGAAATGCCTACGGATCTCTGGGAAAATCAGCATGTGGACCTCTGGCTTATTCCCATATTGACAGTATTTATGCTGATCAAGTTGTGGTGATCACAGATAATTTAGTTGCTTATCCCTGTATTCCCCATTCCATTCCTGCCACTCATGTGGACTGGGTAGTCAATATTGATCAAATTGGGGATGCTGATAAAATTGTCAGCGGGACTACCCGCATCACCAAAAGCCCAACCCGTCTTTTAATTGCTAAATATGCAGTGGAAATCATTGAAAAATCTGGGTTACTTAAACCGGGTTTTTCATTTCAAACTGGCGCCGGAGGAATCTCTTTAGCAGTGACCAAGTACCTGGGTGAACTTATGGCAGAAAAGAATATAACTGCATCCTTTATCACCGGTGGTATTACAAAATATGCAGTGGACTTACTTCATCAGGGACTGGTGGGCAGTTTGTTTGATGTACAGGTTTTCGATACTGCATCTATTCAATCCCTACATGAAGATCCTGCTCACTGGGAAACACCGGTAACCTATTATGCCAACTATCATTCCAAGGGCTGCTTGGTTGATCGCCAGGACATAGGTTTCTTAGGGGCAACTGAAGTGGACATTGATTTTAATGTAAATGTCAACACCCACTCCGATGGTTATCTACTTCATGGAATCGGCGGACATCTTGATGTAGCGGCGGGGGTTAATCTATCTATGATTTTAATACCGTCTTACCGTAAAAGAATACCGGTAATTAGAGATTCAGTTACCACCGTTACTGCCCCCGGCGAAACCATTGATGCTATTGTAACTGAACAAGGGATTTCATTTAATCCTTCAACGGAGATGGGCAGAATTCTTAATGAAAATTTAAAAAATTCAAATTTACCTGTTATGAGTATTTCTGAACTTAAGCGCAAAGTAGAAAATATTACAGGTATTCCTCAAGCTCCCCAACTATCCGATGAAATTATCGCCTTAATCGAATACCGGGACGGAACAATAATTGATGCAGTGAGAAAAGTAATTCCTTAATATGTGTATAGGCATAATAAAAATCAGTCTTGCCATTGATTGGGCGTTTTCTTTAAAAGATAAAAGACAGGCGGTTAAAAGCATTACCAATAAATTGAAAAATAAATTTAACATATCAATTTCTGAAGTGGATCACCACCAGTACTACAACCGAGCGCTTATCGCCATCGTCATGGTGGGAAAAGACAAACAATATGTTGAACCAAAACTTCATCACATTGTGAAATTTATTGAGCAAAACAGGGATGTAAATTTAGATGGAGTGGATATTGAATTTTACTGACCCCAAGATAGGTATTATCGGCTATGGCAAGGTAGGATCAGCTTTAGGAACGAGTTGGAGCAGCGCAGGAATTGAAGTTTGGGCATTAGATAAAGATATACTCAAGTTAAAGCAAAAAATTGATAATCGCCCTATTGGCA
Source organism: Desulfuromonas sp. SDB (assembly GCA_001412365.1). Lineage (GTDB taxonomy): Bacteria > SDB-A > SDB-A > SDB-A > SDB-A > SDB-A. Next base: position 2,799 of record LKUE01000386.1, on the reverse strand, counting down.
TCTGCAGTTCTGCTGAGGAATTATTGGATTTATGTTCGGTGATATTCTTATGCCTACGGGAAGAGGATCTCTCTGCTCAAGTTGATACTCTGGAAAAACTAAATGCCCATAATATTATATTGGCTCATACCGCGGGAAGTTTATCCACAGATATCTTCTCTTCTCTGAAAACATCATGTCAAACCGCAGTGTTCCATCCTTACCGCAGTTTTACCGGTTTGACCACCGAGCCGGGAATATTGGAAAATTCATTTATCGGAATTGTGGCTGATTCAAAGATTTTCCCGGTGTTAGCGGAATTAGTTAAAAAATTAAAAGCCACGCCGGTAAAATTAGACGCTTCCAATCTTCCCCTTTATCATGCTTCTGCAACAATATTAGCCGGGGGAACAGTGTGCTTAATTGATAGTGCTGAAAAATTTTTAAAGGAAGCAGGATTTCCTGAACAGTACATTCCGGAACTGGTGACTTCATTCGTTTTGCAAATAATCGAAAACATTGAAAAACAGGGTGCCCGGGAAGCATTAAGCGGTCCGTGGAAAAGAAGAGCCATCCAAGTAATTCAGAAACATATTGATGTAATCAATGAAAAATTCCCCCAAACGATTAATTTATACCTTTCTCTTGCCCAACAAGTTATGGACACAGAAGATGAAGATTTCACTGATATTTTAGATATTCCATGAATTACCTTTCACCTTACCAGCTAAAGCCATATAATTTTTCTATTACTCCAGCAGTAGGAGTTACCGGTAGTAGAGGTCCCAGTCCTGCAGTAAAGCTTTTATACAAAAATATTCTAAAAACCAGATTTCTTGGTCAAGTTGCTGATTTCGGCGCAGGAATCGGATTACTTTCCCTCCCTCTGACCAGGCATGCCAAATTAGTTTATTCAGTTGAATGGGATATCAGAAGCTTTAATGCATTAACTAAAAACATCGAAGATAATTCCCTAACCAATATTATACCGGTTTTCTCCGACAATTTATCCCAGCTTAGTTATTTTGATCAGATAATTATTAATGCGCCGGTACATCTGGGGAGAGAAGCAATTTTGAATATGATTCACCAGGCTCATCAAAAGATGAACTATGAACAGCAGCTTTATTTCATTGCCAAGAGGAACTTTGGAGCAAAATGGTACCATCAGTATCTTAAAAAGTTATTCAAGCTGGTGGAAGTTCTGGATATTTCAGGAGGTTTCAGAACACTGTGCTGTTCTGGAAAAAATAATTTTTCCTATCCCCATTACACCAGACTTATTTCCAACCGGTATAAACAAAGATTATATAAATTTAAAACCCTGCCCGGTATATTTTCCCGTAAAAGAATTGACCCCGGATCAAAAATATTGATAGAGAAAGTAAAACCCCGGGGAACTTTAATTGATTTCGGCGCAGGTTATGGAGCTATGGGTGTTTCCCTGGCTGAAAAATGTGAAAAAGTGATAATGTCTGAATGTAATTTAACTGCTTTCAGATGTTTGTGGCATAACCTGGGAATTAATGAGGTTGATAATTGTGAGATCTGCCTTTCCGGAAATTTGTACAATTACCCCCCCCATCTGGCTGATTTCTTCATTGTTAATCCCCCCACTCATTCCGGGGGAAATACTGCTGATCTCATTATCAGTGAAGCACATAGATTGTTGAAAACAGGAGGACAAATGCTTTGTGTAGTTTTCCGCCCGGGAAGTTATTATCAGAGGATGAAAAATTTATTTGAAAATGCGGAAATTACAGCAGTAAACAATTACAGTATAATTTCTTCGGTGAAATTATGATTTTTCTCAATCCCCTGAATTTTATTGCCCTTCTGTGTTTAATTGGTCCGATAATTTTACATCTCCACCTCAGATATTACCGGAGGGAAATCGAGTATCCTGCGATGATATTTTTCAGAGATGAGAAAATACCTCAATCTAAAATTTACCGTCTGAAAAATATTTTTTTACTGATATTAAGACTGTTAATAGTCATGCTGATTGTTTTCATTTTTTCAAAGCCCCAATTTAAAATTAAACTTCCCTTCAGTAAAAATTTTTCCCAATCCGGAATAATTGTAGACCTGTCTCCAAGTATGAATTTATCAAAGCAGCCTGAAATTATAGACAGTGTTGAATCAATTATTGCCTTGTCCGGAAAATCAATTGTTCCATCAATTAAATATCCTCACTACGCTGCGTCAACACCATCCAATGCCATCCCCCCCCTGGATAGTCTGAAGTTAAACCAACATATTAATCTGCCCTTAGCCATTTTCGCCGCCCGGAGTCAGCAAATCAGTCCATTGATAATATTTTCAGATCACCAAAAAATATCCTGGGGAAATCATGTGGAGAATTATTCAGAAGTCTATGCATTAAAAGGGGATATAGCCACGAAAAATTTTACCATTCACCAAATCCAATATCCTCCCTGGTGGATAACCGGGGACAGTGCAATTTTTCTGGTCACAGCTAATCAGCCTTGCAGTGTAGAGGTAGCTACAATTCTAGATACAGCTATCTTCTGGGTTGAGGAATTTGCATTCCTGCCAGTTCAACTACCAATTTCTGACAGCTACACTGAAGTCAGCTTTAACTCCCCTCAGGATAGTTTAACTTTATCCCTGACCTCCCTGGGGCAAATTAAAATTTATACCAATGAAAAACGATTTGAAGACATATTATCTAATCTAATGCCCGACAGCATAGGGTTATATGAAAACATTTTATCTAATGCGGATTACGCCATAATTGATGAGCAAAGCTTTTTGCCGGAGATAGAAAATCTTAGCGCAATAAAAAATATTGTAATT
>LKUE01000385.1 GCA_001412365.1 Desulfuromonas sp. SDB | reverse complement strand
AAAAACAGAGGTGAATTCTGTTTGTATATGTTTTCAGCAAGTTCAGATAGGTCCAGCACATCTTCCTTGGTTTCAGAAATTAAACTGCTCAATGCTGAATTTCGGTTCTGACTGAACATTGATGATGCATTTTCAAGATGGCTAGTCATCTCCGACATCTGCTGGACCGCCTGCAGGTTTGCACTGCTTTGATCAGATGATGACTGCTGCATCTGATCAAGACTGGATTGAGCTTGCATCCCTGATTGCTGAGCTTGTTTGAGTTCAGAATTCACCTGTTCATTTAAATTACTCTCCATCAATTGGTTTAACTCCCGGAGTATATCATCTAATTCAGAATCAATATCATCAGTGAGGGAAGATTGAAACTGGGTAGAATCTAAATTATTAATACGGGAAGTTAATTCCAAAGATCGTTTTATCAATTCTTCCAGCTTTCGAGCAGTTTCCAAATTTTTTAATATCTCTAAGGTCCGGTCTAATCTTTCTAAAAGTTGTTGGTTATTCTGTTTTAATTGTTCTAAAGCCTGGAGTACCTCTTCTCTATCTGCTGTTCTTGCCAGTTCCATAATCTGTTCCAGCATCTGTTTGGTTTCCTCATCCATGATTTGACCCAGTAATTCGGAAATTTCCTGACTTTTAGCTAACAGCAAGCTGTCTTCAACTGATTGATTTAACAAATTTTCTAAAATATTCTGCAAATCTTCACTGGCTGTGGATAAATTCTCAATCATCTGCTGTTCCTCCTGTAAAAGCTGCTGCAACTGCTGCCGGTCCATGGAGGACAAATTTGCCGACAGCTTCATCTGTTGTTGAATTCGGGACAAATCATTTAACAATTCAGTTCCCCTCTCCTGAAGATTAATTACTGAACTTTGGTAGTGATGACTGGCTGAATCAGCAGCCTGATAAATCTCAGTGAGGGTGGGAAATACTATACGCAAAGGAGAACAGAAAGAGATATTACCAGTTATGGAATTATCCCAGACCTTAACAAAAACAGAGGCAGTTTCGCCAGGACCCAGAGACAGCTGATCAGGGACTAACCTGAAATTAACCTCCACCGGACCAGTTCCTTCCAACCGGATTTCTTGGAAGTCATTGGCTTGATTTACATCAATAACTGACAGTGCAGCTCCGCTCAATCCGTAATCATCCTGTGTCCGCACCACTATATCAATGTATTCAAACTGTCCGATCCTGTATAAATCTTGTTCTGGCTGCAATCGGGTGCAAAGTGGAGGTTGATCCTCAAGTCCAAATACATCCAGTGAAAAAGTTAAAGTTTCCCCTAAAACCGTAACTGCCTCTACAAAAATATTCACCGTATCCTCAATTTCCCCTGCCATCATCAGTTGATAAGAATCCGAGCCATCTCTAAATTGTTCCGGCTGCTTTATCCATTGCCGGATAGGAGTTGATGAATTAAGCTTAAAGCTAACTGTACTGTACTCTGGAACTTCGATCTGTTTTTGATATTCAGGGAAAATACGGTAACCTCCGAGATAATCAGGAATCATTACTTCTAAATCCTGAATTTCCATAGGTTCTGACTCCAGCTGAATCCTCCCTCCGCTAATGGCAGTATCTGTGCCCCTTATACAATAATCAACCGGAGAAAATAAGGACGGAGTAGTCAGTGAAAATGTATCGTTTTGCAGATGTTCAAACTTAATTGTATCCATCCCCATAACCATATACCAGGAAGGATCCGGTTCATCGGTGATTAATTTAAAAACAACCTGATCTCCGTAAGTTACCGCTGTATCTCCACAGGGAATAACCTGAATGTTGTATGCATTGGTATAGGAATAAGGGTGAAATCGAGGAATCATTAAGATGACCAGTATCAGTAGAACAATAAAAGCAATTTTTTTAACAAGGAATTTTTCCACCTTTGAGTACTTCAGATATGAATTTATACGTTTTACTGCCTCCTGTTTAAGTTCAGCCGAACCAGGAAGATTTTGATAACAAAATTCATATCCGGTTATCAAATTTCCTCGAGCTGCTAAGAATTTATCGTAGATCTTTATCACCTGAAACTTTTTGCGATAACCAAGTATAATACCCAAAACCAAAGAAAATATCAGGATCCACCAGAAGTAGTCACTGACTTTGAGGAACAAAACCAAAATTAGAAATATCCCCATAGACATCAACAACATATTCAGTAGGATGAATATTAAATACTTCTGGGTTATTTTACCGGTGAATTCTTTCATAATTAAAATCTCACTGGATTCAATATTTTATTATAGCAGTTATTTAAATAAATCTCCAAAAACTACTGTTGTTTGTAAACTTATATCTGGGAAAAATGAATAGGTTTATTTTTGGAAATTTCGGTTTCAAAAGTTAAACCGGACAATTGAAGAAATTGAGAAATGAAAAATCTGAAATTTGAAAAATTTAATCTACATAATTATCCTGAAGAAAAAATTTCTAAACTTGACTAAATTTAACTCTGACTAACTAGTAACAATAAGTTAAAACATGATATTATTATAATACTTAAAATAATCAGTGAGGTGAGTCATGAAGAAAATTTTCATGGTAGCTGTTTTAACTGCTTTTTTTACTTTTCCTGTCAATGCCGATTTTTTTGCAGTTAATTCCCTTACCGGGCTGCAAAGCTCTCTCAATACTGCTTCCGCCAATGGAGCCAATGATACTATTTTAATTATGAATGGTAATTACAATGTCACCGCTACAGTTAACTTCATCAGTTCAGAGAATTTCAGTTTAACCTTAACCGGTCAGGATTCAGGATCAGTCATTTTCAATGCCAGTAACCTATGCCAAATTTTTAACTTTACCAGTTCGGGAAACCAGGCTGATTTAATCATCCATAATCTTGTATTTACCAGTGGAAACAGTAATGATTACGGAGGAGGACTGTATGCTGAAACCTCCAGCTCCGATATCCTGGTTAACCGGTGTGTTTTTAGCTATTGTTATGCCAGTAATTTTGGGGGGGGAGCAGGTTTAGTCAGCAATTCAGGGGATATCACTGTCAGCAATTCAAATTTTTATGCTGACTCCAGCAATAATGATGCAGGGGGATTATTTGCAGGGACCACCAGCGGGAATATCTATCTTACCAGTTCAGTTTTTACAGACAATTCTGCCAATGGTGACGATGCCGGAGGAGTGATGTTGTACACTGAACAAACCTGCACTATTTCTGCACAGAATAATTATTTTCAGAATAATTACGCAGAAGATGACGGGGGAGGACTTTTTCTATACTTTCTGGGATCAGGGATACTAGCTGATGTTCACGATAATAATTTTTACAGCAATTTAGCTGACCTGGGAGGGGGGGGATGCTTTATCCGGGTTAATGACAGCGGAACAGTAAATTACACTGGAAACACAGCAACATTGAATTCCACCAATACCGGATGCGGAGGAGGAACATTTATATACTTAAATTCCGGTTATTTGTATTTTTCTGAAAATCATCTCCAGGACAACTCCTGCGGAGAGCACGGAGCCGGCAGTTGGATATGGAATGGGCAGGGATATTTAATAGTATATGAAAATGAATTTCAAGGCAACCAATCAAGTCAGAACGGCGGCGGAGTAGATATTTCCACCGATCATGGAATCATGAATTTTTCCAGGAATATTATTTATGGAAATTCAGCAGTTAATGTTGGAGGGGGGGTATCTACTGCTACCACCGACGGACAGTTAATAATATTTCAAAACACTTTTTATGATAACAATGCTGCAGATGGAGGCGGTCTTTGCAGTTATATAGATCAGCCTTCAGGACAGGCAAACATTTCCAACAATATTCTGTGGAATGACAACCCCAATGAAATTTCCTATTCCGGAGCGGTTTCCCTAAACTGCCGGTACAGTGATATTGAAAACGGAACCGGAAATACCTGGTTCGGAACCGGCTGCATTGATGTAGATCCTAAATTTGTAGATCCGGTTAATGGTGATTTTAATCTTTCCTGGAATAATTTCCCAGTTAATGACACTTCTAAATCACCCTGTATAGATACAGGGGATCCATCCTCCCCCCCTGATCCTGACAGCACCCGGGCAGATATGGGGGCACTGTATTTCAATCAATCCACCGGTGTGGATGAAACACCTGTTATTTCAAGCAGAATAATTGAACCCATTATCAATATAAATTCCGAACAGAACTGCCTGGAGTTATATCTACCCACCTTCATTCAATACCCCTTAAACCTATCCATTTTCAATATTACCGGTCAATTAATTGACAGCGCCTACTATGATCAAATTCAACAAGAGCCTGTTAGAATAAATTTAAATAATTATGTATCAGGTATTTATATCTGTCGTATTGAAGGGATTAGATATAATTATTCAGAAAAATTTATTTTAATTTACTGATTAAAACATCATTAGAAAAATTTTTATTTGTTATTAAAATTTAACTTTTAAATATTTTCAATAAATCACTAAATATCATTGTTTTATTTATTAATTTTCGTAAAATTCTATTTTAAAGTTCCAATCATAAAATTGTCATAATATGTAATAAACATTTTAATAATTTAATATCAGGAGGTGCTTGTGGCCGATAAATCATTTAACGCTTTCAAAATGGCTCAGCAGCAGTTTGACAGCATTGCCGGAAAACTTGGCCTCGATCAAGGGACCAGAGATTTACTGCGCACTCCCCTAAGGGAATATTCATTCAGTATTCCAGTTAGAATGGATGACGGTACGGTAAAAGTGTTCAGCGGATTCAGAGTTCAGCACAATGATGCCCGAGGTCCCTGTAAAGGAGGAATCAGATTTCATCCTTTGGAAACTTTAGACACAGTTAGAGCTCTAGCCATGTGGATGACCTGGAAGTGTTCAGTAGTGGACATCCCTTTAGGAGGAGGTAAAGGAGGAGTAGTTTGTGATCCCCACCATCTTTCCGACCGTGAGCAGGAGGGTATATGCCGGGGTTGGATTAGGCAAATTGCCCGGGATATAGGACCAGTACAGGATGTCCCTGCTCCTGATGTCATGACTTCCGGTCAGCACATGATCTGGATGCTGGATGAATATGAAAGAATTCATTCAGGAAAATTTCCGGGAATGATTACCGGAAAACCTCTGGGAGTGGGAGGTTCACTGGGCAGGACTGAAGCCACCGGTTATGGAGTTATCTTCACAGTGCGAGAAGCCTTAAAAGATTTAGGCATAGATATAACCAAAACCAAGGCATCCTTCCAGGGTTTCGGGAATGTAAGCCAGTACGCTCTCAGATTATATGTCCAGTACGGTGGCACTCCGGTCTGTGTTTCCTGCTGGGATCAGGAAGACCAGATTTCCTACTCATTCAGGAAAGTGGAAGGTTTCGACATGGATGAGCTTCTAGAAATAACTGACCGCTTTGGAGGAATTAACAAGCAAAAAGCTAAATCCCTGGGATATGAAGTGCTTCCCGGAGAAGCCTGGCTGGAACAGGATGTGGACATTCTCATCCCCTCCGCTTTGGAAAACCAGATAACTGCTGACAATGTTATGAAAATCAAACCTTCAGTTAAATTGATTTCAGAAGGAGCTAACGGTCCTACTACTCCCGAAGCTGATCAATACCTGAAAGAGAAAAATATTTACATGATCCCTGATTTTCTGGCTAATGCAGGAGGAGTTACCTGCAGTTACTTTGAGCAGGTTCAGTGCAACATGAACTACTTCTGGACCAAAGAAGAAGTGCTGAAAAATCTGGATACCAAAATGACTGCTGCCTACCGGGCAGTGGCAGATCTAGCCAAAAAACAAAATATCTATATGAGAGATGCCGCTTACATGATCTCGGTACAGAGAGTGGCTGAATCCTGTAGAATTAGAGGCTGGGTATAAGTTAATATTCAAGGGGTGGTTTCTCCACCCCTTTTTAACAGGAGTTAAAATGACCCAAAAGAATCCAGAGTGGAGAATTATCATCAATTTGCTCAAAGAAGCCAATCCAAATCTGTACAAAAGGATCGGCAGAAGAATGATGAACTATTTATTTAAAAAAGATATTACCCGGATAGAAAATATCTTAATTAATATTGATAAATCTGTTTCCATGTTCGACTATGAGGACGGCTTTGACGACAATCAGCCTCATCCCCGAATAAATACTGAAACTCTGGCTAAGCTTATTGATGAAGTATTCAATATTGCCGAACAGGAACTGGGTGAAGACGAGATTACAGATATAATCAGATTATGGATAAAAAATGAAAACATCAGTTTCCTTTTAAAAACTGCGGAGAAAAGAGATGTATCCTTTGAAGAAATCCATAATGCCCTGTACTCATTTTCAAACCAGCCTCACCTGGATGATGCCCTAACTCCTGAAGACAGGATTGGGGTAAGGGTTGCTTTAATCAGAAGATTCCTGAGTAATAACCTTTCTTTTATCAACACCCTGAAAGACCATATCTCCTTGAATGATTTTGTAGAAATACTCAATAAAACCATTGGTCCGGCTAAGGGGAACGGAAAACTGGGAGGTAAGGCAGCAGGAATGATCAGGGCAAAATATATTCTAAAAAATAAATCTGATCAGTATCCAGTGCTTAAGGAGATATACACCCCTAAAACCTGGTTTGTCACCTCTGACGGAATATTTGATTTCCTCCATTCCAACGCTTTGGAGGAGTTTCAAAGAGTGAAATATCATGATCCTATTGAGATAAGAAGGGAATATCCCTACATCGAACAGATATTTAAAAATTCAATTATGCCCCTGGAATCAATTTCCATGTTCAGTCTTGCCCTGGATGATTTTGGGGATTCTCCGGTGATAGTACGTTCATCCAGTCTCCTGGAAGACAGTCCGGAAGCTGCTTTTGCCGGGAAATATAAAAGTTTGTTCGTAGCAAACCAGGGAACTAAAAAGGAGAGATTGGAAGCGCTTATTGATGCAGTTCAGGAAGTATATTCCAGTGTGTTCAGTCCGGATGTAATTGAATACCGGAGGGCTAATGGTCTTTTGGATTTCAATGAGGAAATGGCAGTGATGATTCAGGAAGTGGTGGGAAATAAAATTGGAAAATATTTCCTACCCGCCTTTGCCGGAGTTGCCTTTACCGACAATGAATTCAGATGGTCACCCCGAATAAAAAAAGAAGATGGAATAGTTCGTCTGGTTGCCGGCTTAGGGACCAGAGCGGTAGATAGAATCGGGGATGATTACCCCGTCCTCCTCTGCCCGGGGATGCCCGGTTTAAAAGTAAATTCTACTCCTGAAGAAACATTTCATTATTCTCAGAAATGTATAGATGTGATAAATCTGGAAACCAGAAAATTTGAATCCATAAAACTTATTGATTTATTAGAAGAGGTAGGAAATAACTTGCCTGGATTATCTGATATGATCTCACTTTATTCAGAAGGGCAGCTTACCCCTTCCGTGGGCAATTTCATTGACCTGGACAAAGGGGAACCTGTAATAACCTTCTCCAACTTGATCAAAAAAGGGAAATTCACTAATCAGATGAAGACTATGCTGGATGTTTTAAAATCAGAATTACAATATCCGGTGGATATTGAATTTGCCTACAATGCCGGTGAACAAAAATTGTATCTGCTGCAATGCAGACCTCAAAGCCATTCCAAGGAAATTATTTCAGTATCCATGCCTCATGATATACCTGCAGATAAAGTTCTGTTTACCGCCAAAAAGTATATAACCAATGCTGTGGTTAAAGACATCCGGTATATAGTCTATGTTGAGCCTACTGCTTATGATTCAATTGAAAACCTCAATGACTTAATTACCGTAGGAAAAATAGTATCCCAGTTAAATTCATCTCTGCCCTCCAAGCAGTTCATTCTTATCGGACCGGGAAGATGGGGAAGTCGGGGGGATATCAAGCTGGGAGTGAAAGTTAATTACAGTGATATCAATAACACATCTATGCTCATCGAAATGGCAAAAAACAAGAAGGGATATCAACCAGATC
>LKUE01000384.1 GCA_001412365.1 Desulfuromonas sp. SDB | reverse complement strand
CCCCCACAAAACTGAAATTTGGAAGAACCTTTTTTTAGAACAAGCTAAAGTTGATCAAATCAAAGTACTCACCAAAGATTTTATAAAAAAAATTCCAATGAAAGGTCCCCAGCCTCAATCGGTGGGACCGGACAGAGTATTGTCAATTTTAGGAGCTTTGGTTAGACATCTTCCTCCCCTGGTGGTGATTGATTGCGGGAGTGCATTAACCTTTAACATCGTAGATGAAAAGGGTGTTTTCGTGGGAGGATTTATTGCCCCCGGAATGAAAAAGATGGTTTCAACTGCTTCCAGCTTGGCGATGATTCCTGAATTTGATTTTGAACAGTTAAAGTTTGAACATACCTTTGCAGGACCAACTCAGCAGGCAGTATCCGCGGGGGTATTCAATTGCATCCGGGGAGCAGTTAAAATTGGATTGGATGAAATAGACCATATGTTTGACCCTTCCCCTGAAATTATGTTCACTGGCGGATGCGGAAAATTAATACATGATTGGATTGGCCGAGGGCAGTATCATCCCTATTTAGTGTTGGAGGGTATTGCGATTGCCGCAACCTGAACCGCAAATATTTGAAGCCTTAGATACTCAGCACCAAAAAAGAATTATACAGCGGTTTTGTCAAACCCTGAACGGTAATGAATTAATTGCTTTTTATGGAGAATTGGGCTCGGGAAAAACTTTCTCCATTGGAATTATTGCGGAATATTTCGGGGTGGCAGAACCAGTCAGCAGTCCTTCTTTTAATTTGATGAATGAATATCAAGGAACTGTAAAAATTTATCATATTGACCTCTACCGGATAAAAGATCCGGTAGAACTGGAATTTTTGGGATGGGATTACATTATCCAATCAGATGGACTGATATTAATTGAATGGGCGGAAAAAGCAGAAAATTTCTTACCCCCTGAGCGGATTGATTTTGAAATTGAATATGTTGTTCCTCAGGGAAGAAAGTTAATCATAACCAGGAAGTACACTTGATTTTAAGCATGGATACCTCAACCTTGGGATTGTCCCTGGTATTAGCTGATGAGAAAAATATATTAGCAGAATTAAATTTAACTGGAGATAAGCCTTGCGGCGAAAAAATAGTTGAAAGTTTTGATAAAATGCTGAAGATTACCGGTTTAGCTTCTGAACAGCTTGATAAGATTATATTAACTACCGGTCCTGGTTCATTTACCGGATTAAGAATTGGGATGACCTTTGCCAAAGGTTTATGTGCAGTTAACCGGATTGAATTAAGAGGAATTGACACCCATATCCCCGTTGCCTGGAGATTGAGAAAAGTCCATAAAACAGTTTTAATTACCCAAGATGCTCGAAAGGGACAGTTATATGCATCTGGTTATGAGAGTAAGGGGGAAGAAGTAAATGTTCTCATCCCCCTCCAATCCTGGGATCCCCGTGATCTGATTTCATGTCTGCCCTCTTGCCCGGTATCAATTTGTGGAACTGGAATCAGATATTTAAAACCATACCTCTCTGCCCGGGAGGACCTAATCTGGCTTGATCATCCCTGGTGGTATTCATCTCTTGCCAAGACCTTGCTCAGCCTGTGGGAAAGTGAATATACTGATGTTCTTGATCCCACAACTGCCCTTCCCCATTATTTTCGAAGATCCCAGGCTGAAACAGGTAATTAGTTTTTCGGGGTAACCGGATTTTTAAATATGAAAAAAGATAAAATTGAAAAAATATTACCCACCCTTATCTCCAATCTTGCCCACTGTCAGTTATGCCCCCGCCAATGCGGGGTAAACCGTCAGGAAGGGGAAACGGGATTCTGCAGAACCGGAAATTTTGCCAAGGTGTCCAGTTATGGTCCGCATTTCGGAGAAGAACCGCCTCTGTCCGGGAGGGGGGGGTCGGGGACGATATTTTTTTCCAACTGCAATATGGGTTGTTGCTATTGTCAGAACTATGAAATCAGTCAGCAGGGCAGAGGAGAATCTGTTCATCCCAAACAACTTGCCGGGATGATGTTGAGTTTAAGCAAATGGGGATGCCACAATATTAATCTGGTTTCCCCCACCCATGTACTCCCCTTTATATTGGAAGCTCTGCTTATTGCTGCTAAACAGGGATTGGATTTGCCGGTTGTTTACAATACGGGAGGATATGAGCGACCTGAAATCATAGATCTGTTGGAAGGAATTGTGGACATATACATGCCCGATATGAAATATGGAAATTCTGAAAATGGATTAATATATTCTAAGGTGGCAGATTATCCTTATTACAACAAAAAAGCAGTAGCCCGAATGTTCTCTCAAGTTGGTGATTTAAAAATTGACGGGGATGGAATTGCCAGCAGAGGTCTTCTGGTAAGGCATTTGATTCTGCCCAATCAGATTGCCGGTTCAAAAGAGGTGTTTAGATTTATTGCAGATAAGATATCACCGGTTACCTATGTCAATATCATGGATCAATATCATCCTGTTTATAAAGCGGTGGCTGACCCCGACATCAACCGCTACATTACCCCACCAGAGTTTCAACAGGCAGTCAATTTAGCTAAGCAAAGCGGATTGAAAAATATTATGGGTTTATAAAGTTTTTCAGAGATTTTTTAAGTTTACTTCCGTTGATAATTCCGGTGATATGGGCAGTGGTTAAAAACAGAAAAACTAAAATTATTTTTATCAAAATAGACTTGAACGGCACCAGTGGATAGTAGTTGAAAAAAATACAAAATATGAACCAGGGCATTATAAAGTACAAGTTCTTTTTAAATTTATAGGGAATGTGATGAAGTTTTTGGGAGATTATCATATTAGTTACAAACATTATAATGTAGGAAACCATAGTAGCCAAAGCTGCCCCGATAATACCCAGGAGGGGAATCAGCCAAATATCCAGGGAGATGTTGATAAATACAGATGTTAAGGCAGTGATGGTCAAGTAGTATGTTTTATTTTTAATGTAGATTCCCAGCATAAAGAATTGAAGATTGAACAGTAAGTTGCTGAGTAACAGGAAGGGGATTACCGGATGAGAGGGCAGGTATTCAGCAGTGGAAAGTACTAAAATTATTTCATTGGCGAAGATAGTTAAAGTGACAATTCCCAGCATGGATAAAAATACAAAGGTGTCGAAAACCTGTGAATATCTGCCTGAAGCATTTTTATCGTAGTGAGTGGAGAAAAAATAAGGACCCCATGCATTTCTAAACCCGGTGGAGAGAACAGTTAAAATTCCGGAAATTTTAGCTCCCAGTGAATACAATCCTGCGTATTCAAAGCCCATGAAAATTTTTACCAAAAACCTGTCTGAATAAGTAAGTACTAACAAGGTACTGGCATAGGGGATTAGAGGAAGTGAATAGGATATAATCTTCTTTGCCCATTTCCAGCTATAAGACCAATCAAAATGATTTTTAATTTTAAATAATATTAATATTGAAGTGAGCAGGGAAGATATGATTACGGCAAATAAAAAGCCCCCTAACCTCATTTTCAGAATTAAAGTGAAAAAAATTACTCCTAAAATAGTCAGCAGGGGATTTATATTTGAAAAAATAATAAA
>LKUE01000383.1 GCA_001412365.1 Desulfuromonas sp. SDB | reverse complement strand
ATAAAAAATTCCCGGTTGTCTTTAGATACAATGGGAGTGGAAAAATTTATACCCACTTCAATTTCTAAATATTCACACTGGTTAATTATCTTCTGTGCAATAGGGTTGTTTGTAATTCTCCAATTTATTGATGTAACCATGCTCATAGTTAATTTATTAATCTGTTCTTTTATGCTCAAACTGATGATTACCGGCATTTGCAGTTTGATGTTCCGCCGTCCTTCCCGGTCAAAATCTTTCATTCTTCCCCTGTATCCCATCTTCCCTCTGTTATGCACCGTAATTCCGGCAGCGGTAATTATCACTGCTAAATTATCAATATTATTTCTGCCCTTTATATTAGTTCCCTGGATGTTTTATGAGATTTTCTCCAAGAGGACTTTCTTAAAATCTTTTTATCAAAAAGATGTCGAAAATATCCAGGATATTCCCCTGCCCCGGGAATATAAGATTTTGGTGCCCCTGGCTAATCCTTCCACCGCTGAGTATCTAATTGAAATTGCCAAAGTCATCGCCCGGCACAAACAGGCTGAAATTATCTTTCTGAAAGTCAACGCACCCTATCCCCCCCAGGATTATAAAGTTAGCACTGAAAACATAAATTCAATAATCCAAACTCAATTTTCCACCCCGGAGATTCCTTACTTGAATATTTCCCGAAGGGCATCTTCCATTGTGGAGGGAATATTAAATACAATTGTTGATGAACGTATTAATCTAGTTATACTGGGATGGTCTGAACAGAATGGAAAACTCAGTACAATTCTGCAAAAACTGCTGGAAGATGCCACCTGTGATATTTTAGTGGCAAAATCCGGAGAAGAAAATATTTCCCAAATTAAGACGGTTCTGCTCCCCTGGGAACAAGAAAAACCGCCACCCTGGATAAGTATAGCTGAAGCAATCAAATCCTACACCGCCGGGAACATTAAAACCATTAAAGTATACACTGGTAACAAGCCCCATTCCATCAGCTCAAAAATTATTATCCAACGGATTATGGAAAACGTAGATTCAAAAACTTTAATCGTCATGGGCAATCCCCCCGAAGGAGTTTTTGAAAGACTTTCCCTGGGAAGCATTTCCATCCAACTTGCCCAGTCCTTGAACAACCCCATTTTTATTTCAAGACCATTTCCTGGTTTTGTAAAATATTTCCTTCGAAGAATAGTTATCGGACTGGATAAACTCCTGCCCAGCGTGGAGGGTACGGAGAAATATGATTTCTATCGCCGGCTGGCAGTGGGCGCCCGGCCCAGTATTGATTATTACATCATGGTGTTTCTATCCTCGATAATTGCCACCCTCGGTTTACTGTTAAACAGCCCTGCGGTCATAATAGGGGCAATGTTGGTTGCTCCCCTGATGACCCCGCTCATTGCCACTTCTTTAGGCATTGCCACCGGGAATAAAACCATATTATTCAAAGCAATCGAGGCGACTTTAAAAGGATTAATTCTGGCAATCATACTTTCATATTTAATGACCTGGCTTTTCCCACCTGAATCAATGGGAGTAGAGATACTATCCAGGACTAAACCCTCCCTCCTGGATTTATTGATCGCAATGGCTTCAGGAATGGCGGGGGCTTACGCCCTTGCCCATGGAAGTGTCAGAGCTGCCCTTCCCGGAGTAGCTATCGCTGCTGCATTGATGCCCCCTGCTTGTGTTATCGGCATATCCTTAGCCCAGTCCCAGGGGAATCATGCAATTGGCGCATTACTGCTGTTCACCGCCAACCTCATCGGAATAAGTTTTGCGGCAGGAGTGATATTGCTGTTTCTAGGTCTCCATCCACAACATCGAGAGCATTATCGTAAGACCACTACCACCATCATAAGTTCCTTGCTGACCTTATTGTCCATAGGAATAATACTGTTTTTTATCGGGAGGTCCTCACTTAATCAGCGTAATTTCCAAAACAATGTAATTTCTGATGTGGAAACATTTATTGAAAATGAATCCTATCAATTAGTTGATTACAATGTTGAATTAAAAACCCCGGATAGTGTATTCATCTTTTCCACTATTTCAGGCATTCAGGAACCAGATGGCAGTTTAGCTTTAGAACTGCAAGATGATCTTACACAAAAATACAATCGAATTTTTATAATCCGGTTAAGATACCTTAAAGAGATATCCTCTCCCCCCTAATTGTTTTAACCAGATAACTAAATCAAACCAACCGTAATATTGAACGATCAATGAAAAACTCCAACCACCCGTAAAAATTATTCTTTTCAAATAAGGTAAGAAATTTTATATCTACTCAGCGCTGTATTCAAACTGGAGAGATCAGAACTCAGGTTCTTCTTCCACCCCCCCAAAACACTGATTAAGAGCAAAGGAAAAGACATATCCCTTTCCCGGGCGGGATAAATCAGTGCCTTCATTTTTTAATAAGGTGAAAAGTTTTCCGGAAGCATCACTGTCCGAAGTCAGCCCCATGAACAATCTGGATTCCCCTATTCCGCTCCTCCGGAAACTGAAAGATGAAAAAAACTTCAGCATTTTAAACGGAGAATCCGGTTGTTCCCCCTCCATAACCACTACATTATTAATCCCCACTTCAGTCATCAGGGGGAGAATTTCATCTACATCCACAATTCCGTTGATATTTAAAACCACTGCGTATCCAGTTTCACCTTTTGCCTGTTCCCCCACCTGGAGATAGTATTTCTTGAAAGTGTAAACTGCATCCTCAATGACTTCTGCCCGGAGCAGTTGATCGAAAAATCCCGGCTTGGACAATATTCTTGAAATTGCCGCCAGCAACTTCAAATAATCCTTATCCTGGGGGGGAATGCCGATAAAGATTACCAGTTTTGCCTTATCTCCTTTGATTCCCTGATATGAAATCCCCTGGGGATTTACTACAAAATAAGTAAACAACCTGGTGATAAAATCACCCCGGGCATGGGGTAATACCACTGATGATTTTAACTCGGTAATACCCTGTTGTTCACGTTCTGCCACTGCCTTGTACATTTTTTCCCAGGAGGTTATAAACCCATCCTGTTCTGCTTTTTTACACAGATATTCAAATAGATGCTGTTTATGTTCAAAATTCATATTGAACATCAAATGCTCAGGATGGAAATATCTTGAAATCATCTTTCCTCCTTTAACCGATTTTGAGGGGGTAATTTAAAAAAATACTTCAACAAAAAAGGAGTAACAAAAGCAGATATGATAACCATGAACACCACCGCAGACAGGTAATCCAGATTTATCAATCCCCCGTGTTTAGGTGATGCAGCAATGGTGGCAATAATTAAAGCAACCTCTCCCCGGGGAATCATCCCCGAACCAATAACCATGGAGCGATTCCAGCTGAAACCTCTCCACCAGGCAATCAGTCCTGATCCAAATAATTTGCCCAGTACCGCCACTATGGTAATTGCCCCCGCAAAAATTATATCTTTGCTGGATAGCCTTAAATTAGTTTCCAATCCAATAGAAACAAAAAACAGGGCAATAAATAATGAATGACCTAAAGTCAGCACTTCTCCTTCAATTCTTTTTTTCAGTTTTGTTCTTCCCACAAACATTCCAGTTAAGTAAGCACCGGTAATAGCTGCTATTTCAGCATACTCAGCAGCCCAGGCAAAAGCAAACATCACTCCCAATACAATGGTAACCACTGCTTTTTCCACTTTCAGCAACCGGGCATATTTTAATATCTGAGGAATTAAAAAAATTCCCACTGCAAAAGATATAACCAGAAACCCAACAATCTTACCTAAAGATAAAACCAATGACTGCTGCTTTAATCCCAATATGCTGAACAAAAAGGTCAACATAACAATCCCGATGATATCATCAATAATAGCAGCTCCTAGAATAGTGTTCCCTTCTACTGAATCTAATTTTTTTAAATCCATTAATGCCATCACCGATACTGACACTGAAGTGGCTGTCAAGATTAATCCAAAAACCAGGGCAACATTAACTGATTTAAAAAATAGATAACTTATGCCGAAACCAGCGATAAATGGCAGTATTACCCCACCCAAGGCAATCATAAAGGTATTGCCTCCCATTTTTTTCATCCGGGAGAGATCCGTATCCAAACCAGCCATGAACAACAATAAGATCACTCCCACTTTAGCCAAAAAATGAATTATAAGATGATCATGGGGAGTTCTGATTAAATTAAATCCGGTGGGACCAAATAATATTCCAATAAGGATCATCGCCAGCACTGGAGGAAGACCCACTCTAATAAAAAGATCAGCTAGAATTTTAGCTAAAATGATTATCAGAGCAATAAATATAAGTATATTTTCTTCAGCCATGACAGTTTAAATTCCCCAGTCCGGGATTAAATCAAATTAATCAATTAACTGGTTAATTAATTCGGTATTTACCTGGAAAGGAAGGGTTATATGCCCCTTATCCGGATTTTGTTTATTCCACTTAACTGCAGTTTCTACCGCGGGGGCACAACCACTCCAGCTTCTCCTGGCTACTCCTCCCATCACATCCCAGGACAGAGATAACTTAATTATTTGATCAACTCTTTCACTGCCGTCTAATACCAGTCCAAATCCGCCATTGCTGGCTCTGCCTATCCCCACTCCTCCTCCATTGGACAAAACCACCAAGGTCATTCCCCTGGCAGCATTTCCCGCGAAACACTGCACGGACATATCTGCAGTAGTCATACTTCCATCGTAAATATTAGCGGTTTCCCGGAAAGGTGAATCTGTACCTGAAGTATCATGATGATCCCTGCCAATCAGCACCGGTCCGATTTCACCTTGTCTGACCGCTTCATTGAATTTCAAGGCGATATTCATTCTACCCTGTTCATCTGAATACAGAATCCGGGCTTTAGTCCCCACCACCAGCTTATTTTGCTCTGCAGTTTTAATCCAGTGATAATTATCCCGGTGCAGAGAGCTGATAGCCGGATCTATACAATTCATCGCTAATTGATCAGTGGAGTGAAGGTCTTCCTGCTTTCCGCTCAAACATACCCATCTGAACGGACCAAAACCCCGGTCAAAACAAATTGGTCCCATGATATCTTCAACATAAGAAGGCCAGATAAATCCTTGGGAAGTGTCCTGCTTATTTTTAGCGATTTCAGATTCACCTGCTTCAAATACTGAAGCCATGAAGCTGTTACCGTAATCCCAGAAATGGCTGCCTTTCTCAGTTAAATGCACCAGCGCTTGAAAATGTCTTTTCAATGAATTGTCCACCAGCTGTCTAAATTTCGATGGATCATTTCTCAATATTTCCCTGCCTTCATCAAAACTCACTCCTGCCGGTGTATACCCCCCTTCATACACTGCATGGCAGGAAGTCTGATCGGAAAGTAACTCCGGTTTAAGATTTTTTTGATCGAGGTATTCCAGCAGATCCACAATATTTCCATGATAGGCGATGGACTCAGTTTTTCCCGATGACCTGTACTGTTTTATCCAATCTGCTATTTGATCTAAATTATCGGAAGCTTTGCCAACCCATCCCTGATTTAACCTGGTTTTTATTCGACTGAAGTCCACTTCCGCAATGACTCCAATACCTCCGGCAATCTCCACTGCTTTTGCCTGTGCTCCGCTCATCCCTCCTAAACCGGAGGAGACAAATAAAATTCCCTTGAGGTCTTTGTCTTCACCTACTCCTAAATATTTCCGGGCAGCATTTAAAATGGTGAGATAGGTCCCGTGCACAATTCCCTGGGGTCCGATATACATCCACCCTCCTGCAGTCATTTGACCGTAGTTGGAAACTCCCATTGCCGCTAATTTGTTGAAATGATCAGGATTATCCCACTGCCCCACTATCAAACCGTTAGTAGATATAACCCGGGGAGCATTGGGGTGGGAAGCAAACAAACCAACCGGATGACCGGAACTAACCACTAAGGTTTGATCTTCCCGGATGATCTCCAGGTATTTCTTGATTAACCGGTACTGCATCCAGTTTTGACAAACCTGTCCGGTTTCTCCATAAGTTACTAATTCATAAGGATATAAAGCGACTTCAAAATCTAAATTGTTGTCAATATTGACCTGAAGGGCTCTGGCTTCCAGAATTCCTTTGTACTGGTCTACCGGTTTTCCCTTGATTTCACCCTGAGGACGGTAACGGTATCCGTAAATTCTTCCCCTGGTATGCAGCTCCTCTAAAAATTCCGGAGCTAATTTTTGATGAAGTTTTTCCGGAATATATCTTAGAGCATTGGTCAGAGCTATCTTAACTTGATATTTGGTCAAGTTAAGTGCTCTTTTAGGTGCTCTTCTTATACCCGTCTCGAACTGAGGATCAGGAGGTAATTGATCATTTAATTTAATTTGCATTGACTGAAAAATATCTGAATTATTCATCATTCCTCCAGGGATTTTGGTTTATCTTTTTACTATCTTATGCAGATTGAACTTAAAAATCAAATTTTATCCTTGGTCATTGACCTGACAAGGATTAATATTGAAATTATCAAGTTAAACAAATAAATCTTTAAATGAGAAGTAATTCAACAGATCCTGTTATTGGCAAAAAACAAAAAATTTCAGCAATATTATTTTCAGTTATTTTAGGGGTAATTAGCTATCTGTTAATTGTTAAAATAACAGATAACTGGTTCTGTAGAATCTATGTTCCTCCAGGAAAAAACAATCGTGCAGCCATTGCCATCAGAGACAACGTCAACAGTTTTCAAAAATGGGGATCAAAAAATTTTACAGCAGGTTATCTACAACATTATTACGGCTGTTATTGGTACTTCACTGAATCCAGTAATAATAACTGCAAAAAGCAATTTCAACAAAGTTTGAAATACGCTTTATCCCACTACTCCCAGGTTGATATCTATCTGCTTGCCCATCAAAATAGCTATATTTACTGGGTGGACAGCCTTCCCCCCCACCTTCTGACCAATATACATCTGGTTTACAATACCGGATGCGGCGATATCTACCAGGGGAAACACTGGTTAAATCTGGGGGCAGATGCTTACATTGGTCACTATGACCAAAGTTCTTCTCCAGTTTTTTACTTTTACTTTTTAAGACGGTGGACCAGGGGATATCCGGCGGGACAAGCATTAGCTGAATCCAATCAGCTGATGAAATCCTTCTTAACCCAAATTAAATTTCTCAGCTTTTCCCAGCTTGATGCCGATCATATATTTCTGCAATCTGAGGCTGAACTATTAGGTAACCCCGATATTACCATTGGAGGGAGAAATCAATAATAGCAGGAAATTATCTTTCATTGTTCCAGTTACCTCCATGATCTTTCATATCATTCCATGGTTATTTATCTGGTCTGGTTCAAAGCTGATTTACTCCGGATTATTTTATATAGGCATTCAGGGGGAAAGAATAATAACAGTCAGTATATTATTCTTTTCAGGATTAACTGCAATTTTATTAGGAGTATTAAGCTGTTATTATTTAATTCTCAGCGCTTGCTGGATTAGAAAAGTAACCATGATCTTGATATTTTCTTTTCCCTCTCTGATAATGGGATTTTTCTATCTCCATGCGCTGTTGATCTTTTTAGCACTTGTTTAATATTATCCTAACAAGTATACTATTAGTAGATTAACAAGGAGGGGATTAATGAAAATATTTATGGTCATTGTAAATCTGGTTCTTGTTTTAAGTCACAGCATGGCTGCTGATCAAATAATCATCACCCCCCCCGATTTAGTCACCCCTTTACAGAACTATTCTACATCTTTATTTACCTCTTCCGACACCCACCTGATCACCTCTGACGCCAACTGGAGAGGTTTAGCTGCTCCGGGAAGAAGAGTCATCAGCTACACCGACACTGTATCTGTCATTTTTACCCAAACTACTGCCGATCCCAACGCTTACCAGATATTCTATCAGACTTATTCAACAGATGGAGGAGATAATTGGACTCCCACCCAGGTAGGCACTGGGAATTTCTCCTATATAAAATATGACCAAACCCAGGTTGTTGCTATGGATACCATTTATACAAGCTATGAAGCCAGATGTTACTGTTATTGGACTGAAAACGGCTGTACTTACTATACCTACGACGAATTAACTCCTTGGCAACTATTCACTCCAGTGATCATGGGAAATATTTCTATATCAAATATGACTGGAGTGGCTTGGAATGATGGTCATCGTTTTGCGGCTGGTTTTCAACCTACCCTTGAAGATATTTGGGGATTTACTTCCTCCGATGGTGGGACTAGCTGGGACAGTTCTTTGATTGTTCCCCTGGGATAAGCTCATTGTCAAAAAGCCCCGGTTTGCGACCGGGGAAATGACGGATATGTCTTTATGTACTTCGGAAGGCAGGAAAGTGCTACTAGCCCCATTCTCCCCTACTATATGGAATCCACAGATTACGGGTTGACTTGGACCTCTCCCCGCCATTTAATGATTGGTACAGCGGGAAATCCTCCCGACACTCTATCCATGAATTCAACCGGTTATAGTATAATGGTTGATTATTACTCAAAGATACCCTACATATTGATAAAGCTAGACAGTTGCCGAAATAGTCTTAATAGCTATGACCTGGGAGAGATATACTTCATTAAACCCAACAGTGGAAATCCGGGTAACTGGAGTTTTGATTCCTGCAACCCGGTTCCCATCATCACTGGGAATCCTTCCGTATTTGAACATATCTCCGGATATCCTACATTAGGATTATTGTACTGGGGAGACGATTATTATATTTGGGACTTGTACGGGATTTACGGAATTACCCTATCAGTTGTAGATACTGCAGGCAGCCTGGAATATGCCCTGACTGCAGTTTACTCCACTGATTTTGGCAATACCTGGGATGCTAGCATTATTAACCCAATATCTTCTAATTTCAGTTATTATTTTCCTTCATGCACTAAGCATAATTTTATCCATGCCATTTTTCCAGATCAAAGTCATATTGATGTAACATTTATTAAAGAATATCCTTCGTTTATTGATCAAGGTCACTATCATCTCTACCATCAGAGATTTGATTTCTGGGATTTGTTAGGAATTCAGGAACAGCCCGATCCAGAAATACCTCTAGCTTACATAGTTCAGACGAAATCATCCGGCAATCAGGTTCAATTTAACCTCACTCTCCCTCAGGATGGTCATACTACTTTGAAAATCTACGATGTAACCGGCAGGGAAGTTCACTGCCTGGTTGACCGTTACTTATCTGCAGGCACCCACTATTATTACTGGAGAACAGCCAATCCTCCGGGAAATTACAAAAATTGGGGACGGTGCATGACTTTGTGACATTTTCTAATATATAAATAGAATAATTATACTCATATAATACCCATAAATGCCATAGAGTCATGCACCGTCCCCAATTCTTATCTTAAATCAGTTTGAAGATTTTGGTTTTAAACTGGTAATTATCTGACTGAATAATTACAAAATAAGAACCATTTGAGATTCTTACCCCGCTGTTTTCTGTCCAATCCCAACTAAACAATTTAATTTTATCATCAATATAGGTTTGAAAAATCTGTCTGCCACTGACATCGTATACTTTAAACTGAATATCTTGTCCGATAATACTGGAGGGTAATACAAATTCTATTTGATGAGGACTGGAATATCTAACCAGCATCTCCTCCTGCACTGGATTTTCACTGATGTTCTCTTCCACTCCCACCAAAGTCTGGACAAAACTCCGGGCATCGGCATTTTTCACAAAATAGAGCGGATAGCAATTTAATATCAGATTATCACTGACCTTCAAGGTTACTATCTTTCCCTGGAGTGAAGATCCCGGTCCCCAAACTGCCAAAGTATCACCAGCATTACCGGTTACCAGATACATCCCCCGGGCCATCTTTCCATTCCAGGAAGCCTGCATCAAATTGGAATCAATATGTACATCAGGGAATGCCCCCCATCCTTCTGCCATGCTAAATTCAGGATCGTAAACCAAAACAGCTGAATCAAGTCCGAAGAATATTGCCAGATTACTGTCCAAATCTTCGTACACTCTCCACCCTGAGATTATCAGATGACCGCCTGCAGTAACATAGGACTTAATCAACTGTTGAGCTTCATTGATTTGACTGGTGGAGATGTATTCATCGCTATGCCAGAAAACTTGACGATAATGTCCCAGATAACTTAAATCGGGGAGTGAACTATCACAGTGGTACACATCATGAACATACCCCTGGAATATTTCCTGATAGGCAGAATCAAACTGTTGATCAGTAGGCATTATGGGAGTTGCTCCGCTGCTTCCTTCGCTTTCATCTACAACAAGCAGATTCCGGTCAAAGGGAAAACTGGCCGGAGTTGCCATACTGGTGTCTGAAGGATAACTTTCCCAGCGGTTTTGAACCTGATGAGTTACGTAAAAAGCATAGGTCTGGTCATTTGTAAGTGAGGTAACCGTGTAAAAAGTATCGGTTATCATATTTGTATTCATCTTCTGATAATTTAAACCCGGATATTCAGCGGCATAAACATTGTATCCATTCACATTAGGAAGGTTAGATGATGTCCAGGTTACAATTACGCTTTGATCTTGAGGAATAGTTGCAATAATCTCGCAACTATTCCGGTACCTGGATTTAACAAACTGGGTGCTGTCTGGATCAACTTGGTACGAATCACAACTAACTGCAAAGTAACTGTATTCGGAATCAGCATCAGCTACCGCGATAAGAGTATCCACCGGATTACCATTAAAATAAAAATGCAGTGGTATTTCTATTTTAAAATCAGTAGAAGTGGGTGAAGTGGTCCAGGCAAATACCATGCTGCTGTCAGCTCCGCTGGAACTCTGGTAATATTCATAATACAGATCGGGAGTGCCGGTACCATTCAGCCACTGGTCAAAGAACCAGGTCATATCCCTTCCGGTCACATTGGTGAATACATCACTTACATCCTGCCATTGAGCATTGCTGTCCCCCCACACATTCATAATTTCTCTGGTGGTTTCAAAAAATAATGAATCTTGCAAGGCAAATCTCAGAGCATAGATCATGGCACAGGGTCTTTCATAAGTTAATTCCGAATAAAAATGCTCATAGGGAGGATTATGGGTGGCATAATAACCGTTATTGCGTTCAAAATCTAAGTATTCATTTCTCTGCTGATGCATGTAGGCATGCATTGATGCTTCACTTACCACATATTCATTGAAAACACCCTCTGAAAAAACAGCCCATCCTTCAGGCAGCCAAACTTCACCGAAATCCAATGGAGAGACATAATCACCCCACCACATATGGGCAAATTCATGCATCAAAAGTCTTTCATTTGCTGCTGAACCATTGAACTGGTTAACCCCTACTAAAATACAATCCTGATTCTGCATCCCTCCTGATAGTATAACTTCAGCGTAGGCAATCTTGCAGTAAGGATAAGGTCCATATCTCTGGGTATAAACCTGATAGGCGGAGTCAAGTCTTCTCAAAGCATAAACTGCATTTGCCGAATCCTGAGGAAAAGTGGCAATCATCACCGGTATTGTATCTATGTAATAGTTCCTGATGGCGTAATTTGAAATTGCCACTCCCTGAATATAGGGAATTAATTTTCTGGTTTCCCTCCAGAAGTATTTTTTTCTGTTCCCGGATAAGTTTACTACTGAATCAAGTAAACCGTTGGACATGACAAACATTGTGTCGGGTACGGTATAGTTTTGGTTAACCCAGGCTTTGTGCCGATGGTGGTCAAGACAGGGCATCCATGCTTTCAATCCATTAGGGGCATGAATGGAGAAAATTACATTGGAATAAAATCTCAATCCCCCCAGCCATAAAGGTCCGGGAATGAGAAAGGGATTTCCGCCATAGAAGATTTCTAATTCCATAGTGTCATTAGAAAAATAAGTCTGTCCTAAATCAACTACCAATAATGTATCCAAGGTATCCCCGACTCTGTAAAATGACAGATTTACTCCCTGAGAAATCACACTGTCCACAGTTAAACCCCATAAATCAAGTGATATAGAATCAGTATTGCTTAAATTTATAAAGCTGAGTTCTGCATAGCCTTGAATAAATTGAGTGCCAGGATCAATTTCCAAATCTAAATTCCGGTTTAAAGTAATCCAGTTTAAGTCATCTGCAAACAGATTAAGTATTCCAAACAACAATGAAACAATTACAACTATTTTTTTCATCCCTCCTCCTAAATTTTTGTGCCAATATTAATATATCTTATAGATTCAATTATTAAGATATAATACATAAAATCAATAAATATTTATAAAAATTTATGATTAAACAAAAATAGATTTTTTTATTCAATTACTGTTTTCTTCCCATTGTTTAACAAAATTTGAAATATTTACCGCTGAAGAATCCCTGGGAAATTTAGCTAAATATTGCTTAAATACTGAAACTGAATTTACAGTGTCATTTAAAGTTAAGTACAGTAAACCAAGACCTTTATAAAATCTGGGGTCATTGGGAAATTTTTCAATTCCCTGCACAAATGAATACAAACCCAATTCAGGATCATTGAGTTCTAAAGTATAGCAGATGGACAGTGAATAAAGTATATTTGAGTCATTAGGTATTTCACTGCTGATAAATGAAAGCAGTTGTGCTTTTTGCCGGAACAAGCCGGTTTGAGTTAATATATCCACTGCTTTTAGCATCTGGGGTTGGTATTTTTTCAATCTTTGACCCTGTAAAATACTGAATAAAATATTTAAAACCTCCATAACTTCATAATTTCTGGGCGTAACTTCAGTGTTTAAAAATTGTCGGTAGGATTTTTCAATGTTACCTTCTACAAAGTATATTACTGCTAAATTTGCCTTAGCCTCATCATAATCCGGTTTCATCTGTAAAACTTCAAGAATTATCTGTTTAGCTTGTTCATTTTCACCAAATGCTGAATATATATAGGCTAATTTATTCAATAAAAAGTAATTGCCCGGATGATCTCTCACTGCCTGGGAAATGTAGTCAAGGGCAGCTGGATAGTCTCCTCTGATCAGGGCGATATTGCCCAATCCGATATTGGAACCTTTATAGTCCGGATACTGATTTTGAACTTCTGTATAAAGAGATTCCGCTTTAAAGATATCTTCAGACTGGTAATTATTGTGCAAGCCTCTGCTGATATAAGCTGAGGCAAGATTTACCCTGGATCTTATCCAACCGTGCCGGTCATAAACAGCAGTTTTATGGGCAGCATCTTTCCAAATTTCTATCTCCGTTCTCCAGGCAAAGCCCCGGATAAAGATAGTTACAGAGAATATGATGCATATTATAACAAATATTAAAATGGTTGACTTGTTTTTCTTAAAAAGCTGCCCGAAAAAAATACAAAAAGCAACCAGGGGTAGATAAAGATAATGCTCCATGCCTGATTCGAAAATTGGAAAAACATTTAGAACCGGAGCTAAGCAAATCAGGTAAAACATGAATGACCATTTGAACAATTTATTTTTCCTTCCTAAAATAACTCCAATAATCGTAACGATGACACTTACTAATCCTAATAAGAACTGCCACCTAAAAATTCCGGAGAACATTTCCAAACCTGACTCAAAATTAAGATAAAATGGGAAAAAGGATCTCCCCAGGTAATATCCCCAGATGGGAAAAACGGTCATCAATCTTCTAAAATGACCATGTTCAGGCAGCCAGAATGTTTCTTCAGAATTGAAAACATAACCAGGTTTGACTATATTAAATCTGATTACAAAATATACGGCAATAATTGGAATAAGAATAAGAGACTTTATAAAAATTTCTTTTTTTGTGATATCTTCCCGGAAAAATAAAAGGTATAGAGGAATTAAAATAAATATTAAAAAGCCAACTTCCTTACTCAAAATTGCCAAAAGAAAAGCCAAGGGAAAAAATAAATAGGAAATCTTCTGCCTGGATCTAAAACTTAAAATCCCCCCAATTACCCCCATTGTCATTAATACATCCCCTCTGGCTGCTATCCAGTAAACTGATTGTGAATTTGCCGGATGTAAGGCAAACAAAAAGGCAGGGAAAAAAGCATAGATTTTATTAATTTTTAACTTATCAAAAATCAATTCTGAAAATTTCCAAACCAATAAGACACATAAAATATGTAAAATTATATTGGTTAAGTGATAAAAAAAAGAATTATCTTTGGAAATTAAATATTCCAATGCAAATAAACTGACCACCATTGGCCTGAAATACTGGGATTGCCCTCTGGTGGTTTCAAAAAGATCAGTCTTCCAAATATCCAGAAATTTATGGTTTACCACTAAAGGATTTTCCACAATCAAATTCCGGTCATCGTAAAAAAATCCATTGAATAAAGCCTGGGAGTAAGTAATGAAAATTGATAGAACTAAAAAAACTAA
>LKUE01000382.1 GCA_001412365.1 Desulfuromonas sp. SDB | reverse complement strand
AAATAAATTGACTTTTTTATGATCAATGGACTGAAAGTCAACCCCTTTGGGAGAAGTTACAATGAACAGTAGAAAGTCAGTCATGCCATCAATGCGGGTATGGGGGATAGCCACTCCTTTGCCAAAACCGGTAGTCCCCTTTAGCTCCCGTTCCTGAAGTTTTTGAAAAATCAATTCTTCTGAATAACCTTGCAGAGAAGGAGTGTGGGCGGCAATAGAGGCAATTTTCTTCAATGCGTCAATTTTATCTTTTGCCTTGAAGTTTACGGTGCAAGCTTGTTCATCCAGAATATTGTATAAGTCCATTATTCCTCCATTTCATTGCCTTTTATGATACCGATTTTAGAAAGGGGAGGTCCGATTAATTCGTTTATCAGCACGGAGAGAAGGACGATGTTGACCATGTTCAGAATAATATCCGCAAACAGTTTATTTTGACTGCCTAACCGGGCTAAAGCCGGAGAAGTCTGAATTAACAGAACTAAACCAATAGCCACTCCCGCCTGGGGTAACATACAAAGACCTAAGTATTTTTTTACTGGATTGCCTATTCCTGAGATTTTACAGCCCAGATATACCCCCCCGTATTTACTCAGCCCCCTGATCAGAATAAATGCGATGCCCAGGGATAAGGTTGAAAAATTCAATAAGATTTCCGGTTTAAGTTCCGTTCCGGCAATAACAAAGAACAACGCATAAACCGGCGGAGTTAAAGGCTCCAGTATCCTGAATATTCGGTGATTCCGGGCGGAAAGATTAATCAGAATCGCTCCTGAAGCCATGTTCAGCAGAAGGGGAGACAGGTGAAAGATAATGGAAACAGAGGTGAATAAGAATATAAAGCCCAGGGAAATAATCATTATTTCGTTGGGGTTGGTCTTTTTACGAGTGGTAATATGAATTAGTAATCCGGAAAAAATTCCCATGAATATAGATATCAGCACTTCAAAAACAGAATGTAATATCATCTGAAATCCAGCGCTTTGACTTCCCGGTTGAAGCAAGCTGGTGGCAACGGAGAAAGCAATTCCGAATAAAATAACACAACCGGCATCATCCAGAGCTACAACACCGTAAAGATAATCAATGAATAATCCCTGCGCCCGTAGAGACTGCACAATAGCCACGGTAGCCGCAGGGGCGGTTGCGGAAGCAATCGCTCCCAGCAGCAGAGCAAAGGGGAGGGGAAGCTTCAACAGCCATAACCCTATGGTAACTGCAATAATAGTTGCCAATAGCTGAACCACAGTGACTATTATCACCTCTCTTCCTGTTCGTTTAAGTTTAAACCAGGAAAATTCACCTCCGATGGTCAATGCGATAAATCCCAGGGCAACCTCGGTAACCGTTTTAAGACTTTCACTCATATCCGGACTGATCATCCCGGTCAGGGATCTTCCCAGAACTAATCCCGCAATTATAAATCCGGTTATCTCGGGAAGTTTAAATTGAGCAGCCAGTTTACCTAAGAAATAGCCTACAATGAGCAGCAGTCCCACTGCAAACAAGGGGTGGTGATTAATTAAATCACGCAATATTATAAGTTTATCAAAATAAGTGCTCATAATCTGGAATTAAAAAAAATCTCATTTTATATTATTTTAAGTTAATTTGCCACTGTTAAATCATTGCCCCATAAATGAAAAACAAGGGCAATTTCATCATTCACTGATTTAATAATTCACTGAAGGTGAAGCAGATAATTATTAAAAATTTGAATTTATATGAATAAATTGAAATTTGCTGTTCGATTAGATTATTTTTTCAGGATCAATTAAGCAAAACTAATTACGGTAATAAATATTGATAAATATTGATTTATTGGTGATAATTATTGAAAAGGGGGAGAATATGAAACATTTCCTATCAGTTATTATTTTTGCAGTTGTACTGGCAAATATCATTCATGCCGGTCAATGGGAGTATGTGGGATTGCAGGACCAGGTTATAAAAACTTTAGCCATATCTCCTGTTAATTCAACTTGTCTGTTTGGTTCAGGGGATAGCTTGTACAAAACAACCGATGGTGGATTGACCTGGATTTCTGTATCATCGTTTCCCGCGAATGACATTGTTTTCCATCCAGGCAAACCGGATACTGTGTATTACACCTTCGGAGTTGGTTCATATAGTGACGGCTTGTACCGCTCAACCGACGGGGGAGATAGTTGGGATATTTTACACTGGCTGGGGATGGCTTATTCAGTATTTATTCCCACTTATGCCGACAGTATGATTTTTCTCAGCTCATTGGGAAACAGTTTATGGCTCAGCTATGATTATGGTCAAAACTGGACTTTCTTTGCCGACAGCGCCCTGGATGATTCAGTTTTTTCAGTTATCGCGGTGGAACAAGCCAATCTGGAAGAATCTTATATCTGCGGGACTCAGTCGGGGATATGGTATTGTTTCAATCCCTGGTTGCCGGTAGGAGGAACTAATTTACCCGCTTGGAAATTGGATTATTACCAAGACCACTATTCCTGGATTTGGGCGGTAATGGGCAACGGCAGTTATTCTGACGGATGCTATTACTCAACTGACTACGGGATAAATTGGGAGGTATCCAATTATTTTGTATTTCCACAGGATATATTAGTGAGTAAGGCAGATTCAGAGATTATTTTCGCAGGAAGTGAAGGTTACGGAGTGATGATTTCCACCGATCAGGGAGATTCCTGGCAGCCGGCAAATCAGGGTTTGCCCGATTCCACGGTGTGGTGTTTTGCCCAGAGTTCTTCTCTGCCCGGGTGGATTTATGCCGGTACCAATCAGGGTATTTACCGTTATCAAATTTCTACGGGAGTGGAGGAAACAGGAAGAATAACCGACAATCAGTTTGATTACTTGTTGGTTATTATGCCCTCAGTGGTTAAAGGATCAGCAGTTGAAATTGTTGTTGAAATCCCTGTGGACTGGGCAGGTAAGAATTTAAATTATTTTATCTGCGATCTATCCGGAAGAATAATCCTAAATGATATTATTGAATCAACTTATCAGGATAAGGCAATATTAAATGTCCATACTGAATTAAATCCAGGTGTTTATTTTATTAATATTGAACAAAATAGAAAAATACTGGCTACTAAATTATTCACGGTGATCTGAGGACGTCTGCTTCCATATCTGGTAGTCCTTCAATTCACGCTCCACCAGGTACAGACATACCCCTACCAGGGTGGCGTCATCCACTAAGCCCAGCATGGGCAATATGTCCGGGACCACATCGGAAGGATTGAATACATATAGTAGAGTGAAGGCAATGGCGGCAATCGCCCAGTAGGGAATCTTCCGGTATTGACCTTTAATATAATCCTTGATAACTGAAATTAATAACTTGCCATCGTCAAGAAACCTTTTCAAAGGTCCCCGGTTTATAAATTTTTGTTCAATTTTGTCCGCAATATCGGAAACCTTCTGTAGATCCTGTTCAGTGATGGACCTGGAATTTTCCTTGATGAACTTTTCATTGAAATTTTTTACATCTTCTTCATTTTTATCCATAGTAAAATCCTATTGAAAATATAGTTAATTGTATTTCAATTATGCTGCAGGGTCAATTCTGATCAGCGGATATTAAAATCTGTCTGATTAAACTGAAATTTTTTGAATAGGTCAGGTATTTTTCAGCAATATCTCCAGCAGTTAAGTTCTGATTGTTTTTTATACTCCAGTCGCAATTATTGGAAATGAGAAGATTGACCATATCCGGATTTTCGCTGAATACCGCCCAGTGCAGAGGAGTGTTGCCGGAAAAATCCTGAATATCTAGGTCAGCTCCATGATCAATTAAGATTTGAACATGAAAAAAATTTCCATTACCCACTGCCCAGTGCAGGGGAGATTCGCCGCTGAGGTTACAAATGTTCAAATCCCCGGAATTTTCCACAACCAGTTGTATCATTTCCTCATCAGGATTGGCGGAGGCGAAGTGCACAGGGGTATTCCCCTGGGAATCTATTGAATTCAAGTTGCCACCGAAGTCTATCAGCAGCTTCATTATTTGTTCAGAATTTCCCCCCGCCGCTATATGTACCGGAGTTATCCCTGCAGTATTAGATGAATTAGGATCAGTCCCTGCCTGCAGCAGTAAAGTTATCATCTCCAGTTGATCACTATAATCTTTCTCCGCCATCAGACTTTGTAGAGCTGTTTCCCCCCATCGGTTACGCTGGTTGGGATCAACCTCCATATCCAGCAGGAATTTCACCATACTTTCATTTCCATCCATTGCCGCCAGATGGAGAATACTGTATCCCTGGGATAATTCAGCAAACCATGTCTGCAGGGAGGGGTAAAAACAGTCAGAATATAGAAAATTATCCTGATCGAAGCTGAATAATAATCCCCATAAAATAACCAGGATTAACAATTTGCGGTTAATTGTTTTATAGTTCATAAGATTGTGGTAATTTGTAATTCAATATTTTATAATTAATTTACCTTTAATCATCAACTAACACAAGATAATGCAGAAAGGATAAAAAGCAGTTTTGGATCAAGGATTTAAGAAAATAGATAACTCTGCTGAGAAAATGTTCGGTCCGGAGAAAATACTTTTTGCCGGATTTAATGTTGATCAGCAGAATATTATCAATCAGGCAATGTCCAGAAGCAGATTCAGCCACTATCCCTGGGTGTTTGTGGGCAATTCAAAATTAGACTGCAGTTTAGATGAATTGTTGAGGATGGATTCAGGTGATGGATTGAATGAACCTTCAGACATGAGTACTGCGGTAATTCTCTCCGGATTTACTGAAAATGATCTTCATCAGTTTATGTCATTTTTT
>LKUE01000381.1 GCA_001412365.1 Desulfuromonas sp. SDB | reverse complement strand
TCATAACCAGAAATGATTGAATAAATTCATCATTATCTGGTTATTCATCTAAGCTATCGAAGATAGCTAGCTATCTCTGATAGCCGCTATCTTCTGATAGTGTGACTTCGTCACAGGTGAGATTTACACTGGGGGGTACTGTTTTGAAAAACAACAATTTACCTCAGAGAACAGTACTACTCCCCTAGCTCGATTATAAAACTCAAGAAAAGCAGTTACAACCTTAATGGAACTTAACTATTAGCCCAGTGAATCATCCCCGGCAGGAATTTTCTGGATAAATTTTGATGGTAAGGCAGTATTCTCACCGAAAATCCTTTCTTGCCGCTGGATTGGCAGGGAATCTTACCTGAATAGGTATAGTTGGAGTCTCCATTGCTTTCCGATACGGTCATTTTCACTGTTTTAAAATCTTCAATTTCACCGGTTGCGGATATTTTACCGTAGTATATTTCTACCAGGACTTCTTCAGGAGTTAATTTTCCTAGATTTATAGTTGCTTTAACTTCCAACTCTTGACCCATTTCCAGGGGATGATGGGTGTCTGAATAAACTTCATTGATTTTTATACTATCCCAGTTTTGTGTTATATTATCCCACCATTGTCCTAACTCATGAGATTTAGTAAAATTATGTTCAGACAATTTATTCCAGTTACCGTGGGCGGAAATGTAGCATAATTTGGTATAGTCAGTTAACATGCGGTTGGTATTGTATATAGGAGACAACTGCTGCATGGAAGATTTTATCATTCTAATCCATTTTCGGGGTAAACCATCTCTTCCCCGGTTGTAAAATTTAGGAATTACCTCGTTTTCCAATAGTTCATAAAGGGCAAAGCTTTCCACTTGGTCCTGGAGGTAGTGATCCTGATATTCTTCCCCCCGACCTATTGCCCATCCGTTTCTGCCATTGTAGGCTTCATCCCACCATCCATCAAGAGTGGACAGATTGATGCCTCCGTTGAACAGAACTTTCATTCCGCTGGTCCCGCTTGCTTCCAGAGGGCGTCTAGGGGTATTAAGCCAGACATCGCAGCCCTGCACCAGGTATCGGGCTACATTGATGTCGTAATCTTCAATAAACACGATATGCCTTCTTAACTCCGGTATTCTGGATATGTGGATTATCTGACGGATAAGGTCTTTTCCTGCGTCATCCCGGGGATGAGCTTTCCCCGCGAATATTATTTGAACCGGATGATCCCGGTTGGTAAGTATTTTGGTTAACCTGGCAATATCTCTGAACAGCAAGGTTGCCCGTTTATAGGTGGCAAATCTTCGGGCGAAGCCGATGGTAAGAACATCAGGATGAAGCACCTCTTCTGCTTGGTCAACTTCAGTTTTTTGAGCGCCCCGGCAAATCAGATCATTTTTAAGCTTTCTGCGGATAAACGAGACCAATCTTTCTCTACGGCGTTCATGAGTATTCCACAGTTCGGCATCAGGTATCTGGGAGATTCTTTGCCATATATCCTGATCTCCGGGTTCTTCCAGCCAGCGTGGTCCCAAATATCTGGTGAAAAGTTCAGCCATGTCCCCGGAAATCCAGCTGTTCGGATGAATGCCGTTTTTTATACTTATAATGGGAATTTCATCATGATGAAGGTCAGGCCAAATATTTGACCACATCTTCCGGGAAACTTCAGCGTGCAGTTTACTGACCCCATTACAGTAATGAGAATTGTTCAAAGCTAGAACAGTCATATTGAAAGGTTCACTATCGTTTTCCGGTCGTTGTCTGGCTAAATCGAAGAACTGATCTTTAGTTAAACCGAGCTCTTCCCTGAAATAGCCTAAATAGTGTTCAACCATTTCCGTGGGAAAAACTTCATTTCCTGCGGGTACCGGAGTGTGAGTGGTAAAAACATTGGTGGAAGCGGCAATGAGCCTGGCTTCCTGATAACTTAAATTGAAATCACTCATCAGCTGCCTGATCCTTTCCAGAATCAAAAAAGCGCTGTGCCCTTCGTTCATATGTACTACCGTGGGCATTATCCCCACTTTCCTCAATGCTCTCATCCCCCCGATGCCGATTAGTATTTCCTGCATAATCCGGGTGTTTTCATCTCCGCCGTACAACCGTTCAGTTATAAATTTATCAGCGTCGCAGTTTTCGGGAATATTGGTGTTGAGGGCATATACGCTTATATTGCCTACTTTGACTAGCCATATTTCTGCAAATACTTCCCGATCCGCCATTTTAACTGAAATTTTCAAGGGTTCCTGATTTTCATTGGTGAGCAGCTTGATGGGGAGATTTTCAAAATCATTTTCAATGTATTTCTCATGCTGCCATCCATCATCAGATAGATACTGAGTCATGTAGCCCTGCCCGTAAAGCAGGGCAACTGCCACTAAAGGTATCCCCAGATCGGCGGATGATTTTAAATGATCTCCGGATAATACCCCCAATCCTCCGGAATAGTTGGGGAAGCAATCATTTAAACCGAATTCCAGAGAAAAGTACGCTATCTTGGTATTTTCATATTCAGGATATGCTTTTTCAAACCACTTTGCGCTGGTCAGATAAGAATCCATAAATCTAATAACTCTTTCCATGTGGGCGATAAAGCTTTCATCTTTAGAAAGTTTAAGATAATGTTCCTGACTGACCATGGATAGCATCATTACAGGATTATGCTTTGATTTTTCCCAAATTTCAGGGGATATCCGATGAAACAAAGTTACTGCCTCTTCATTCCACCCCCATAGTAGATTATAGGCGATGGTTTCTAAGTCGGATAATTCATCGGGTAAGGAAGGGGTAACTTTAAAAATTTTAATAGGTTTCATCAATCCTCCGCGGTTTGATAATTTATATATGGAATAATTGCATTCTGATAAAAATCGCTGAATATTTCAGCATTGGAAGTTATAACATTTCCAGTGATATGAGGGAAATCTTTGCCTTTGAAATCCTTTACTACTCCTCCTGCTTCTCTTATTATCAACATTCCTGCGGCAATATCCCACCGGGACAATCCGTCTTCCCAGTAGCCATCCAGCACTCCTTCTGCCACCATGCACAAATCCAATGCTGCTGAGCCGCATCGTCTGATTCCGTCAGAACACAGCAGTACATTTTTAAAGCTGGCTAAATATTTGTCAATATTTAAGTGATGGCGGAAAGGAAATCCGGTTGCATATAAGCCTCCGGTAAACCTTTTGCGGGAAGATACCTGGAGGGGCTGGTCGTTTAGATATGCTCCCTGATCTTTTATTCCGTAATAGAGATTTTGATTTACCGGATTATAAACCATTCCCAAAAGAACCTGCTCGTTCATTTCCAGAGCCAGGGATATTGAATAAACCGGAAATTTATGAAGATAATTTGTGGTTCCGTCCAGAGGATCAACCACCCAGTGCAGCCCCTGAATATCTTGATTTCCTTTGTTGAGTTCTTCACCCATGAATTCAATTTCCGGATATAATTTTTCTAATTTTTGCTGAAGATACCCTTCAATATATTGGTCTACATCCGATACATAGTCGTGTTTGTTTTTTTCTCTGACACCGGATACTGAATTAATTTTGTCAATTAATACATCCCCGGCTGATTTAATAAGCTGGCTAACCGGTGCTATTAAGCTAGCCAGGGTTTCAGGATTTGAGTAATTCATAGATTTCCTGGTATTTAATAGTAATTTTTTCAATGATCTCGTCGCTTAAATCAGGGGGTGGAGATTGGTGGTCCCATTTTTGATCATCCAGCCAGTCTCGGAGATTTTGTTTGTCGTAAGATGGAATTGACTGTCCTTCTTTTACCTCATCCTTGTGCCAAAATCTTGATGAATCAGGAGTGAGTACTTCATCAATGAGGAATATTTCATCTTTCTTATTATGGGCAAATTCAAATTTGGTGTCAGCAATTATTATTCCGTGATTCTGGGCAATTTCCGAAGCTTGGGTATAAATCTCTACAGCAATTGATTTTATCTTTTCAGCCACACTTTCAAATACAATGTCCAATAAGTCTGACCAGCTTATAGGCTTGTCATGACCTTGCTGCTCTTTGGTGGTGGGGGTTAACGCAGGCAGAGGTAATTTGCTGTTTTGTCTTAATCCGGGAGGAGGTACAAAATCAACAATTCTTCCGTATTGGTTATACTCCCTCCATCCGCTTCCCGCTAAATAACCTCTGACGATAAATTCCACTGGATATACATTTAGTTTTTTCACCACTACTGACCGTTCTCTACAGATATTTTTTTCCTGTTCAGTTAGTTTGTCCATTTCATCTACATTATCTATTATAATGTCGTTGGGGACGATATCAGAAAACTTGGTTTTCCAATAATTACTTAGCTGGTTAAGTAATTTCCCCCTTCCCGGAATACCCTGCTTCATCACTACATCATAAGCGCTAATACGGTCGGTGGTTATAATTAATAGTTGATCCTGGTCATAAGTATAAATATCTCGAACTTTTCCTTGTGAAAATAAAGTCAATGATTTGATGTCAGTTGATGTTAATGCTTTCATTAATCCTCCTTATAGTTCTATATCAGGGGGTGTTTTGCCAAAATGATAATATAAATACTTCTGCAGACTGCGGAAAAGTGTAATTTCAGATTTCAAAGAAGCTTGAATGCTGTATAAGGAATTATTATTTGCCCGGTCAATTTTTTTTAACAGATCTATATCAATCATTTCTGTATCTCCATAGAACTCATTGCATTTTTTACAGATCAATCCTCCCAATGAAGATGAAAAGCTGTAAATGTTTTCACTGTTGCATTTTACACATTTGTTCAAATTAAATTTATATCCCCAATGCTTTGTCAAAATCAAATAATAACTTGATAAAATCAACAGCTGGTTGTGTTTATTATTGACCTTTGACAGAGCTGTTAATGCCCGGTCCAACAGATTGAATATAAACATATCATTCCCTCCAGGAGATATCAATTCCCTTATTGGTGAAATGATATGCAAACTGTATTTGAACTTGTTGAAATTTTCATGCAGTTTCTGGTAATTATTAATAACTTCCATTTCTCTAAGGTAGTAATGCTCTCTCCTGCTCTGATAATAGCTGAGATTAACTTTTACCGGGATATTGGCTAAAGATACAAAGGACTTTTTAGCAGGATGAGCCAATATATTTATTAATCCCTGGTCATCACTGTAACATACCAAAAAACAACTCTTCTCCTTCCATTTGGTCTTTCCTGCGACGATTCCATTGGTGTTAATATATTTTATCTTGGTCATCTGAGTATTGCTGGTCAGTAATAAATGTTATTAATGGGGACATTGACTGTTTCATCAATACCTTTTAGTTTTATCAGTGCTTTGGGGATATAGGCAGTTTTTCCCTGGTCTGCCAAATGATGTTGTATTGACTGCAATTTTCCAATTTTATTTTTATATTTTCCGGATAAAATTATTACTTCTGATCCCGGCGAGGGAAGATAATCCTCATACTGGATAGTAGGAGGCAGGGGAGTGGGGATAAACAAGGTGTTATTAAACTGGCTGGTTTCAACGGATAAAATTGCCCACTGGGCAATTCTAAACTTAAAGAAATTCAATACATTTTCCGGAAGACGTTCAATTTTAGACCAAAATAATCCTAAAATGCTTAATTTATTTTTGTAT
Organism: Desulfuromonas sp. SDB; assembly: GCA_001412365.1. Taxonomy (GTDB): domain Bacteria; phylum SDB-A; class SDB-A; order SDB-A; family SDB-A; genus SDB-A. The sequence goes on along the minus strand of LKUE01000381.1, from coordinate 13,246 downwards.
TTAATTACACTAGATCTCAATTCAGGTGGAGTTATTGAAGGGATAACCATTCCTTGTACTCCTGCTTTTATCAATTTTTCAATTACAGATTCGCCGGGGATGCCGTTGAGTACTACGATGGAGTTTGACAATCGGGTTGATTGAAATCTATCAATATTTTGATCAAAGTTTGATTCAATTAATTCTATATGCCCTTTGCAGGCTGAACCAAATCCAGTCAATCCCTTGATTAATATCCCTGCGGAAACAATGGTTGCAGAACTGCCCAGTGGAGTCTCCTGCAAAGACATCACTTGACCGGGAATCAAAGCTTTAACTGACTGTTCCTGAAATATTTTTTTTATGATAATATTTCCACTTTTTTTATCAATGCTGATAACTTCTCCATCAAAAGGACTTACCGCAGTGAGCTCAGTTAAATCATCATTTAAGGTTCGGGCAGCCAGCTTGGTTCCCCTGTTGATACATTCACCCTTTTTTACCAATAAGAATTTAGATATTTGATGGGGGGAAACCCCTAAAGGATCGGATACATTGATAACTATATTCTGTTCATTGTTTTTTTGTGCTACTGATAATCCATAAGGATAAACTAATTTCAATATCTTTCCGTTAAACGGAGATAACGGTTTAACTCCAGGAGGAAGGTTATCTGTTGAGGAAAAATTTGAGTAAAGAGGAATTGATTGATTGCATCCGATTTTAAGGTTTTTTTCGATAATTTCAGGATTATTGGTTCCCAAGTAAGATCCTAAATCAAATAAAAAATTTTTCTGAGGATAATATCTTTCAAACACCAGATCGCCAAAATCAACATTTTCTCCAGGTTCTACACAGGACCGGGAACTGAAAGGAGAAATTAATTTGTACTGAAAATAATCAAATATTATAAATCTTGAATTCATTATGCGGTTAATACCTTTTGCCAAAGATTGAGATATTCTTCCCAGTGTTCCTGATAGAATTCAGGGGTAATTGGTTTTATTCTTCCGTCAAATATCAAACCGGATTCAGAGGGTTTTAAGCTAGAATACACTGGTTTTCCATTGCCTTCTCCTCCGTCCACTCCTCTGACCGGCAGGACAATTATTTCTCCTTGCGATGCTTGAACTGGGGACATGCGGAATTCACCTGCCCTGATGTTGTCCTGATAGGTCCTTCCCGGAGTTTGAATAACTACATCTGCCACCTTAGATCCCCGGGATTTATCGCTGAAAAGCGGGGAGATTACCGTAGCCAGCAGTTTTTTGTTGAAATGAGTGTTGGTCTGAAGATTATAAAAATTTAGCAAACCGTAATTAGCCCAAAAACAATCAGTTAAGTAAATATCAACTATACCGGAGGGCTGAATGGCATTGAGCACAGTGAACAGGTCTTTTGAAATTGGAGAAAATTTAAATAGTATTGAAAGAAGATATATTTCTCTTAAGAAAAATTTTTGTTTTTTATCAACAAATTTTTTGTACAAATTTCCAATTAAATCTCTGGCGATACAATGTAAGAAATCCAGCTCCTGATCATTAACCGGACTGCTTGAGGCAATCCCTCTCCTTTTATCAATTATATCCATTAAAATTGACCGGTTTAAGGGATAAGTTGTCCAGGTTAATATTTCATCTAATTCCTGAAAACTAAATTTTGAATTTAAAGAACTGCCCACTCCTTCTAATTTATTAAATCTATGTAAATAATAATTTTGAGGCTGCTTTTGTTCAGCGATGATTAAATCGGTGGAATAACTGCCAACATCAATAAACAATGCATTAGCTGATATATTTAATGTTTCCACTGATTTCAAAAAACAAAAAGAGGTAGGCACTATTGGTTCAGAGAGATTTTGGTATAGCATTTTCCATTTTTCTCTATTTCCCAAGTATATATCGGTAAAGGAATCTCTAATTTCACTGATTGCAGGATAGATATCCTGTTGTCCTTCTTCCGGTATAATATTGGAAGATATTTTAAATTTAGAAATACTCTCCAGCAGGGAACTTACTTCAGTTTGAATAAAACTGTTTCCGGCGTAGATAACCGGCAAGGAACCGGTAGGGTTAATTAGGGGAATGGCGGTAGCCACCACTTTTACAATATCCACCACTGATTTATTTGAACCTTCTTCGCAGCCACCGCTGATTATAATCAAATCAGGTTGAGCTTTTACCAGTTTTAAAACTTTTTCGGAAAAAAGCAAATCTTGATCAGTAGATATTTGACAGACCAAGTTACCTCCGGAATAGGACACTGCTAATTCGGCAATTCTTCCTGCAGTATTATACAAACTGCTGACACTGGCAACTCTCAGCCCCCCCTTTATAGAGGTACATGCAAAAATTGGATAAATACAACGATTGCCCCTGAAAATTTTCCTTCCGGATTTAGTTTCCAGTAAAGTTAATATCTGGGAAAAGGAATTTTGCAAATTTAAATTTGGATCAGTGGGTATGATTAACCTGTCCAAATATCCCTGTTCTTCATCTAATGCCAGACATTTGGTTAAAGATGTTCCAATATCTAATGAGATTACCACAATTAATTATATGCAATTTGAGGTAGAAGTGACAAGGAAGACCTTTAATCTCTGTTGATAAGAAAGGCTCCCAGTAAAATCAATGAAAAACCAAATGCTTGAATTATATTGATTTTTTCCCTGAGGATCAGCACCGATAGTAAAATGGTAACTGCCGGATATAGAGAAGTTAAACTAACCACCACCGATGCATTTCCCTTGGTAAGAGCGTAGTAATAAGCTAAACTGCCGGATACCCCTGCCAAAAAAGTCAACACTATAAGCAAAACAGCCAGAGGTGAAGAATTAAAAGAAATACTCTTCATCTTAATATAGGTGAATAATATTACTGCAAAAATCGGGGAGACCAAACTGGATATAGCGGTAATCATAACCGGGGTATTGTACTTGGTGGCAAGTTTTCCTAAAAAACCCCATAATCCCCAGATCAGGACAGTTAACAAAACAAAAAATAACATTACATTTTATTTAGAGGTTCAATTCCCAGTAACTCCAGCCCCTTGGCTAAAGTTATCCGGCATCCTTCGATTAAACACAATCTGGCTTCAAGCAGTTCTGGTTTGCTTCCCACCACCTGACAGGAGTGGTAAAACTTGCTGAAGGTTGAGGCTAAATCAAGCAAATATCTTGAGATAACCGAAGGCTCGTATTCCCTGGCGGCTTGTTCAATAATCATGGGGAAATCACTGATAGCTAAAGCTAACGCCTTCTCTTCCGGTTGATTTAGCTGGTCAAGGACGGAATCTGGCTGGTAGCGGGGAATTTGACTGGACTTTCGAATAATTGATTTTATTCTGGCATGGGCATACTGCAGATAAGGACCGCTTTCCCCCTCAAATGACAATGCCCGGTCCCAGTTAAATTCAATATCCTTGATCCGTTTGGTTTTTAAATCGTTGAACACCAGAGCTCCGATACCCACTTTGGAGGAGATAAAATCCATTTCCCTTTCACTGTAGGAAATGGTTTTATTTTCCTGCATCTTTTCTTTAGCTCTCCTAACCGCCTCGTCAATTAAATCATCTAGAAATACCAAAGTTCCCTTACGGGTGCTCATTCCCAGTATGTGACCAAATTTTACATGGATCAATTTTTCTTTTATCTTGATTCCTGCTTCGTCCAGAGCAGCGCTTATCTGTTTGAAGTGTAATTCCTGGGGGTTGCCCACCACGTAAAGCAAAAGGTCCGGATTAAATGTGTCCAGCCGGTATAAAACCGCGGCAATTTCTCTGGTTGCATATAAAGTGCTGCCGTCAGATTTTTTTAACAGGAGAGGAGGAAGATCGTATTGGTCTAACCGTACAATAAGCATTCCCTGGTCAACTTCAGTTAAATCTTTTTTCTGGAGGAAGTCTATGGCTTCATCAGTTTTATGTTGATAGAAACTTTCCCCGGTATAGTGATCAAATTCAATTCCCAGCCGTTGATAAGTCTGTTTAAATTTTTTAATACTGAATTCTCTGAATCTTTTCCAAATTTCAATTGCTTTAGGATCGCCTTGTTCAAGCTTGTTGAACCACTCCCTAGCCCGGTTGTTGATTTCCTGATCCTGTTCCGCTTTGTGGTGAGTGCGGACATACAGCTGGTAGGAATATTTTATTCCATCCTGTTCCAGCTGAGTGGTGTTTTCACCTTCCTGTTCATATCCGGTCAAGATCATCCCGAAATTGGTTCCCCAGTCTCCCAGGTGATTTATCCCGATGACTTTGTATCCGAGGTATTTGAATATTCTATACAGGGCTGCTCCTATAACCGTAGAGCGCAGGTGACCTACCCCGAAGGGCTTGGCAATATTGGGAGAGGAAAAGTCTATGACCACGGTGGGTTGGGGCTCAGGCGGGGGGGGAGGAGAAGGGCGGTTAAACACATGGTCTAATACCAGATTGCAGATAAATCCGGTGGAGAAGGTTATGTTTAAATAGGGTCCGGTTGCCTTAGCTTTAAATTCCTGGTTTTGGTTCAGCTTCTGTTCTAAACTCAAAGCCAATTCAACTGGCTTTAAATTTAGCTTTGAAGCCAGCTGGAATGTTTTAAAAGCTACATCTCCCCATTCAGGTTGAGCAGGAGGCACTAAATTGTTGATTACCATCTCTGATTCATGGATATTTAAGGATTGATTGATCAGTTTGGATAAATATTGCTTAACGTACATAGATTTCTCCGTTAATTGGTAATATTCCAAATAAATCCATAGTCATATCTGGACTTCTGATTTTCAACCATTACTCTCCAGTACATTTCAAATGAGAGTATTTGTGCCTTGAGCAGGAGATGGGGATAGTATTCAAATTCTTCAGTATTAAAGGCGCTAACTCCCGGTAAAATGTGTATGGTTAAATCGTCTTTAAAAAAACTATGATGGTAGTGAAGGTAGGCATATCCACTCTCATTTAACTCTTTAAAAAACATTCCGTAAAAATCCAAATGATTGGTTAGGCTTAAATTTAAGTTTACTCCTGCGGTGTAACTTATATCCCGGTCAATATCCTCCCATCTGTTTTCCTGGAAAACAGAATTTTCGCTTTTAAATATATAACCGGCGACGATATCTGCAGATAATCTTGGGGAAAGATATTTGCATCCGATATACGCTTTGGACCTAAACCGTGGGATTTCATCAGAGGTCAATGAATCAATCATCGGGTAGGGATAGTCTTTAAGCAGGTATCCTCCGTAAAATGAATAGCGGGGATGGGGACGGTAAAGCCCTGAAAAATTTATGTGGTAATTCGTATCTGAATTTAAACTTGAGTTTAAGTTTAGCCAAAACAGGGGTAGTATTTCTGAATTCAGTTTTATCCCCGCCTGATACCGGTAAATGCTGTTGGAATTGAAAAGGGCAATTACCCCTCCGTATAAATCTGCATTTAGTTTAGAAGTTTTCAGGGCATTGAAAACCAGGTTGAAGTTATGAATTTTTTGTGACCATCCTGAAGTATTAACCGGTGATTGATTGTCATGATGATAAAGATCATAGTACTTGTAGTTAAAATCAAAATGCCAAAGAGTTAAATTAATTTGACCCAGATCATAAACTTTTATCACCGGTAATGAATCCTGATGACCCTGGCGAAGATATTGATGAAGAACATTTCCCCTTATGCTGAAATGGTGGAGTTGATATTTAAATTTCAGAATTCCCTGTTGTTTTTCATAATTATGGTAATTTTGATATTCAGTCCCCCTCATCAGCAATGCTCCCACCACTGCGGAAAAATTTTTTCCTACTTTTCTGCCAAATCTAAGCTCGGATCTTTCCCCGGTTTCCCCTATTCTACTGTGACCTATATAGGTCAAGGGATGATAATAGTAGTCAACACTGTTGCTGCCGTAATTAATTTCCTGCATAGTTAAACTGTACAGATGGTCGGTTAAGTCCGGATAATTATCATGCCATATTGCTCCGGTGGCAGGATCCTGCAGGTTAAAACCTTCCAGCCAGTATTCTCCGGGGAAGATAAAGGTTTGATACAGAATATTTTTAAGGGGAAAGAACAGGGGGTAGTGATTAACCGGACTGAAGTCCGGATAGTTAAGCCAATCGTATTCTCTGCGGAGAGGAGTAATCAGCAGGGGAACAGGGAAGCTGTCTTTCTCTGCAATATAGGGAAGGGGAGGTAGTTCCAAAACCACCGTGTCCCTGACTGAGTCACTGACCGGAGGAGGGTAGGTATCTATGGGGATTATTTCTATTTCCGGATTTATCTGAAAAATAATTAAAACAGTTAAAATGTATGCGATATTTGCGGCAAAAATAATATTATTCCTCGGGATTTACAATGCTGTCCCTGCAAAGTACAGTGGTGAACAGCTCTTTTTTAAAATAGCCCTTTGATGAGTAGGTAGGGGTGACAATAAGCTTTACCTGATATTCTCCGGTGTCAACAATTTCACCCTGATTGTCTTTTCCATCCCACAACACTTGGGTAAATCCGGGCACTTCTCTGAATTGAGGGAGTAAATCTCTCACCAGAGCGCCCTGTTTATTGTATACTTCCAAGGTAATATCAGCAGGTTGGGTGATATAAACAGATATGGTTGATCCAGGATTTTCAAAGGAAAAAGCATCGGGAAAAGCCCCCTTAATCATCGCATCTACCCCTAGCCAGTAGTACTGTGCAGACTGCTGCTCCAGAATTAATATTTGTCCAAATCTTTTCCAAATAGCAATACCCCGGGGAGAATGAAATTCTTTGTCCCCGGTGCCTTCTCTTCCGTAGGAAGTAATAAACCTAAGGTCCTTGGTGAATATGTGAATTTGGGAATTTCTCCTGTCGGTTGCATAAACCATGCTGTAGTAATCTATAGCTAAGTATCCGAAATAAATTTCTTCATTTTCCAGATCATAACCGTCCAGTGATTTCTTGCGGTTTCCCTGCAAATCAAAAATAGTCATCCTGAAATTATCCGCATCGGATACTGCCAGAAAATCCCGGTCATGATAGTAGGTCCAGGGATCCACTCTGTCCAAAACTGCAATTCCAAAAGGTTTATTTAAAAATCCAACTCCGATAACCATTTGAAAAATTCCGTTTCGATCAAAAACTGAAATGCGGTTGTTGCCCATCTCGGTGATATAAATATTTCCCCGGGAATCCACTGCCACATCCTGAGGATAAGATAAATTACCGGGAGCAGTCCCCAAACCATTCCCGATAAATCTTTGAAATTCAAGATTTCCCTGATTGTATTTTAAGTGAACTATCCTATGATTGTTCTTATCAGCCACATAGACATCCCCGGACGGAGTTGAAGCAATACCTTGAGGCTCCCACAGCTGCAGTTGAGAAACACCGGTGGAACCGTAAACCTTGATATCCTTTAACCCATCGTTGTATACAATTTGCCCTGCCCCTGAATTTACTGCAAAGAAAGTTAACTCGTCATCGTCATTATGGGTGGAAGGATCATCCAGGTCATTTAATTTTACCAAAGTAATTCCCTGGGGATCATTAAATGAAATATCATTGCCTAAAACCATTCTAATGGTATGGGAAGTTGCTTTGTGATAACCTCCGGAATGACCGTGGGGAGGAAAAACCAAAGTGGTGGGATCATAACTTTCCCCGGATAAAACTGTCCCTGAGAAGATTAGACAAAATAATATAATAAATGTTCTCATTATTTACTCCTAAAATATTGGATTATTTTATTTCTGTATTTTTGAGATATACTATATCCAAACTGCATAAAGCTATCAATATATATATTTTTACCAATCTCAAATTACCATAGAACCAGTGGACGCTGTGATAATAATTCGGTAAGAATTAGCCCTTGAATATAGTCGTTTATTGATCCCCGGACAGTGTCATTTAAAATTTCAGCATAATGAGTTATGATCAAACTGTCCTCATAAATTGAGTAAGTATATTCAACCCGCAAATTATCATCCAGGTAATGATAATTTTCCGGCGGGGAAAAAGTTATTTTTTCCGGAAAAATAAAATTCATTTCAATTTTGTAAGTAAGTGGACCCTGAGTATAATGTTGGAAAGGATAGGGAAGATCTATTTCCATCAGAGGAAGATTTAACAAATTCAATTGTTGAAGATTGTAGTGAAAGTAAAACCTTCCCCCCAAAGTAACTGTGCCCATTTCAGGGAAATCATACCAGGAAGCCCTTTGTTCCCAGGAGGGAAGTTTTCTGCTGAACCAGGCAGAAATTTTCGGATAGGGATTATCAACTAATTCGGCGCGGTAGGTACTGGAGAGGAAACCGAAAACTGAATCATTGACCACCACTTCCATTCCGCCGTTTTCATTTAAGTTTCCCCGGAGATTACGGTAATATCCGGAAGGATGAATTTCACCGGGGATCTCTATCAGGGTGGAATTATTGTAGCTGGATAATAATAATCCCTTTCTGGTCCGGTCAGCTAAGGGAAGATCACCGAATTTTAAATAAGGATGAGTTGGATCTGCCCAGTAGGTATCTCCCTGAATTTCCATTCCCACAATTAGATGGTTGAAATTGGCAGCAGGAGGATCCAGGCAAATATCAGAGGACTCACGGGTACTGATTAAAATTGGCCAGCAATTGATGTTAATGGATTTGAGCATGGTAATCAGCAGCTCAACCTGATCTTTGCAATCTCCGTAGCCGTAGCTAAGGGTCAATTCAGGAGGGGTGCTGTAATAGGCATTCCACCCCCATTCCAATGCGATATAGGATATATTGTTGGATACGAAATAATAAATCTCTGCAGCGGCATCTAGAGGGGTTTTGGCATAGGCAAGTGAATTGATTTTTTCCCGGATAGCCGGGGAGGGATCTGAATAACTGAAAAATTGATGGTAGTGCCTGGCAATTTCATTGAAGTCAGTAAATGAACTAATTATCAGCTGGGGGTCATAGTCATCATTGGAAATTGAAGGAAGAAAGTTGAAATCAATAATTAAGCTCCTATCTGTGGATTGATTAACCTCGTATTCCTGCTGGTTAGAATAATCTTTTGATATTCTCCAGCTAAAAGCTTTATCTCCGCTGATTTGTATGGTCAGACTGTCAGTGGGTATAAAATTCAATAAGGGCAGAAAATATATGAAATTTCCATTCCACCGGGATTTATCTGTTTCCAGTTGATAATATAAATCAATATAAGCGGGGACAGCTATTTCCGGTAACACCGGTGAAACCAAAGTCAATCCGCAAAGGTCGTATCCGGCGAGGGTGGTTAAATCGGTTTTGGTTAATTTTAAGTTTGAAAACTTCTGTCCGGTGTTTATAAATTCACCTTGAATTCTGTAATCGGCTAAAATTGTGCGGCTTTGATCATATAATACCTGGCAAAGCATTTCTGCAGTTTGATTGGAATGGATAAGCATCCTGGCGGAAATTGATATTACTTCAGTTCGATCTGAGTTGATGATCAAGACATATTCTGTAATTATTCTTTCCTCTGACTGGGCGGGGATACTCAATGAATATTGCCGGTATAAGCTATCAGAAGCGGATTCAGTAAAATTACTCCGGTAAACTGAATTTAAAAACAAACCCAATTCATATTTTCCCCAGTAGGGGAGTATTTCTATTAGCCTGCTGGTATCTCCCTGTTCTATTGCAAGGGATTCCATTTCGGCGAAATCCGGTTCGGAATTCAACAGAGATATTATAATTATAATTAAGATCATTTAATGAGTTACCATCAATGTTTTGGTGAAAATCTGCCGGGAAAGAATATTATTCAGCTGTTCAATTTGGTCAGACCTCCAAATGGGTATTTTGGTTTGACTTAGAATGAATTCGGCTTGAACAAAGCTGCTTTCCCGATCTGTTTTACTATTTAAATAAAACTGGTACCAATTTTCGTTGATTTCAGTATGGAACTGCTGGTAGGGATTTATCAATTTGAAGTTGCCGCTGACAGTGTAGCTGATTTTAAAATTAGTATTTACATTATAACTTTGTTCGGTGTTATAGAATTTTACCGAGGATAAAAATATATCCGGGACATAAAGCTTAATCATCGAATAATGTTCAGAGTAAGGGATCAGAAGTTGCTGATATTTAATTGATATTATTCCCCGATCCGGTCTAAGCTCTTCCTGGATCTGAATATCATGAGCTAACCCATGTTTAATGGTTATGTCGTTTAAGATGAAATTTTCATCTTGGCGGTTGTCCAGTAGATTTAGATAAAATTCTCCGGTCAAACTGATATCGGTTTGTACAGAAATTTCAGGAAAAATAAGACTCAGAGAATTTCTAATTTCACACTGACTGTATTTATAGGACAAAACCGGCAGGATTTCTAATTCCCCGGTGAACAGATTTAATGCGGGGACATTTTGGAAACTACCGGGAAGGTAGTTAAAAGGGGAATTGAGTTGAGGATTTATCCATATGGAATCATCAACCCTGACCATAACCCGTTCAAAATAAACGCTGGGAGAAGGTGAATATCTGGTTTGGGGCATTTGATTGCTTGCCAGCAATATCTCCACTTTTTTCTGGGGGGAAAGAACTGCTTGGATTAGCTTAGCGATTTCCAGGACGGTTAATTCAGAATGGTTTAGACAAAATTCAATGCTTCTGCAGAAATAATGAGTCCGGTAGAGGGGAATTTCCAGTAGAATATACTGTTGTTGAAGGTACTGATAAAAACGGGGAAGATCATTTAAGTCAACATCATCACTGAGATCAGCATGGTTGTTTTCCAGATTAATCCTCTGTTCTATAGAATCAGCTAATTCCCTCCAACTTTGAAACTTACTGGGTACAAGCCAGGGATGACTGCCTGACCATTGACTCTGATATTGGTCGGGGACATCTCCTGAGCCTATCATTTTTTCATTAACCCTTTTAAAATGCTGGGAGGAAATGTGGTAGGGAGGGAAAGAGCTCAATTGAATTAATTGATAGGACACAGGTCGGGGGTCTTGAAATTCAATTTTTTCAGGAAAGGTTACATCCCATCCCTGAATACGGAAATCAACAAAATTTCCCGGTTCAGAAGATATGAAGTTCAGCCGGGACAAGGTAGCATTAAAGTTGATGTCAACAATGATTTTCTGCCGGAAGTAATTCCCCGGAGTTAAATTTTGGTGGGAGCAGCCGGATATTTCAGGATAGGAGAAAAAAGGATTATAATCTAAAAAAAATATTCCCTGACCACTTTTCAGGTATATCCTCATATGGCGGATGTAGTGATTTTGGTAAAATGAATCAATTACGTAGATGGTATCAGTGCTGAAAACCAGGTTGGAATTCCATTTTACCAGTTCTCCGGCAGATAAAAATCCAGTGGCATCTTGATAGCTGCTAAGTTGATGGTAAATTGAACATGCGGAATCGGTTTGGGCAAATTGCTCTTTAAGTCTTGCCCATAACAGCAACTGCTGATGATTGATAATTCCCTGGTTATTAAGTTCATCTAAAACGATCATTGCCTGAGATATATGACCTTGAGCAGCCAGAGTAAAGGGATTTTGCTCATATTGATGGATATTTAGAGTTAATATTATCAATAACCAGATCATTAGGGAAATATTAATTATCTTTTATTGACAGGTAAAGTTTTATCTGATAGATAATTTTGACACCAGCGCTGCTAGCTCAACTAGGCAGAGCAACGGATTCTTAATCCGTGGGTTCTGGGTTCGATTCCCAGGCAGCGCAGCTAAGCGCCCGTGGCTCAATGGATAGAGCGCCGGACTACGAATCCGTAGGTTGTAGGTTCGACTCCTACCGGGCGCGTTTTTTTTATCAAGTAATAATGAATAATCATAAACACTTCATGTCACAAGCTCTGAAGTTAGCTGAAAAGGCATATCAGCAGGGAGAAGTTCCAGTGGGAGCGGTAGTGGTAAAGGACCATCAAATAATTGGCAGAGGGTATAATCAAACTGAACTGCTAAAAGATGCTTCAGCCCATGCCGAGATGATTGCTATGACTGCAGCTGCTCAGACTTTAAAAAACTGGCGTTTAACTGACTGCATATTGTATTCAACTTTAGAACCTTGCTTGATGTGTATAAGCGCAGCAGTCCTGTTTAGAATTTCCCTGGTGGTATATGGAACCGAAGATCCGAAATTCGGGGGATGTGTTTCCTTAGCCAATCTCACTCAGATAGATAAGTTAAACCATAAACTTGCAGTTATCGGAGGGATACAGGCAGACAAATCAAAATCACTGATGCAGGCATTTTTCAGAGAGAGAAGAGATGAAAATCAGAAAAAATCAGGAGATAACCATGAATGATAATAATTACAAACTTATTGAAATTCTCCATAACCGGGCTAGTGTTAGAAATTATTCGGAAAAAGAAATTGAACCGGAAATTTTAGATCAAATTTTCAAAGCAGCGGTACACGGACCCTCGGGAGGTAATCTACAGCCCTGGTCGGTGATCAAAATTCAAAATCAGGAAGTTAAAGATAAATTAGGTGAAATGGTTTTTCAGAAATTTATTTCTAAAGCCCCGGTACTGTTGTTGTTCTGCATGGACTTAAGAAGAAATGAAATTCTGGCAAAAAAAGGAAATGCTCCCTATACCGCCCGGGAATCGTTCCGGCATTTTTGGATTTCTTTTCAGGATACCATTATCGCCGCCCAGAATATATGTGTAGCTGCTGATGCTTATGGTTTAGGCAGTTGTTATATTGGCACTATTATGGAATTTCATAATGAAACGGTGGATATGTTCAAGCTGCCTTCGGGGGTTTATCCGGTTGTTTTATTAAGTATAGGCTACTCCCAGACCAAATATCCTAAACCTACAAAGAAATTTTCTGCAGATATAATGGTTCATGATGAGGTTTACCAGGATCCGGATCCGGAAGAGTTATGGAACGCTTATCAGGAAAGAGAAAATCACCGGATTATCGAAATTAATGATCAAAGAATGATAGCATTTGAAAAGTGTTGCCGGGATGTGTTTTCTCCTGAAGAAGCGGAAAGATGTATTGAACTGGTAAAAAAGCAAAATGGATTTAATATGACTCAGTATGTTTTTGGCTTACACTATGAGGCTAATGGCATGCCGGTGGGAAATTTGGAATTTTTACAGAATTTTAAAAATTCCGGATTTTCCTGGATGGAAAAATCCCGATTTGATGATATATTTCAGGAAGAGTCTTAAGAATAGTTAAATTTAGGAGAGGTGTCCGAGTGGCCGAAGGAGCGCGACTCGAAATCGCGTGGACGGCAACGTCCCGTGGGTTCGACTCCCACCCTCTCCGCAGAATAAAGAATATCAACCACAGAAAAACACTGA
>LKUE01000380.1 GCA_001412365.1 Desulfuromonas sp. SDB | reverse complement strand
TGGATAACAAATTAACTTATTTTTTTACATTAGTTCACACTAATAATGAGATTATCCACCTCCAGGTAATTTCTAAAATTTCATCAGTTTTCAGAGATAAAGAATTTTCAGATAAACTCAGGCAAGTTAATAATTTCGACGAAATTTTAACCTTGCTGATAGAACAAGAATACCGTCAGAAATTCATTAAAAATATTTAAAAGGAGCAAAGATGCCTTTATCTTCAAATTTATATCCACAATGTATTGATATAAAAAATGTTTCTGCAGACAAAAAACAAACTCTCCAGGATATTGCTGAATTAGCCAAAAAAAGCGGGGAGTTGGAAAATATCGAAAAAGAAACAATATATCAATCCTTGTTAAAAAGAGAAGAAATTGGTTCTACCGGTTTCACCAACGGTATTGCTATCCCTCACTGCATTCTGGATGATTGTTCAAAAATAATTGTGGGAATATTGATCAATCACCATGGTGTGGATTTTGATTCCATGGACGGCAAGAAGTCTAAAATATTCTTTTTTATTATTGCTCCTCCCCACAAAAGAAACAACCATATTCAAATACTGTCATCCATCTCCAGAATTACCCGCTCATCTGAAAAAATTAATGAAATTTTAAAAGCAAGAACTGCAGATAGATTAATTGAAATCGTGAATGAACATGTAAGCTTTAAATCGCTGGAGGTATCCTCTAAACCTCAAGTCATGGTTCACATCTTCATCCAAACAGAAGATTATTTTCATGACATCTTGCAATTTTTGTCGGAAATTTCATCGGGGTCCATTTCAATTACTGAAACTTACAATGCTGCTCATTATTTGCACTCCCTCCCTCTTTTTTCAACATTCTGGGTAGAGGATAAAAATCTTTTCAGCAGGGTGATTCAAGTTATTGTGGATAAAGATCTGGCTAACAATGTGATTAGAGGAATAAATACAATTGTTGAAGACATCGAAAGCAAAGCAGGGGTTTTAATTACTGCCCAGGAACTATTTTATTCACAAGGAAAACTCGATTTTTAAGGAATTTATTATGCATTATCTTCATTCAATCCAGACTTTTTTTCATTCTGTCAATATACCTTACTTGCTTATTGTCGGCTTGATTACCTGCATAGGTTTTTATGTGGGGAAAAGCATGAAATTATTCAGACTTCCTTCGATTATTGGCTTTATGCTTCTGGGACTGCTTTTAGGACCATCTGGTTTTGATCTTTTAAATGAGCAAGTGCAAATTGACCTTTCCTTCATTACTGAAATTGCCCTGGGATTTGTCGCTTTGAGTATTGGGATGGAATTGAAATTAAGTACATTGAGAAAGCTGGGTAAAAGTATTGTGGTCATAATATTTTCTGAATCCATTTTTGCCTTCATATTGGTCACTGGGGTTATTTACATTTTTGAAATTATTTCAGGAATGGAAAGCACTACCGCCCTTCCCTTAGCCTTGATTTTCGGTTCTATCGCCCCCGCCAGTGCTCCTGCGGGGACAGTAGCAGTAATTAAGGAATACAGAGCGAAAGGAACTTTAACCAACGCCCTTTACGCAGTAGTGGGATTTGATGACGGGCTGGGGATAATAATATTCGGATTTGCTTCAGCAATAGCAAAAAATATTATAATAAGCACCAATGGTTCATCGGTGAACATTTTAGCTATGTTGTTTAAACCTTTGCTGGAAATAGTTTTCAGCATAGTGATCGGAGTAATAGGCGGTTATATATTCAATTTTCTGGTCACCAAATTAAAATCTCAACGGGATGTATTTATTTTGACTTTCGGATTAATCTTGTCGGTGACCGGAGTTTGCAAGCTATTGGATATATCATTAATCTTAACCAATATGGTCATTGGTATAATAATTGTAAATAATCTGCACCATTCCAGGGTTTCTTCAATTGGAGAGAACTTATCAGATGTCATGCCCTTACTTTTTATTTTATTCTTCGGTTTAGCCGGGGCAAATTTACACCTTTCCGCACTTCCATCCCTGGGATTATTGGGACTGATATATATCTTGTCCCGAACTGCTGGTTTAATGGGAGGAGCTACCCTTGGAGCAGTATGGGGGAGAGCAGAGCCAAAGTTGAAAAAATATTTAGGATTGGGGATCTTATCCCAGGCAGGAGTAGCCATTGGTTTGGCTTTGATTGTAAAAAGGCAGTTCTATCAAATGGATTTGGGCAGCCGGGGAGATTTTATCGGCGCCACTGTGCTTACCACTATAACTGCAACCTGCATCATTTTCGAGTTAATCGGACCAATAACTACTAAAATTGGTTTACAAAAAGCAGGAGAAATCAGTAAGGTTTAAAAAACCGCAATCAGTTGAAACTTACAAATTTATAGTTATCATGGTCCCAGATAATATAACCACCAAAATCAGTATTATTGGCAAATATAACCATAATTCCCTGATCTACTTGTTTTAAAGCAATGTTCCTTATGGTCATATCATCTGTACCCAAGTGCTTGTTGAAGGTTTCAAAATATTCAATTTCTAAAGTTGAATCTATTTGAAGTTCTAAAATTACCACAAAAGCCTGATACATATTGTCCATAGCTACGGTATCCGCTAATCCGGCTACCGCAAATTCAATCAGGTCATCTCTGTCGAAATCATCTTGGACAATGTATTTATTGTCATTATTTTCAGCCAATTCTTTTTCAATCTCCGCTTCTGCAGCAAAAAATTCAAGATAATCCAGTTTAAAAACAGTTGCATTAGGGTATTGGGGAAGCAGTTGTCTGATCAAATCATCATCAATTTCAATATTTGCCTCTCTGGATACGGCAGCTGAATCTTCAACCGGGGCAGAATTAACATCATCTGTTTCTGTTTTCCCTTCCTGCTTTCCTGTACAGGAATAGAAAATAAGTATAATCATGAAAAATACAGCTAACTTATACATAACTACCCCTTGTGTAAAGTTTAAGGCGCATGCCTTCAATTTATTATCTCCACTGATCTGCATTTATTCTGATCAAACCTGGATTCAACCATCTGTCTTATTTCCGATTTACAGGTAAAATAAAGTACCTGCCAGCCCATTTCCACTATTTTAAGTAATAAGTCAAATTGGCGGTTCAATCTTTCCTGGTCAGACTTAATGAATGGATCATCTAATATAAAAAATCCCGGTTTTGATTTCATCAGCAATTCACCGAAAGCCAGTCTGATGGAAAAATACAACTGATCATAAGCTCCTCCGGAAAGCTGCTGTGGAGAGAAAACCTCATCTCCTTGGTATATCTGTAACTCCATGCTATCAGGATTAAAGGATAATCCGGTGTAAAGCTCATTAGTGATCTCACTGAAATATTTAAATACTTTGCTTTCATCTTCAAACAACCTGGATATTTTCTCTCTTTCCTGTTTGTCAATTTTTTCTAAAATATTAATTATCAACAAGGTGTCTTTTCTGCGTTGATCAATGTCTTCAATGAAATTTTTAACTTGCTGTTCAATCGCTTTTAAATCTTCGATGGAATTACACACCAAAGATGAAGGTTGTAAAATTTGATTAACCTCAGTTTCTATTTGTCTAAAATCACCATCTAATTCATTTATCATCTTTTTCAACTCATCAATATTCTGCTGCTGCTGAATAACTTGATTTTCACAGGAAATTTCTTCATTTCGGGAATAACTCTGTTCTGGATAAATTTCTGAGTAAGACTCTAGTTTAACTATTTCAGTTTCCCAGTATTTAATATTTTCCTCCAGATTATTAAAAGGTTTTTGAAAAATGCTGTCCAAAAGAGAAATATTTTTTTCAATTAGTTCCTCACAATTATGTTTTTGTTGAACTAATCGGGTGTACTCATCAAAATTATCCACTTTTGAAGTGGTCTTGATTTGTTGAATATTAGTTTTACAATCACATATTTTTTCTTCCAACTCAGGTAATTTCCCCTGAGTGAGCTGATTCAGTTCTTTTTGTTTAATTTCCTCAAGTCCTTCTAATTTCTGGTATTCATTATTTATTTGAGAAAATTGCTGTTCAAATTGTTCGATTTGAGAGTTCACCTGATCCAGGTCGTCTCCTTTTATATCTAACCGATTAGCCTGAATGATTATATCACTTAATTTTTTATTTAATTTCGATTGTTTAAATTTTCTGTTCACAACCACTATTGAAATAAATAAACAAATCGGCAATAGTATCATAATCAAAATGTAAAATATTAACTGCCGGGTTAATATACTTCCCAACATGGAAATTAGCAGTAAAATTAATGAGCTTGAACCTATCAAAATCAATGCTGCAAATAGAGAATGTTTGGCGGAGAAGTCCTTTAGTTGATCTTGATAATGTAAAATATCAAATTTCAATTCTTGATCTAATTTTTTTTTCAGAAGTGTTAATTTATTTAATTTATCTTCAGCTGAGCTGAATTTATTTTTCACCTCAGATAATTCATCATCTAACTGCTGTTTTTGTTTCTGGAGATCTTCCTTTTGCTGCAGCATGCTCTCCAACTTATAATTCATTTTCAACCATTTTTCTTCTTTATCCTCGCTAATTAATTTCAATTCTTCCAGTTTCAGCAAATTTTCTTTCAATGCGGTTAGTGATTCATTTCCCTTATTAAACTGCAGCCTTTTTTTCAAGTCCCTGATAATCTGTAACTTGCCCTTTATATCTTTAAATCTTATATTGGACTGCATCCACTGCTGGTCAATATCATCTAAACCTTGGCATTTGATTTTATTAAATATATCAGATATCTTGGGTAATAATTCTACAGCTTGTTGGTACCTCTCTTTAAGTTTTTCTCCGCTGACATTTCTTAAACCTCCCCCCGGAGTAAGTCTTCCCTGTTCCCTTAGCTGATTGCATAAGCTATTAATTTTTTCAGATTTCAGACCGGTTAACTTGTCAGTTACACCCAGTACAATCTCTTTTTGTTCTTCTTTTTTCTGATCAATATCTTTTTGCCTGCCCAATTCTAAATCACTATTCCTGATGATGAAAAAATCCCTGTACTCATTATCTTCAATACCCGCCAATTGACGGAATTTATCTTTCTGCTCAGGTATCTTCAGCTCTTTGCGATCATCTAGGATGAGGTTTAAATATCCTTCCGGCTGATGATCAACCCTGTCAATCAAATTGAATATTCCGCTCTTTTTCACTAAAAATTTTACCAAAGCTTCAACTATCAGAGATTTACCAGTTTCATTCTTGCCCCAAAATAAATTAAATCCTTTTAATTTTGATACTGAAAAATTTTTAATGGGACCGTATTTAAATATTTGAAATTCATTTATTTTCATATATCTACTCTGCACATGGTTTCTATGAAAATATCAGTTAACTTCTGTTTGTTTTCTGGTGAGATATCCTGTTTTTCCAATTCAGTTTGGAATTTAATGTACAAATCATCATCTAAGATAAATTTAACATCTTTAAAATAGGAGTTGATTGAATCCAGTTTTTTACTGAATTCTGTTTTAATTTTTTCAATTAGCTGTTGCTCAGTTAATTTAAATTCAGAACTTCGGTAATATCCCTTTATATTGAGGATAATGTTTTGTTCTCCCTGAATTTTATTTAACTGGTCCGCAATTATTGAGTAGGGATTAATATCACTGAGAGGATTTAAACTCACTTCAACCTGAATATAGTGAAATGTTTGTAAATCGAATTCTTCAGGGGGATTTCCTAAACTAAATAAATTCACTTTTCTTCTGCCAATTTCTTTCCGGGTAACTGAAACCGGGGAACCGGGATAAACAAAATAACCATTTTCATTGAAGGTCCGGACATCAAATTTAGTATGATAATGACCTGCCAAAATATAATTAAAACTGCTTTTCTGAAAATAATCCAATTTCACCGGCATATACCGGTAAGATACTTCATCCCCGTAATCCTCCGAACAGAACATGGTATCCAACAATTCTCCATGAAAAAGAAGTATGTTTCTTTTTTGCCGATTGATAATATCTTCTATTTCTATAATTTGTCTTTGTACTTCCTGTTTTTCCATCTTACGGTAAGGAAAACCCCATATATCAACTTGTTTTAAATGCAGGGGTTTCCGGTAATCAGAAATGGTGATTACATTATCCCCTAGATAAAAACCCCGGTTGAAAACCTCACTGTCATGATTTCCGGGAATTAGAACAATGGTGTAACTATTCTGTGAAAAAAGATGCCGGATTTCAGTTCTTAAATGTTCTCCTGCTTTTTTGCTGTCGAACAAATCACCGGAAATCACCATTAATTCAACCTGCTGCTCATCAGCAATTTTCAACAGCTGGGTTAAAGCTTCCCAGCGATAATTTTTTTTATCGGTTAAGTGCAGATCTGAGGTATGTAATATCTTCATTTCAACCCAGTATATCCTCTTTTAAAAGACCGAATAAAATGACATCATAGTATTTTCCCTGATAAAAATGGGCTTTCCTCTTTTCTCCTTCTCTTTTGAAGTTCAGCTTGGTTAACAATTTTACACTGGGGAGATTATATTCAAAAACTTCAGCCTCCGCCCGGTGTAAACTATTTTCAAACCAATAATTAAAGAATATCCTCAATGATTCCTCTCCGTAACCCTGCTTTCGTAAATCACCTAAGCCAAATCTCAACCAAGCTATCTTATTTTTGATATTTATCCAATTTATTCTGATATATCCTATGGGTTGATCTTTCTGTTTGTGGTGAATAATGTAGTAAAGCTGATTTTTATCTTGTTGGGCTTTTTCAATATCCTGCTGCTGATTGGACAGGGTTATTATACTGTCTTCATCTAATGCCATTTTCTTGAAGTAAGTATCATTTTTCCATCTACACAATATATCCGCATCCGACTTTTTAACTTTTCTAAGGAATACTCTTTTTCCGTAAATATTCTCAATTATCATGATATACTCCGGATTTTTTTATCAGTTAAATACTTTAATGAAAAATTTGCATAAATAATTAATTAATTCCATCATTTGTCTTTAAAATTAATAAGATAATTTTTTTGGGTCCCATGCTTAATAATTCAGCTTTACATTTAGACACAGTTCTGCTTTTGCTTTCAGTTATAAATTCAACATCCGGTTCAACAATTTCTCCTGTTTGAATATGTCGGGGAATTTCCCTTAATCTTGCCATAGAATTTTCAGTAATCAACTGGCTGAAATTCATTTCATAAATTTCATTTTCTGAATAACCAATTATTTTTTCAAAAATTTTATTTATTTCCAAAATTTGTTCGCTGTTCAAATCAAATAAAATCGCAGGTTTATCAAACTGGTTTATCAGAAATTTATTAATGCAATTCTTCTCATCTATCAACTTTTTCCTCTTGGTTATTTCCATCTCCATTTGAACTTTCATTATCTTTTTCAAAGATTCCGATTGCCATACTTTTTTGCTGATTTCCAAAGATTTACTGAGATATTCATAAGCTAAATTACTATCTTTGGTTTTATAGTAATAATCCGAAAAATATTTGTAATAATATTCCAGCATCTTCTCAGAGTCTAGTTTTTGAATGGGCTCATAACACTTGTCCAGGTAACTCCGGGCATTTTCCAACTGATCGGTTTTTAAATAAAGTCTGGCTATATTCAGCTGAAGATGAGCAAGAAAGTGAAGTTCTTTTTGGTTTAGGGCAATTTCTTCTGAACATAGCATTTTATCCAAGGACTGCTGATACTTGTCTTCAAATTCATCAATTATAGCTAAATTATTTAAAGTAATCGCTTTAGGATAATCAGCATCAAGTTTTTCTTCTAATTCCAGGGCTTTTAAATGATATTCCCTGCTCTTTTCCACTTGTTTTTTATCAAAATAAACCAACCCTAAGTTACTATAAGCTTTAATCAGACTATTCTGATCATCATGCTTTTTCCAAATCTTAAAAGCCTGATTGAAATAATCCAAAGCTTTTTCAAATCTATGCTGATGCCACATAACTGAACCGATATTATTGAGGCAGTGAGCAATGGAGGCATTTTCATCAACTTGCTGGTAAAATTGCATGGCTTTATTTAAACATTCAATGGCATAGTCAAATTTTTCAGTATTAATATTCAGTATTCCGATATGGGTGTAAAGATCGCCTAAACCTTTGATATCATTTAATGCAATTTTAATTGTTTCCGCTTTTCTATAACATTCCAATGCCTCGCCGTATTTGTTCTGCTGCTGATATAATTTTCCCAGATGACAGTAAAGATCAGAATGATTCTTTAAATTGTCATTTTTCTCAGTGATTTCTATTGCTTCCTTAATAATTTGGGTAAAGTCAATTTCCGGAGGGAAATTATCAATTTGCTTAACCAGTTTTATAATCTCCTCCACTTTTTTATCCGGAGGAATACTCTGCAGTTGATTAATAGTTTGTTGAATATCTTCGGTTTTCATTGCAGCTATTTTTTATTTACACCATCTCTTAACTGATATAGTAATATTAGATATCTTACCTTAAATTAATCAGAATATCATATTATTTATATTAAAATGGAGAATTAGATGAAAATAATCGAAGTTAATCTAAACAAGTGCACAAAGTGTAAGTTATGCCTTAGCGCCTGTCCTGCAAATTTATTCAGTTTCCAAAATGATTGCATAAATTTTCAAGATCCTAACCACTGGTGCATAAAATGCGGGCATTGTCTGGCTATATGCCCTGCTCAGGCAGTGGAATATGATTTATCCCCTTCCTATCGAGAGTATTCTAAAAACATTCCCCATCAATTACTAAACCTGCTAAACCAAAGATCTATCCGGAATTATTCAGAAGAACAAGTGTCTCCTGAAAAAATTGAATTTATTTTGGAAGCGATGAGATATTCAGCAAGCGGACATAATCTTCAGGGCTGCAAATACATAGTAATAAAAGACAGGAAAGTACAACTAGCTCTCAGTGATTTCACTATTAAGGCAATGAAGAAATTTCTGGTTTTGATCAAACTGAGATACTTCATAAAACTGTTCATTCCCTCCATATTATTTGAACTTTTAAATGATCCCTCCACTTCTGTGGGTATTAAATCAATGATCTCGGATTATGAAAAGGGCAAAGATGTAATTTTTTTCTATGCTCCCCTGGTGATTTTAATTTACTATCCGGAAATGGGTGAAATGAGTTTAATTGATCCCATCATAGCAGCCACCAACGGAATACATGCTGCTCATCTGCTGGGTTTGGGCAGCTGTTGGATGGGTTTTGTCATGCAGGCAATAGCCAAAAGCAAAAAAATTAAAAAGATATTAGGCATACCCAAAAATTACAGGATTTGCGCGGTATTTACCCTGGGTTATCCTCAGCTGAATTATTCCCGCATACCTCCCCGAAAGAAAATCAAGGTTAATTATATTTAATTAAATGGATGAAAAAACATATTTTGATGAAATCAAACCCATTTGCCAAATTAACTTTTAAATATACAGTTTTTGCATTAATTGCAACTTTAACCAACATCGCTCTGCAAAAAATTGTGTTTACTGTAATTTCATTAAATTACACCATTTACCTAGCCATGGGAGTTGGAACTTTAGCTGGCTTGGTAGTGAAATACATTTTAGATAAAAAATTTATATTTTACTACAAAACAAAATCTATCCATCATGACCTGGCAAAATTCATCTTATACACTGTTATGGGAATTTTCACTACAGTGATATTCTGGTCGGTGGAATTAATCTTCAACTACTGTTTTCATTTTCAGGGATCACAGTATCTGGGAGCATTTATCGGTTTAACCATTGGATACACCTGTAAGTATTTCCTGGATCGAAAATTTGTATTTATCAATTAAAACAATCTGAATATCAGGGAGCAGGTGAAATATTTCACCTGCTCAGTCTTCCACATAAACCCAATCAGGCCGGTTTTGTTTATCCTGCGCTATCATATCTCTCCACTTAGTATCAGTTAACCGATCTCCCATGGGCCAGGTAAATTCATAGTAACTCAGCACCGGACCAACCGCTGCTTCTAAATACCCATCCGGTCTCTGGTATACAACTATACCCAAATCCAAATTGCCCGAGCCTACTTCCAATACCGAAGAAGAATTTTGATCAGTATGCACATCCGCAATAAGTGTAGTTTCCAATCCTTCGGATATATCTTCTCCTCCCGCTATCGCGCTTTTTAAAGAGGTGGAGAAGTACTTTAAGAAATCAGCATCTTGTTCACTTATCGGTTCACCAGATAATTCAGTTTCCGCAATTTCCTGCAATCTCTCCATTAAATATATCGCCCGGTCATATCTCCATTCCATCTGATCATCCAAGTATCCGTATTCCTGCAATCCAGATTGAAGCATCAATAAAACTCCAATAACCTCAGCATATACTTCCGGAACTGGCTCCACAAATCCGGCGGAAGGGGGCGGAGGTGGCTCATCATATCCGTTGGGAGCGCAACCTGCCTCCATGGTGTAACTCTGTTTGACATATAAAATATTGTCATGTCTCAGTACTGCCCAGGAGGCGAGAAAATTGCTGGTGCAATGATAATCCCAGGCATCGGTTGTCATAAAATCAGCATACCCCTGTTCTCGGGGCTGAATTACCAAATACAAACAATACAACCAGCTATTGTACAGGGTAGAATGCCAGGTTTCCTGGTCAAACTCAGATAATTTTTCCACAAGGTGTTGATGAATCTTATTATACCGCTCATAATTAGTGTCCCCCCGCTGGCATAGAATCTCATAAGCAGCGGGACTGTTAAAAACAGCAGCCACATCCAAACCTGAGGGCATGTAACGATAATTTCCTGCAGGATTAGCTCCCACATTGGGGAAAACCATCAGACCTAACACTTCACTGTCAAAGGCATACCTCTGCCCGAATAGCCTGAACCCCAAGGTTTTTTCAAATGCTTTTTGAAGATCTTCCGGATCAAATTCATTTTGTTCATCCGGCCAGGAAACCAATGCTCCCGTGCCGCTGTAAATCTTAGGGCCACCGCATTGTTCCACTAAATCTTTCACCAACTTATCGTAAAATTCATCTTCATACAGCTGTTTAACTGAAAGATTTTCTAAATCCATAGTGTTAAGTACTTTTAAATAATCCGGAACTGAAAGATCATCAGCAAAGCCTGCAAAAAATGCGGTAATGGAGTAGATTTTATTCCATTTTTCCAGATAACTTTCTCCGTCTTCAGCAGTTCCTGAACAAAGATCAGATATTATTTGAACCGCAGTAGCAGTGAATTCTATAGCCTGCTCTCTACTTACGATGAAGTCATCCCCGCTGCCGGCGTTTCCTTTGGCTAAAAAGGTCAGTCTGCCCAGCCACATCATCGCCTTGAAATATCTTTTCAGCGAATCTGAAGTGTCATAATGACCCCGGGGCACGTATTGGGAAAAGTCTTCTTTATATCCAAAAACCGCGCTAACTTGAAAACCTTGATGCTGTTCAATATACTCCAGGTCCTGATTAACCTTTTCCTCAATCCTGCGGTCCAGCTCATATTCAGGATCCAATAACTTCAAAGGAACTCCGGTATAGGCTGCCCCCAGTAGATTTCCTCTTTCCAGATTTTTTTGATAGAGGTAATCCAATAAACTGAACAGTTCCGAGAAAAGATATTTCTGCTCAATATACTTCAGTGATTCATCAAAGAAGATATGCATTAAGTGCAGAGCAATTCCTGATGATATATAAACGGGCTGATGATAACTTTCCAGAACCTCAAAAGCTTCCACTGGATTATCGGTAAACAGATGAGTTGATTTAACGGTGAATCCATTTTCCAAAAGGTTTGAAGGTATAGCGGATAATCCTGCCAACAACTGAATTTCGTTTAAATTTATAATTTTAGAAGGATTAAAAGGCAAGCCAGCTCTGGGCATCTGGGGATCTACTTCACAAAACACCGGTTCATAAAAGCTTTCATAAAAATTATCCCTAACCGTCAATTCAGATAACTCCACCGGTTGATCCTGAATTTCAATATTCATAACACTATCTTCTCCTGATGAAGAAAAGCTTTCCTGATTGCTGCAGGCAAAAAACAAAAAAACCAGGATTACTATGACTATCATTTTAGTCTTCAAAATTTCCTCCTCCCAATTTTGCAGTTATATTCATTTATAGTTAATACGCAATCATATTTGAAAATATTCCATAATTCCTCTTATTGAAATATAACTTCATAATCAGGGAATTTCTGCACCCAGTGTTCAATGGTTTGGGGAATGTTATCAGCAAAACTGGGACAATTAGTGTAGTATCGGATAACTGGAGGTTCTTGTTCACTGTCCACAAATGCCAACCAAAGTATATTTTCATGATTAGCCATGATAATCGCCTCCATGGCTAAAGCTAATCCCATCACTCTGCCCCCGGTCACTTTTGTCCCCAAATCGTCAATATCAACTAAATCTTCTACAATATGGAAACAGTACAACAGGTAATCATAATAATCACCCACCAATTGTTTTAAAATATCTTCCTGATAAGGATTGAGTAAAATTCCTTGTTCTGCCAAACTGAAATTTACTTCCCGTTTTGGACCTTTAAGATATTTTCCTTGAAAACTAACCCCACTTCCGCAGTAAATGTAGGAAGCCTCATTCTGCTCAACAATCAGAGTATCTCCAGAAAATATAAATTTTATTTCAGCTTCACTGGTGCTATCTGAATAAATCAGCCATTCATCACCGTCAACGGCGTAGCCGTCAACTTCGCCTATATGCGCTCCACAGTTGGCTTTCAGTGAAAAAGAGACATAACCTTCATCAGTAACAAAAAATGTAACTTCTGAATTGCTGTGGAGATTATCTCCTAATCTGTTCCATTCACCTGTTAGAAAATCCTGGTCAACTGAAAAAGACAAAGATGCAAAAGCTAGAATTAAGCTAAATGGGGAAAGTAATCCAATCATGATTTCATCTCCTGGTTTAAGTTATGTTATTTTAATATAAATATCCCCGGATTAATAGATTTGACAAGATTAATAATATCATCGATAATGAATTTTAATTGAAACTTTAGGAGGATTTATGGATGACAAAATTTTCATATACCTCTGGAATCTGTTAATTCCATTAGTGCTTATCCCCGTTTCCATACCCATGATTTTGGAAAAAATAAAACCAAACTGGTGGTACGGATTTAGAACCACCAAGACCCTTTCCGATGAAAAGATATGGTATCCTGCCAATAAGTATGCCGGTAAATTAATGCTGGCTTCCGGGATAATATCTTTAATTGGTCTAGTTATCTTGTATTTCTTAAAAAACTTT
>LKUE01000379.1 GCA_001412365.1 Desulfuromonas sp. SDB | reverse complement strand
AAACTGATATATCAGCTAAACATCCAACTTTTTTATTATTATATTCAGTTCCTAGAGAACAAGCTGCATCTTCGATGATTTTTAGATTATATTTTACTTTTAGTTTATTCAATAAAGAATAATCCAATGGATTACCAAATTCAGAGACAGGAATTATTGCTTTAGTTTTTTCACTTACTGCTTTTTCAATTTCACTATAATCAATTAACATAGTAGTTCTATCCACATCCACCAAGACTGATGTCACCCCCAAAATTGGCGCTACATCTGCGGTAGCAGGATAGGTATAATCAGGTACAATAACTTCATCCCCCGGTTTAATGCCAATTGATCTAAGGGCTATTTCAAGACCAGTAGTACATGAAGTTACAGCAATAGAATACTTACAACCAATATAATCAGAAAAATTATTTTCAAATTCCCTGGTTACCACCCCTTCTGTTAAATACCCAGATTTTAATACTTTATTAATTTCAGATATAGCTTCATCAGGTATAAATGGTTTGATCAAAGGTATCTTCAATTATCAATCCCTTGATTTATTCTCCATTGAATTAGTTTAGTTAATCCTTGCTCTAAGTTATATTTAGGTTTAAATTTCAAATTTTTCCAGGATTTTTGATTTGATCCTATCCTATTTTTTACCAATCTTCGATCATCTTCAGCACTATATGGTTTGTAAATAACTTTTAATTTGGATTTTTTTAATTTTAAAATTAAATTACATAATTCCTTAATAGTAGTTTGCACTTCTGTACCTACATTATAAAAATCATCATTTTTATCAGATTGCATAGCCAATACATTAAATCTAGCAACATCTTCAACATAAATAAAGTCATATGCTTGAGATCCATCCCCATTTATTATTGGAGATTCATTGATGGCAATTTTATTTAGCATAATCGGAATAACTCCAGTATAAACAGCATTTTGGTCTTGATGTGGACCATATACATTCATATATCTTAGACCAATATAGTCCAAATTATAACGATCGTAGAAAGCTCTGCACATTGCTTCACCTGATATCTTGGTTGCACCATAAAAATTTCTATTATTAAAGGGATGATCTTCAGTCATGGGAACTTCTACTGCATCTCCGTATACTGATGCGGAAGACGAATAAATTAATTTTTCAATATCGTTGTTAACACAGGCTTCAAGGACATTAAAAGTTCCTTCTATATTTACATGAAAAGAAGTTCTTGGAAAATCTTTACAATGCAACAACCACATTGCCGCAAGATGAAATACTCCATCAATATCTTTTAATGCATCATTTAATAAATCAACATCTCTTATATCTCCTCCATGTGGATATAGAATACATCTATCATCTTTAAGGTATTTTTCAATATTTTCATATTTACCTCGGGTGAAGTTATCATAGATCATCACCTGCTTAACATCGTGTTCTAACAATTCAGAAACAATAAATGATCCTATGAAGCCTGCTCCCCCAATAACTGCAATTTTTTTATTATTTATATCCAATATAAACTCCTCAATAACTATGGGTTAAAAATAAATCACGGTAGCGGGGGAAGGGCCATATTTCCGCATCTACCAGCACTTCTACCTGATCAGCTACTTCTCTGAGTTTTTCCATTTCCGGTCTTATCTCCTGTGAAGCAAATTTAGCTTTTTTTATTATACTATCATATTGGCTGATTTTATTAACCGTCAATTCCAATCGGTCAACATTTATCAGTAAAATTTCAGTGAATTTAAACAGCTTCTCATATCTTTCCCGGGAACAGATCCCTCTATTTATATTTTGTTCCAGATTAGCCTGCTTCACCAATGCCGGATAAACACCGGTCTTGATCATATCCAGCATAAGATTTGCCTGGGTAATTATTTTGCGGTAGTACATTTCAAATTTAATTTCCTGAAGAGAATACAGTTCTTCCTTGGAAAAAACTTTGAATTGTTCTACAAGATTAAAAGTATTTTCATCAGTCAGATAGTTACAGGCGATACAGGGATCTTTTAAATCCTCTAATTTTCTCTGCTTGGATAAATCAAGCCAATGTTGTGAATAAGCGTTCCCCTCATATCTGATCCGCTTTATCTTTTTTACAGATTCTCTGACCAACCTCCAAACAGACTCAGTTAATTGTTTCTTGGTACGCTTTGACTTTTCTAATTCATTTAACATGATATCCAGACCGTAAGCAGTTAATGTATTTAAGAATACCAGGGGAAGAGATATAGACTGAGATCCTCCCGGTGATCTGAACTCAAATTTATTGCCGGTAAAGGCAATAGGGGCAGTTCGATTACGGTCAGTGGTGTCCTGGTCAATAAAGGGCAGGTGAATGTCATCATGAATAACTTTACTTTTTTTACCGGATAAACTGTCTTTTTTATAAACCAGAGAATTTA
>LKUE01000378.1 GCA_001412365.1 Desulfuromonas sp. SDB | reverse complement strand
ATTAGTGGTAAATCATTCCGGGGTTGGGTGGCGTGCTCCGTGTTGGGTCGGGTTGGGATTAATTGATAATTGCTTATTGGTGCCCGTGTTTATAAAAAAATCAAAAAAACAATTAAACCATCAGAACATCATTCCAGTCTAAACATATAAATATCAAAAGGAGGTTCTGATGAAATACCGAGAGATGTTAAATCAAATCTTTATCTCAGTAGTTCTAGCGGTAATGGTGATTTCAATCGGCTGCACCAGTAAATCCTCTTCTCCCACTGATCCCGGATCAGTTTCCGACGAAGATGCCATAAGAAATTTAATCAACAGTGAGTACATGACTCTGTTAAGTGAAGCCACTCATTACAGTCAGCCGGATACCGCAGGTAAATCTGCCTGCTTTGCTCCCATATTACCTATCCACTGGTATAGACATCCTTTAGATGGCTTTCAAAAAGACATCATAATACAGATAAATGGAGATACTGCCTACATTACTGTATCCTTCACCGGGATGGGTGATTTTAAGATTTTTTATTTCAAACAAAATCACATTGATTCAGTAATAAAAAATTTCGTTGACGATTTCACCAGAGAGGCGATGTTTGTCCGGGTACAAGATGCAAATTCAGCTTATAATGGCTGGAGACTGCGGGGTATAAAGCCTGGAAAAATTGCTACTCCCGGGGGAAATCATTACATTGACAGTTTAATAATCCAGACTTCAGATACTACCTACCATGTAGATAATTTTGATATTTATTACAATATCCATGACGACAGCTTAAATGGCTTAATGACCCTAAATCAGGGAGAGAATATATCTATAACCATGTACACTCATGGAGATTCAGTGGATGCATTTGTTCATATTTCCTGGAAAGATTATCACCGCCGCAGCTATCTCATGCCGGATACCCTGAACCCGGGTGTTTATTCCAGAGATGATATTATCCTGGATAGCAACATGCCTGATCATGTACATCTGGCTTTTGATATTATAGATTTCAATACCCTGCATGATGATTCCGCGGCATACTATTCAGCTGCCTACATAATACCATTTAATGTGAGTTATCCAGATTATTAATCGACCTCCTAGCCCGATTGTAATATCTGAATATCTCCCTTCCTTCAACGGCGCGGATAATAATCCGCGCCTAAATCCGTATTCTATCCCCACCGGTGGTGGGTTGGGATTAGTGTCCATTAGTGTTCCTGGCAGGG
>LKUE01000377.1 GCA_001412365.1 Desulfuromonas sp. SDB | reverse complement strand
AAAGGGATCATTAACTTTTTTTGCTTGGATCAATTCCAGATTGCGGTAATAGATGTTTTTTATAAAATCCTCATAATAATGCCATTGATTGTCAAAATATATCCGTTCCACATCATTCATCTCCATCCACTCATGCAATTGATAATCAGAAGTTTGTGGAAATTCCTGTCTCAGCATAGTCAACATTTGATTTTCACTGTATGGAAATTCAACAGTGAGGCGGTTAATATGAAAAATATTATATCTGCACTGATTTGCTTTAATCAGATTGTTTTCTTCCTGGTATAACTCTCTGGCTTGAGTGTATAAATTAATTGCAGCAGTGTATTGACAATTGTTTTCAGCATCTAACGCTTGATTGTACCGCTGGTCTCCTGCTTGACTGAAAATATTCACCGATAAATGAATAAGTAATGCAGTAATTAAATTTAATTTATTCAACATATCTCTACCTCCTAGAAAGCCATCAATTCATAATATTTTGAAACCATTTATTTAATTCAGTATTTACCTGAATTCCAGATAATGAATCTGGATAATGAAATTTTCCCTCATATACCGGTCAAACCATCTCTTCCAGGCTTTTAAATAAATCATGAGTTTTTAACTTATCTTGAAAATGCAAGGGATAGCTGTAGCCGGCATCTAAAATCCTGAGCTTTTCTCGGGGAATATATTTAGTTATCAATGCACTTAATATCGCCTGATGAAGAAATATTTGATGTTGCTGATCATTGCAGTGATTTTCAATGAATATATTATCATTTATCAATTCAACAAAAATTTGTTCCCATTTGTTTAAAATCCCCAACTTGGAATTAATACTAAACCAGTGAGTGTTAAAATAAGGTCTAAGATTTTCATTTCCCAGCAGGGAAGTAACTTCATATCCAATTTCACTAACCCCTACCCGCCTATATATTTCATTCCAAAAACCATCCACTGGTTGAGAGGAAGACAAACCGATGTTTTTTATATGAACAGGACGGAAGGCAGCATGGAATTGATTGTCTAAAATAAAATCCAGAGGAGGTTTTAAAATTAAACAGTTGGAACTCAGCCAAATTAAACTGCCAGAATCCTTTCCGCATAATTTTTCAGATTGAGCTGCCGCCTTGACTTTTAACTGAAAGAAGAACTTAAAATTAGCCGGTTCAATTTTAAACACCTTTACCGGGGTAAAATTTTCATATATTTCGTCTGGTAAAGAATTTTCGGGAACAAAAATGATAACTGGAATTTTTGAAATTTCTCCGCCAAAAGACCTTAAGCTTCTAAGCATCGTCTTCAAATTACTCAACTGAAAAGCTGAGTTGGCTGAGGTGAACACCAGGCTTGAGTTAATGGTGGATATATCTTTGACCATGTCAGATAAACGGATTTTATTACCTAAACCAGCGGTTTATAATTTTATCGGTATCCTCTGGTTTGAAATTTATATGAGTGTACTCATTGGTGGCAGAACTATAACTGTATTCACTCTGATATTTATGGTAATTTCTGGCAATATTTTCAACTGCATCCAATATAAAATCAACCTCCTGGTCAGTGATGGTAGGATGAAGGGAAACTCTGATCCAGCCGGGTTTCAATGATAGATCTCCGTTATTTATTTTTTCGGTAAATTTCTGGGATTTCTTTTTATCCAGACCTAAAAGATAATGTCCATAGGTTCCCGCGCAAGAACATCCTCCCCGGGATTGGATCCCATAGAGATCATTTAACAGCTTTACTCCTAAATTATAATGCAGTCCTCTGATATTAAAAGATATCACTCCCAGCCTGTTAGGAAGATTCTGTTGAAGAATAGTAATCTGATCTATTGAACTTAGTGCTTTAAATAATTTTTCGACCAGGTAATGCTCCCGCTTTAATATATTATCAATACCCATCTGCTCTTTCAGTTTAACCGCTAAAGATGCCTTGATCGTCTGAAGGAAAGCAGGAGTACCTCCATCCTCTCGAATTTCAATGTCGTCAAAGAATTTGTGCTGCCCCCAGGGATTAGTCCAGGCGACTGTCCCTCCTCCCGGTTGATCTGGAATTTCGCGGTCATATAATTGACGGTTGAAAATCAATATTCCTGCCGAGCCAGGTCCTCCTAAAAATTTATGGGGAGAGAAAAATACCGCGTCCAAGCACTGTTTTGAATTTTGGGGGTGCATATCAATAGCCACATAAGGAGCGGAACAGGCATAATCCACAAAACACAATCCCTGATAGCGGTGAATGATTTCCGCAATTGAATATATATCATTTTGAATACCGGTCACATTTGAACAAGCGGTAACTGAAGCAATTTTTAATTTCCGGTTGTTATATTTATTACATAGATGTTCAAAGTGATTTAAATCGGGCAGACCTTGGTTATCAGCATTTATAATTTCCACGTCACATATTGTCTCCAGCCAGGTAGTTTGGTTGGAATGGTGCTCCATATGGGTTAAGAAAACCACCGGTCTATCCGATTCCGGAATATTGATATACCGGTAAAATTTATCGCATAACTTCAATCCCAGAATTCTCTGAAATTTAGAAACCACACCGGTCATTCCCGATCCGAAATTTATAATCCGGTCATCCGGACCTGCATTGACATGTTCTTTAATGAACTTTTGAGCGTAATGATAAGCCCTGGTCATCAAAGTTCCGGTAACTGTAGTTTCAGTATGGGTATTGGCTACAAAGGGACCGAAATCATCAATTAATTTCTGTTCAATGGGCCGGTATAACCTTCCGCTGGCAGCCCAATCCGCATAAAGTATTTGCTTTGAACCAAAAGGAGTTTTAAATTTATAATTTAAACCAATTATGTTTTTTCGGTAATTAGAAAAATATTGTTCTAAAGTCTGGTTCATAATTATAAAATTTTGAGTTTAATTGTATTATTGTATTCAGTCAATTTTTTTAAAATTAATAATATTAAGTTAATTATTCCGGAAATTCTATTATATGTTTAAAGAATTAGATAATCTTATTAATAATTCCAGTCTGGAAAAAAATACACAGAAGATCCGGCTTTATGAAGGGGAAAGAAGAGAAGTAACTGTATTATTTGCTGATATAAAAGGTTTCACCAATCTCTCTGAAAATTTAGATCCCGAGCAATTGAAAATTTTACTGGATAAGACCATGCTCATATTTACCCAATCGGTAAAAAAATACGGCGGTTATGTGGATAAATACGAAGGTGATTTAATCATGGCTCTATTCGGAGCTAAAAAAGCAACAGCTAACGACACCGAAAGATCAATTCTCTGCGCCCTGAAGATGCTGGAAAATCTTAAAAATATTAACCGCATTATTGAAAATATAAATCACCATTTCCACTTAGATATTAGAATCGGCATCAATACTGGACTGGTAACCACTGGTAAAATTGGAGAAAAAAGAGAAGGGGATTTCACGGTTTACGGCAGCGCGGTAAATCTTGCCTCCCGGATGGAATCAAACGCGCCGTTAAATAGAATTATGCTTCCTGAAAGTTGTGTTGACATTGTTAAAAACAAGTTCAGTTTTGAATTACATGGATTAATTCCAGTAAAGGGATTTTCCAAACCAGTTAATACATTCCTGGTAAAACAAAGGCTGAGATCTAATTTACCCCTGAACAGAAGTTTATTTGTGGGAAGAAAATCTGAATTATCAGAACTAAATGAAAACTATCAATATTTTAAAGAAAAATCATCTCAGGCTAAACCATTGGTGTTTATTGCCGGTTCAGCAGGAATAGGAAAAACCAGATTAATAGATGAATTTATCAGCAATAAAAACAATTCTTTTATATATAAACTTACTTCTCAATTTCAATATCCCACTCCTTATTCAAGTTTAAAAGCTTTTCTCAGAACTATTTTTGATATCCAGGATAACTCATCCGGAGTTGAGATAAAAAAACAAATTATGTTTAAAATCAATACTTTGAAATCAGATGTTCATCAACATACTTCAATGAATATTGACATTGAAAATATTATAAACTTGTTCAGAGGTCAACAGTTGACTGATCAGGTAAAATCCTCTGATAATGATCGGCTGTCATTATTTTCCACAGTTAAAGACTTAATTCTACTGTGTGTAGCCGGTAAAAATGAATTACCTGCAGTTATTATATTAGATAATTACCAAGAGTTAGATGAATTATCTAAAAAGTTCTTTGATTATTTGGCTGAATTTATTGCCTACGATGATAATCCGGTGAAATACAATTTATTGCTAATACTTTCATCCCAGACCCCGGTTAACCGGGGAGGATATTTAAATAAACCGTTTCAGTTGACCATGGATTTAAAACCTTTTGATTACTCAACAACTTTAAAACTGATTGAATCACTTGATTCTGAAAAAAAATTTACTAACTCTCAAAAAAAATCATTGTTTCACAAATCAAAAGGAATACCTCTGTTCGTTGTTGAATTTTTTTATCTTTATACCGAAAGTAAAGATAAACAAAAATTTGAAGATATGGAAATTCCCCGTTCAATCAAGGGATTAATTACTTCCCGTTACGACAACTTAGATGAAAAAAGCAAGCTGGTACTGCAAATTGCTTCAGTTTTCGGATCTGAATTCAGATATGAGTTGATAACCGAGATTATAAATAAAATTGACCCAATTCAATCTCTACAAAATACTTTAGAAAAATTAGTTGAACTGGAATTTTTTCACACCACCGACAGATCAATTTATTATTTTGTTCATAATATAACCAGAAATGTGATTTATA
This sequence comes from Desulfuromonas sp. SDB, assembly GCA_001412365.1. Taxonomy (GTDB): domain Bacteria; phylum SDB-A; class SDB-A; order SDB-A; family SDB-A; genus SDB-A. Next base: position 870 of record LKUE01000377.1, on the reverse strand, counting down.
GTTTAATTTTAAAGAACAATCGAAAGATTTTACACTTAAAAATAGCTGAAGAAATAGAAGCGTCCGGTTCTGATGTTATCAATAATTACCTTTATGATTTAGTTGAACACTACCGACAATCCGAAACAATTGAAAAATACAGGTATTATTTGAAATCAGCGGGAATTTATGCCCATAATAACTATGACTTTAAAAATGCTGAAGTCTATCTTGAAAAATATTATAAACTATTTAAACAAAATCTTTGTTCTGATTTTAAAATTGAAGATGTATTAGAGGTTTTACATTATCTGGTCAGTGTCGAAATGTATCTGGGTAAATACAAACAGGTTAAAGACTTAACTCAACAACTTTTGAAACTTGCCTCCACCTGTAACCATATCGGATATCAGGCTGATGGTTATAATTATTTAGGAGAGCAAGGTAAATTAGACGGAGATTATAATTCTGCATTTAAAAATTTTCAGACGGCCCAATATTTATATAATAAAATTCATAATTTGTACAAACAATCAGTTATAACCGGTTGTCTTGGTGAAATTGAGTTATACCAAAGAAATTTTCAGGAAGCTGAGAAATTTTTCAATAAACAACTACAGCAATGTAACAAATTATCTGACAAAAAATCAGAAGCACTGGGATATTATTATAACAACATGGCCGGCTTATACTTTCAGCAGGATAATTTCAGTAAGGCTGTTTTTTATCAACTTAAAGATCTTGCCATTGCTGAAAAATTAAACAACAAAGTAGATATTGCAATTGAAACCGGAAATTTAGGATATAGCTATATGATGTTGAATGATATAAAACAGGCAGACAGATATTTGAATAGATACCTCCAACTTTGTAAGAAATTATTTTTTAAAA
>LKUE01000376.1 GCA_001412365.1 Desulfuromonas sp. SDB | reverse complement strand
AGGCCTTCGATTTTTTTAGTATCTTATTACGGTGAATTGATTATGGAAATTGAGTGTGATAAAATAGTTAACTCAAGTGATTTCCTTTTCGATAATAACTATAATTCATATTTCATTGTCGGCTCAAATTCTTCCATTATGAAATTTGATTTTATGGGCAATCTTGTATGGGAATATGAAAATCCAATTTTTAATAATCCAATTGATCTTACTATTTCACAAAACGATCAAATTATTGTTTCTGTTGATGATAGTTTTCCTCATATTTATCTGCTCAATCAATTTGGTAATTTTGTCTGGGATGAATGGGGTAATGCTCCTAATGATTCAGGTTTGTTTTCTGGTACATTGATTTATGATGATTATTTTTTGATAGGTGGGAGTGGTGTTTCAGGTTGGGGACCTGATTGGTCTAAACAATCGTTTATTGAAGCTTTTGACTATCAGGGAAATTCACTTTGGCATGAAGATGTTCTTACGGGAGAGGAAGGTGATACTTATCATCCCACAAAATTGATTGAGTCTAATTATTATTATTATTTATTAAATCGATCTTATGTTCACAAATTCAGTTTAGAAGGTGATTTCTTAAGTACAACTCATATGGATTTCTGGTTGAAAGATATTCAGATGTTTCCTAATCAAACTTTTTGGGGTATGAGTAATTGTCTTAAAAGGGTAAATCCATATTCAGGATTTTCAGAGATTTGTTCATATCCATTAGAGATAGAGGATTTTACTTATAGTAATGATTCAAATCCTGTTGTTGTAGCAAATGATGATGATAACATAAGAGTAGTTGAGCTGAATGAATCAATCACAGATATCGATTGTAGTTTAACTCCTTCAACTGATTTTTTTGAGTTAGAAAATTATCCTAATCCTTTCAATCCCACTACAGTGATTTCGTATTCGATTTCTTCTCCAAGTCAAATTGAAGTAAGTGTTTTTAACCTTAAAGGTCAAAAGATAAAGACTTTGTTAGATGATTATAAAATCGAAGGTAAATATCAGATTACTTGGAATGGAGTTGATAATTTTAATAATATTGTTGATTCTGGTTTATTTCTTATTTC
>LKUE01000375.1 GCA_001412365.1 Desulfuromonas sp. SDB | reverse complement strand
CCCGCTGGATGACCAGGAGGATAAAAAAATATGTTGGAAAAAGTCAGGAGACTTGGGCTTTAGTAAGTTCCAAGGTTCAGGAAATCGGAACCAATATTAAAGTGGTGATAGCTTTTGATGCCTTTGATCAGGAGAAAAAGGATTTTTCTAAATTAACCTATATTTTAAAAAAGGCAAATTTCAAAAGAAAAATAGTGGAAGCATTAGCCCGTCCCCTCAGTGATTTTATAAATATGGGTTTAGCTCTGGTTTTGCTGTGGATAGGGGGTAAAATGGTAATTGACAGCATTTCCGGTTTTACCCCCGCTTCATTTTTCGTGTACTTGGGAGCAGTTCTGTCCATGATGCATCCGGTAAAACAGGTGGTTAACAAGTGGAACGAACTGCAGGGGGCTTTAGTCGGCTTGGAGCGAGTTTACACTATTTTAGACACACCTCCCTGTATTGTGGATCAAAAAGAGGCAATTGAATTAGAGGAATTCAGGGAATGCATAGAATTTAAGGATATCTATTTCTCTTATGATCAAGGTTACGAAATCCTTTCGGGGATGAGTTTTAAAGTAACCAAAGGAGAAACAGTTGCCCTGGTTGGAAAAAGCGGTGTGGGTAAAACTACCGTATTGGATTTATTGATGAGATTTTATGATCCGGATAGTGGAAAAATTTTAATTGATGGTCACGATATCAGAAATATAACCCTTTCTTCTCTTAGAAAGATAATTGGTTCGGTGACCCAGGAAATTTTACTTTTTTATGACACTGTGGAAAATAATATCTGCTACGGTGACCCTTTAGCCAAGCAAGAGGATATTATCCAGGCAGCTAAAGCTGCTAATGCACATGAATTCATTGTTGATTTTCCCCGGGGATATCAGACAGTGGTGGGGGAAAGGGGCACTAGAGTATCCGGGGGGCAAAGACAGAGGTTGGCTATCGCCAGGGCAATTCTCCAGAATCCCCAAATACTAATATTTGATGAAGCTACCAGTTCACTGGATTCTGATGCTGAAAGAAAAGTTCAGGAATCCATTGAAAGATTGTTAAAGGGGAGAACTGCTTTTGTAGTAGCCCACCGCCTGTCCACTATCAAAAATGTGAACCGGATATTAGTTGTCGAAAATGGAAAGATTGTGGAAAGCGGCTCCCATCAGCAGCTTTATGATCTGGAGGGGGTTTACCGTAATCTTTACGATCAGCATCAGCTTGATTTATACGGTTGATTAAAGTTTTTTAATTGATCTTTTTATAGTAAACAAGTTAATTTTTATCTTCAGTACTAATTGATGAGGAGGAAGTTTTTGAAAGATATAAACATAACCAATCACATTATCGCTGAATTTTATAAAGACATTCAGGATAGAGTATCCAGTGATGTTATCATCATCGGGGCTGGACCCAGCGGATTAGTAGCATCTTATCTTTTAGCCCAGGATAATTTTAAAGTAACCGTATTTGAAAAAAGGAATCAGCCGGGAGGAGGTATTTGGGGAGGGGGGATGATGTTCAATCAACTGGTTCTCCCTGATGATTTACAAGATTTTCTAAATCAGATGTCCATAAAGTTTAAACTGCACCCCGATAATTTAATTTCAGTGGATTCAGTTCATTTTTCCTCAGCTTTGCTGTATCATGCTACCGAGGTTGGAGTGAAGATATTCAATAATATTGGAGTTGAAGATTTGCTGGTAGTTGATGATATGGTCAGAGGGGTGGTGATTAATTGGAATGATGTGATCAAAAATAAAATACCCATTGATCCATTGACCTTTGAAGCCAAAGCAGTGGTGGACAGTACCGGTCATCCTGCGGATGGAGTGGAAAAGCTTGCCAGAAGGGGTTTAGTGGAAATTTCCCAGGAATTTCCAATGAATGCTGATGTGGCTGAAAAATTTGTAGTGGAAGCTACCGGTCAGCTTTATCCGGGCTTGTACGTTTCCGGAATGGCTGCTACCGCAGCGAAAGGAGGTCCCCGGATGGGACCGATCTTCGGAGGGATGATTAAATCAGGTATTAAAATTGCAAATTTAATTAAACAAACCTGGAGGTCATCATGACCCAGATGAAACAGGCTAAACATAAAATTGTTACTCCTGCCATGGAATATGTCTCCCGCCAGGAAGAAGTTAATGCTGAAATTATCAGGGAAGGCATTGCTGAAGGTAGAATTGTTTTGCCCCATAACAAAAATCATAAGATGAAATGCCCCCAAGCCATCGGCGATGGATGTTCGGTCAAAGTTAATGTGAACATCGGCACTTCCAAAGATTACGATGATTTTCAGGAAGAGTTGGATAAAGCGAAAACTGCATTTGACTACGATACCGATGCCATAATGATTTTATCAACTTGGGGTGATCTGAGGGGGATGAGGAGGAAAATTGTAGAAATGAGTCCGGTTCCGGTGGGATCAGTGCCCATCTACGATGCAGCGGTAAAAGCCTACCAGGATAAAAAGAGAGTTATTGATTTTTCAGAGAAAGATTTTATCCAGATGTTCAAAGATCATGCTGAAGATGGGATTGATTTCATGACTATTCATGTAGGGGTAACCAAACCGGTGGTGGAAAAAATAAGAAAAACAAAACGTATATTAAAGGTGGTGAGCAGGGGGGGGGCAATAGTTGCAGGATGGATGATTAAAAATAATCTGGAAAATCCTTTTTACAGTCATTTCGATGAGATCTTGTCCATTGCCCAGGAATACGACATAACTTTAAGTTTGGGAGATGGAATGAGACCGGGAGCAGTGGCTGATGGAACCGATGATCTGCAGTTAGAAGAATTATTTGTGATGGGAGAATTGGTGGAAAGATCCCGTCAGGCGGGAGTTCAGGTGATGGTGGAAGGACCGGGTCATCTGCCCATTGATCAAGTGGAGATGAATGTAAAACTGGCAAAAAAAATCACCGAAAATGCCCCCTTCTTTGTTCTGGGTCCACTGGTTACTGATTGCGCCCCCGGTTATGACCACATTGTCTCTGCAATAGGAGGAGCAATTGCTGCCATGCATGGAACTGATTTTCTATGTTATGTAACCCCAGCCGAGCATGTGAGTCTGCCTACGGTGGAAGATGTTAAGCAGGGTCTTATTGTTTCAAAAATCGCCGCTCAAGCGGTAAATGCTTCCCGGGCTGCAAAATTCAAGGGTAAAGCCTTTCAACGGGAATATAAGATGGCTTTAGCCAGAAAAAAATTTGACTGGGAAGAACAGGCGAAGTATGCCTTGGATAAAGGTGAAAAACTTAAACAGTATCAGCAGAGAAGACCTTATGACCAGGAAGGTTGTTCGATGTGCGGACCGTTTTGTGCAATTAAAATTGTGGAAGAAATAACCAAGGGGTAAATTCTGGTTATGGACATGTTGATTATATCGGGTTTAGATCCTTCAGGTGGAGCGGGATTGCTTCAGGATGTGATGATTTCCTCAGGATTGAGGTATAAACCCCGGGGAGTGGTTTCTGCTTTCACCGTGCAAAATGAGCAGGAAGTAAAAGCAGTTGAATACCGGGATGTTGACCTGATAAAAACAGAAATAATCGCCCTTCCCCCGCCCCAGGTGATAAAGTTGGGCATTGCAAATCCCCAGCTTCTGGAAATATTGTCTGAAATTTATCCGGATATCCTCACCGTATGGAATCCGGTGCTGTCCTCATCATCCGGTTATCCCTTTTTAAATCCATCCCAGGCAGTAAAACATCTTAACTACGCAGATTGGGTGGTAGTTAACCATGAAGAGGCTGAAATTTTAGGAATAAGAGAAAATATGGTGATAACCGGAGGTCATATCAGAGAAGATAATATACCCATCTTTATTGGGGACAAGCAGGTTTATTCAGCTCCCCGGTTGCCCGGCGATTATCACGGAACCGGATGTGCTTTTTCCACCGCATTTTCTGCTTTTCTGGGGTACGGTTACGATCCTGATGAAGCGGTGAGAAGCGCTGCTGAGTTTATTTATAATATAATTTCTGAATCCGAACAATCGGTGGAAAGTTATAAACTATCCTCATCATGGCTGATAAGAGATATCTGTGATCAACTGAGACAGGTTATGAATAAATTAGCTGATTTGGCGGATAAAATAACTCCGGAGGTAGGTTTAAATATTAGCTATGCCCTTCCCGGAGCGCTGACTGAACAAGAAGTTGCCAATATACCCGGAAGGATGAGATTAGTGGAGGACCGGGGTTTTTGGTGCAGTGAACCTAAGATGGGGCAATCATCCCATACTGCCAGGATGATTCTGTCCATGTGCGAAAAATTCCCCCATATAAGGTGTTGTGTTAACATTGCCTATTCTGAACACTTAATAAAAAAGGCTAAACAGGAAAATTACCTGGTAATTGAGTTAAATAGACCTGATGAACCGGAAGATTTTCAAAGGGTAGAGGGAAGTTCCTTGAAATGGGGAGTTAAACAAGTTATTAAAGATTTAATTTCTCCTCCTGATTTAATCTGGGACCGGGGATTTTGGGGCAAAGAAGCGATGATACGAGTTTTCGCCCGTAATCCCCAGGAAGCTATCCACAAAATCACCTCAATAATGTAAAAAATTGGGGACGGTGCATGACTTTGTGACATTTTTTACTACAATAATACTCATTATTTTAAATAAAACATAAGCAATTAAACTTCAACCAGATATTTTTCAAAATCCTTTACTCTATAGTTTTTGCCCCTTTTTTCCACAACAAAATCTTCTGCTTC
>LKUE01000374.1 GCA_001412365.1 Desulfuromonas sp. SDB | reverse complement strand
TTTCCAGGGAGGAGTTTGTGGCGATGACTAAACTGGGTGAAAAAACTGGTCATCTCAGAATAAAAGAATCACGAATCATAAGGAACTTATTCAGGTTTGAATACAGAAAAATTACAGACATTATGACTCCCCGTACGGTGATTTCTGCTTTGCCCGAGAATTTGAAGATTTCCCAGGTGGTGGAGGAAGTTTCCCGAAGTCCTTTTTCCAGATTGCCTGTGTACACAACCGATATTGATGATTTAACCGGATTTGTCCTTAAAAATGAAGTTTTAATTTATGAAGCAAAAGGAAAAGGAGAGGTAAAACTCTCTGAAATTAAAAGAGATATTCTGGTAATTCCGGAATCACTGAATTTAATCAGGTTGTTGGAAAAACTTCTCCAAAGTGATCAGCATATTGCCAATGTGGTTGATGAGTACGGAGGAACCAGGGGATTGGTTACCCTGGAAGATTTATTTGAAACCCTTATCGGATCTGAAATTGTTGATGAAACTGATGATGTGAAAGATATGCAGACTCTGGCTTTAAACAAAAGCACTATCCGCACAAAAATAATAAATGAAAAAACAAACAATCTGGGGAATAATTCAAACAAATGATTGTTTTTTTCAATGCAGAAGGGGGTAAAAATGAATGTTAAAATTAATTTTTCTATTTTTCTAATCATCATTATTTGGACATTTAGGGCAAACACTCAAACTATTGTCGAGCTGCCCCGTCCAAACTCCGGTACCTACAGTTTCAAACAAGCGGAAATTCATAAGCATGAAATCTATGAAATGGCTTCCACTGATATGATGGAGGGTTGGGAAAATCCATATTTGGGATTTTGTGTCCACATCACCGAATCAGATCACATAACTGTGTACAAAAGCTTTCTGAGAGAAGGGGAAATGACCATGGAAGAGTTAAATGAGTTGTTGAATGAATATTTGATTTTCCTGGAGGGAAATCCCCTGGGGGTGCTGATTACTTGCTCTGGAAATCCTGAGGACTCCATTTCACTTAACCGCGTTTTAGAGTTACTGTTCAAACCTTATGTTCAGATATTTTATGTAAAGTCCTTAAAGCAGCCCGGCTGGTAAAAAAGTTGAAAAAGAGGGTGATTTTATGAGGAGAGAAGATAAACAGGTTGAAGATTTTAATGCAATTGAAGAAATTATAAATTCCGCCCAGGTTTGCCGAGTAGCTATGGTCAAAGATAATCAGCCCTATGTGGTGCCCCTTTGCTTTGGCTACGAAAACAAGGTTGTATATTTTCACTGTGCGGATCAGGGTAAAAAGATTGATGTATTAAAATCCAATCCTAAGGTCTGTGTGGAATTTGATATCGATACTCAGCTGGTAATGTCGGAAAGGGCCTGCAGTTTTGAAATGAACTACCGAAGTGTCATCGGATTTGGAAAAGCTTTGTTATTAAAAGATCTCCATGAAAAAAAGATCGCCTTGGATATTATGCTGAAAAAATATACCGGAAAATCTTTCAATATCCCTGAAGATGGATTGAAAAAAGTAACAGTGATAAAAATTATTCTGGAGGAGATAACTGGAAAAATATCCGGATATGAGAAATAGCAAAATTTACCTCAATTCCGGAAATAAAAATATTCGAAAAAAATTAATAGCAGTTTAAATATGTACTGGGTTAAAGAATTTTATCTAAAACAGCAGGAATGGGCAAATGTTTATGGGGGGGGGATAACTGAATATCACCGGAAAAATGCAGAACTGGTAAAAAATACTGCACAGGGAAAATTGGGAGATATACTGGAGCTGGGGGCAGGGGGTGGACAAAATGCTGCTGCTCTGGCAGAGTTAGGGTATTCAGTTACTGCAGTGGAATTAATTCCCCAGCTTGCCGGAATTGCCTGTAAATTTACCTCAAATTCAGCACCTGGAAAAATTGAAGTATTGCAGGATGATTTCTATGAAATTAATCTGGAAAAAAAGTTTGATATCATTTGCTACTGGGACGGCTTCGGCATCGGATCAGATGATGATCAGATAAGATTACTAAACAGGATTGCTGATTGGCTGAAGGAGGATGGATTTGCCCTTATCGAAATTTACAATCCTGGTTACTGGAAAAAAACAGTGGGCAAAACAATGAAGTTCGGTAAAGTAAATAGAAGATATGATTATGATTATCAGAACAACAGAATGTTGGACCGATGGTGGCTAAGGAATTTTCCGGAAAATTCAGTGTGCCAGTCTTTGCGCTGTTATAAACCTGAGGATTTAAAAACACTTTTGGCGGAAACCGGTTTAAATTTAAAAGGTATTTATAATGATAATATTTGGATAGAAGATAATCTTGTAGATAATAAATCTATGCAGTACATGATAAAGCTGGTGAAGAATAAATAGTTAATTTTTCTTTTAGGGAGGGGGAATGAAAAAATTTTATAGGATATTTTTATTAATATTACTGATTGTTTTTGAAATATTTTCAACCTGCCGGGGATACTCAGAACAGATGGAAAGAGAGGAAATTTTCTCTCCCTACGCCGCTGTAGAAGAAGGGATAGTTGAAGTTCAGGGAAATGTTGAGACTGAAAATTATAGATCAACTGAAATTGAAATTCTTGAATTCTGGCATTACACCCCGGAACAAAAGGATTATAGGCTGATAGTTCATCAAATTAGGGAAGAAGGTTCTCTGACTGCGGTGGTTGTGCCAGAAACCCCTTATCAATTGATTTTTCTGGATGGTTCGCCCCAGCCGTTTTTACTGGATACAGAACGGTGGAAATTGTGGTATTTAGATGGTTTGGGGAGATATTTTGGTAAAGCGAGATTGATTATTCCAGGGGACCGTTGTATTACTCTTTGTACGGTAGAAAATTTGAATAATTATGATTTGATTTGGAAATTTGATTTTTCAGATCCCGAAAGTGGATTTATTATAAATTATGATTACATTGGAATTTGGTGAACATAATAATTAATTATTTAGATGAAGATAGTTTAAATAATAATATTATTTGTAGATATATACGCGAATAAATGAGATAATAATATTTTAGCGCAAAATATTATTATTTCAGTATTTTATAAAACAAGGAGGATTATTATGTTAAACAAAATTATCGGTGAAGTGAGAGATGCTATTGCCGATAGCTTACAAAATGCAGGAGACAAAGTAACATCACTTAATTCTTCTATTAAGGATCAAGCACTCAGCATTTTAAGTAAAGCCGGAGATATTGGGGTGGCCACTGATGATATAGTTACAGGAATAGCTCAAGGAGCAGTAACCGGCGCATCGAACATAATTTCCTCAACAAATGATGTCGTTAAAAATACAGTAAGTGCTACCCTAGAGGGTGTTTCGGAAACCAGTATTGATATCATAAGCGCAGTTCGCAATATTACTAAAGGGGCAGTAAGTGGTGGCGCAGAAGTGGGCGGAGATATTGCCAAGAACAGTGTCGCTGCGGTGGAAGGTGCAATGATCGCCGGGAAAAAAATAGGAATAGATACTTCAGATGTGGTTACTTCTGCAGTAATGGGAGTAATACAGGCTGCTGATAGAATTGGAAAAGAAGCTGGCAGTAATACTCGACAAGCATTGCTTAGCGCAGGTTCCCTTCCCGGGGATATTGTAAAAAAAGCAATTGATAAGAGTACATAATAACAATCACTGTTTTTTACAAATAACCTGATTATTAAGAAAGTATAAATGAATAAAATAATATCTCTGGTGATATGGTTATTTTTAAATTCTCAATTTTTGAACTGTTTCCATAACCAGGATATATATTCAGCACAGCAAAGTTCTTATCAAAAAGATAAACAAATCCACTTATCAGTTCTATCTGAAATCACTGGAATTTTTAATGATTTAAATCCAAATGTAGATGAAGTTCTTATTTTGGATGTCTGTCCGAAACAGGGAGAGTTTGAATGTTATATTGTTCTTGCCCATGGGATTAGAGGGGACCGGCAATTTTATGGTATGCTGGAAGATGAGTTGTTTGGAGTGTTTGTAGTAAACCTTAGTTTTACTGAAGTAATTTCTATTTTAGATCTAATACCTACCCCCAGATGGAATGATTACACTATGAGATTTGATAAACCGTTGAGTGATTCAATCATCTTAGTTGGGCAAGGATTAAGCTATGGGGATGAAAAACTCCGTAAAGCTTATCCCTGGCCTTGTTTACCATAAAGATTAATCAGGGTTATTCAGTAAAATACCCATTGAAGAGGTGGTTACTCATGGATTGGCAGAGCATTGTAAAAAAATTTAAAGACAATGATATTCTGGTTATTTTAGTGATAAATTTGATCATGTGGGCAGTGGTGATTTTTGCTAATTTTGTAAATTTTTACGATACCCATCAACACACTAAACTAATGCCTTTATTGGCTGCAGGCATAATAATTTCGGTATTGGCAATAAACAAAGCATGGAAAATAAGGCAATAGTATTTAAAATCGAGAGTTAATGATTTTATGAAAGATTTCAATATAAAATCAACCGTTAATCTGAAGGATCATGATGATGTAATCAACAAAGTTCTGAATTTTTTTTACAGTACTCCCGGAGTTAACGGCTGTTTTTTAACTGGCAGTACTGCCGCTGGCAAGATGGATGAGGACAGTGATTTGGATATAGGTGTTTTGTTTGAACATGCCCGGAGTAGAGATGGGTGCTGGCAGATGAGGAAAAATTGGGCTATAAGCCCCTGGTTCCATCGTTTTGACGCAGATCATATCAAACCTTATTTTATCATTTACTTTTTTGAACCTAAAATTAAAACAGATATAAATTTGTACGTTGAAGATGATTTGCCCCAATACGGGTATCAAGGACTTGAGGTGGTTTGGGATAGAGATGGTGTTATAAAAAAATGGTCGGAATCCCTGCCGGAAGCAGATAAATCAACAATTACCAAAGACAGTTATATTCATGAAGATGAACAATTCTGGGCATGGATGTTCTATCTTTACTCTCACACTCACCGGGGAGAGTATTATAATTGTGCCAGCGAATTTTCAATGATCAGAGATATTGTTGAAAAATGGACTGTGCGGTTAAGGGGATATTCAACTTTTTCCTCCCGGAGGTTGGAACTTCAGGAATATTCAAATCAGCTGGTCAAAATTGAATTATTTCCCCAGCCCACTCTTGAATCAATTAAAAAAGCCCTGCAGAAATTAGTTGAGATGCAGTTGAAATTGCGCCAAGATATTGAAGATAAGTTTAAGATCACTTGGAACACTACTGATCGAGCTATTGAAAAAATTATTAAATTTGTGGAAAGTTTATAAATTTAATTATTTAAGATAATTTTCTATTAACCAAGATTTAAATGAAGATATATTATTTTTCAGGTACCGGGAATTCTTTAGCGGTAGGGAAAGATATCGCGGAAAGGCTGAATGCCAGCTTAATTCCGGCGATAAATACTGTTGATGAAGAAGTTATTGAAATTGAGGATGAAGTTGTAGGATTTGTGTTTCCGGTTTATGCATTTAAACCGCCTCCTGTTTTTCAAGATTTAATCAAAAAAATTGAAAATATCCAGCAAAAATACCTGTTTGCAGTTTGTACTTACGGAATAACTCCTTCTCATTGTTTGAAATATTTTGCAAAAAAAATAAAATATTCCGGAGGGACATTATCCGGAGGATTTGCCGCAGCCATGCCCCATAATGTTTTTGATTCAAACTGGATAAACCATAATGATCTGGAAAAACTGATCAACAACTGGAAGATCAAATTAGATTTTATCAGCGATTACATTGATAACCGTAGAGAGGGTAAGATTGAATCCGCCTTTATTTTAAAAGATTTATTCCGGACGGAAATAATCAGAATGATACCTGTGGTGAAAGATATGGTAGTGCAGGTGATAATGAAAGGATCTGAGTCCCTGGCATTTTCTGTCAGTGAAAACTGCAACGGATGCGGAATTTGTGAATGTATATGCCCCGGGGACAATATCCGGTTAATTGACAACTTTCCATGCTGGCTGGATCATTGTCTGGGGTGCTTGGCTTGTATGCACTGGTGCCCTCAACATGCAGTAAATATGGGAAATGGGGAGTTTTCAATTAAGTGCTATCATCATCCGGTAATAGCTGTTTCGGAGATGGTGTTGAAAGACAAATTAAATAACCGAACATAAAAAATAATAATGTTCAACCGGATTGTTCCGGTAATTTATATCAGCTAATCTGAGGAGGATAATATGTCCCATGAAGGCTATCATGAACAGGTAGGAGAGCTTTCCGCACCGGTGAAAGAAATGCACCGGGCGATAGTGTCATTGATTGAAGAATTGGAGGCAATTGATTGGTATAACCAGAGAGTAGATGTCTGCCAAGATGAACAGTTGAAGGGGATCCTTGCCCATAACCGGGATGAGGAAAAGGAACATGCAACCATGGTTTTAGAATGGATACGCAGAAAAGATCCCAGTTTTAGCAAGGAATTAAAGGACTATTTGTTCACCGAAAAACCAATTTCTCACTGATAACAGAATATTATGTCTGAGTTGCCCTCAGCAGTTATCAATGATTGGGAAAAGCGGAAAGGTCTGGCTGTTTTTACTACGGTCAGTGTGGAAGGAATCCCCAATACAATTTATGTTTCCTGTATTTCTAAATTCAGTCCGGATACTATTTTAATTGCCAATAATCATTTTGTTAAAACCTTGATTAATATTCAATCGGGGTGTAAAGGTTCAATTCTTTTTATAACTGATAATCGCCGAACTTATCAGATCAAAGGTGATGTCCAATATTATGAACAAGGTGATTATTTTGATGACATGAAAAAATGGTACCCTCCTCACCGTGCAGGGCATGGAGTAGCGGTGCTTAAAGTAGAGGAGGTTTATTCAGGTTCAAAAAAGTTACTCTAGAATTTTAATAATAATTAAAGGTAACTTTATACATTAAGGTATAAAATCTGGAGGGAACATGTTCAAAGAATTCAAAGAATTTGCGCTGAGGGGGAATGTGGTGGACATGGCAGTGGGTATTATCATGGGCGCTGCATTTGGAACCATAGTTAAATCTTTGGTTGATAATGTTATTATGCCTCCTATAGGTATTCTATTGGGAGATGTTAATTTTTCAAATTTATTTGTCATTTTAAAAGCTGGAGAAATTCCCGGCCCCTATACCACTTTAGCTGATGCCCAGGCTGCCGGTGCAGTTACAATTAATTACGGAATGTTTGTAAATACAGTAATCAGCTTTTTGATAATTGCGGTTTGTGTATTTTTCCTGATCAGGAGCATAAACAGGTTAAACCGTAAAAAAGAACAAGCTCCTGCTGAACCAACCACTAAACAATGTTCATTTTGTTTTATGGAAATTCCAAAAGATGCAATCAAATGTCCCTATTGCACTTCGCCTTTGAAGTTAACCTAGTTCAAATTTATATTTTAACAAAATTAAGTAAACGCAGATTGAATAAAAATTGTAAAATTTTATAATTATAAATTTATATGATTGATACGAAATTAATTCTAGTGGAAGGACCTCCGGGGTCAGGCAAGACTACTACTGCTCAAATTTTAGCTGAGGAAATTACTGCCGTTGGCTGTAAAAGCCGGAGTTTAACGGAGTGGCAGCCGGATCATCCCATTCCCATTGGAGATGATCTTAACTTAAAAGAAGTGGTAAAATCGTCCCTGACCCAAAAAATTGAAATTCTGGATAAATGGGAAGATTTTTCCAGGAGTATGTACAATAACAAGGTGATAACGGTTATGGAAAGCCGCTTTTGGCAGACCGGGGCAATGCTGATGTTTGCTGCCGGATATCCAGCTGAGCAGGTTTTTCAATACAATCAGCAAATTGTTGAAAGGATTAACAGATTAAGTCCGGTGCTCATTTATCTGGTCATAGAAAATTACCAGGATTTTATTGATAGGATGATTTCTTTAAAAGAACAAGAATGGAGTCAAGCAGGAAACCGGGGCACCTGGATTCAGCATGTGTATGATGCCTTCAATTCACAAAAATGGCTGAAAGACCGTAATTTAACTGGTTTGGATGGAATATTGGCATTTATGGATGAATGGAAAATAATATGTGAAAATTTATACACTCAATTTCCCTTTCCCAAAACAAAAATTTACAATTCCTACCAGAATTGGGATTTATCACTTGCCCGGATAAGAGAGTTTTTAAAGTTGTAATGATTTTTAATAATTTTAACAGGATGAATTTTTATGATTGATTTAATTCCCATGAATCAGCTGGATTTCGAGAATTACTGCAATGTATCCATAAAGGATTATGCTCAGGAGCATATCCGTTCAGGAAACTGGACGGAGGATAATGCGCTGCAGATAGCCAGGGAGACCTTTGACAAACTACTCCCTAAAGGATTGAATACCCCTGGTCATTATTTTTTCAAAATTGAAAACCAGGACTCTGAGCAAACTTTTGGAATATTGTGGTTTGCCATAGAGGAAAGACAGGCAGGGAAGTTAGCCTTTCTGTACGACATTAAGATTTATCCCTAATTCCGGCGAAAAGGATATGGTTTAGAGGCAATGAAGAAATTTGAACAAAAAGTAGGGGAACTGGGATTAAATAAAATTATGTTCCATGTGTTCGGACATAATACTTCCGCCCGGGCGATGTATGAGAAACTTGGATATAAAGTTAAAAACCTGATTATGGATAAAGAACTGGATAATGATTAAATAAATATTACTTATTTCATTAAGGAGAATTAAATATGGTAAAATTAATTCCTATAAGTCAACAGGAATTCGATAATTATAAAAAATATTTTATTCCCATTAAAAATGAAAAAGTAAAAGAAGTTCTTCCACAGGGTCTTGCTACTCCTGATCATTTTTTCTTTTCCATAACCATCCGGCTATAGCAATGTATGAAAAACTTGGATATGAAGTGTTTAGTCTTAATATGTCCAAGATAATTGATAACTGATTTTTTATAGAATAATATCAATGATTCCGGTAAATTTATCCAAGTTTGATTGTAAGCGAATTTTAATAGTAGGAACTAGCTGTTCAGGTAAAACCAAGCTGGCTGAAGAATTATCATCAATTCTGAATATACCCCATATTGAACTGGATCATCTATTTTGGAAGCCCAACTGGAAGATGACTCCCCGGGAAGAATTTTACAAAACAGTAAAACAAAAAGTTTCCGCTTCAACTTGGATAATTGACGGTAATTATTCCATAGTATCAGACTTAACCTGGCAAAGGGCAACCATGATTATCTGGCTGAATTATTGTTTTCCTCGGATATTTCTGCAGGGATTTATTAGAACTTTAAAAAGAATATTTTTTCAGGAAAAATTATTCGGAGGCAACCGGGAAACATTCCAGCAGTCATTCTTCAGTAAAAATTCCATCCTGTGGTGGATCGTCTATTCATACTCCCGGATGAAAAGAAAATACACTGATACTTTTTCATCAGAACAGAGAATTGCTCAAGAGAAAATCCAGCTTAACTCTCCACGCCAGAAAAAAATACTCCTGGATGAAATGAAAAGATATATAATTAATAAAAACTAATTATTATGAAATAATGAAAAAGGCAGTTTTAAATAGATATGAACGCAGTGATGATGGAATAGTAATTATTGATGTTTCCGCATCCAGGATTGAGGATTTGTACAATAATTTTGATAAGAGTGCTCCTTATCTGAGAAGAGACCTTGATCAGGATTTGGTGGATTATCTTATTGACTGCGCAAAGGAAATTGGCTCACTGCCTTTTGTGATAAGATTTACCTTAACTCAATCTCCGGATGAAGGTAAACAGTCCCGGATAAAGAAAAGTGTTTATAATTTCTTTAACTATCTGGGAATTAGGGAAAAGCAGAAGTTATTGTATAAATTCAGAAGATCGGCAATTTTATTTGTTATCGGCTTGGCTATCTTGTTCGCCGCGGTGTGGGTTAATAAGATTCTGGGTGAACAACGAACGGTGGTTATGAATGTGTTAATTCAGGGTTTGACCGTTGCCGCCTGGGTTTCCTTGTGGGAAGCCATTGCCATATTCTTGATAGAATGGCTGCCTTTGAGAAAACATATCAGTTTGTATCAGAGATTGGCTAAAGCATCTCTTATGTTCAGATCCTTGAGTTAAAATTTGGTAAAAATAATTTTAGAACTGATTTAATTTTATCCATTTACATCCTGGGAAAAGTTGTTTAAATTTCAAACTAAAATTATTAAATCAATTTAAATGAAAATAGATGAAAACTGATTACTTTGCACATGATGATGTGTATAAAAAATTGTTGGCAGAAGGTAAAGTAGGTTGGGATGAAACCGAACAGGCTTACCAGCGCCACAAACAACAGCTGAGGGAAATATTAGATTCTGATTTAACTCCCACTAGCGGAAAGATCTTGGAGTTGGGATGCGGAGCGGGAAACATCAGCATCTGGCTTGCCCAGCGCGGTTATGAGGTTACCGGAGTAGATATCTCTCCTACTGCAGTCAGCTGGGCTGAACAAAAAGTAAGAAGTGAAAATATCTTGGTTGATTTTAAAGTTAGGGATGTTCTGGATTTAAAAGATCTGGATAAGAACAGTTTTGATATTGTGCTGGATGGTCACTGCTTTCACTGTATTATCGGGACAGACCGGTTCAAATTCCTATCAGAAGCATTCAGAGTTCTTAAACCGGGAGGTCTTTTCATTGTGGATACTATGTGCGGTCCGGTAAAGCCGGGAAAAATTGAAAATTATGATCACCAAACAAAGTGTGTGTACTACAATGATTTAGCAGTGAGATATATTGGTTTACCTGATGACATAAGAGCTGAAATTAAATCAGCGGGATTTAAAATTATAACAGAACAGCTTAGATCGGATGAATCTAACAGCGATATAATAATTCAAGCAGTTAAACCGGATAAACATAAAGGCAGTTCCTCTCACTGTTTTTCACCGGTTTTTTATATAACCGATTAATAATTTACTTACATGTTTTATAGGGAAGGAAAAAATCTGTTTAATTTGAGTATTTTATGTTTTTAGTCATAGAAATAGCTGATTTTACGGGAACTGCAATTTTTGCAGTAACCGGAGCCCTGGCTGCAGGAAAAAAAAGAATGGATATATTCGGAGCAGTGGTGCTAGGTTGTGTAACCGCAATTGGAGGGGGTACATTAAGGGATATTATCCTGGGGGAGTATCCTGTATTTTGGATTTTGAAGAAGGAGTACCTGATAATTGCAGCTATTGCCGCTTTTATTACATTTATGACTGCCCGGTACTGGGAGAGACAAAAAATTGTTTTACTTTATGCAGATGCCATAGGTCTTTCCGTGTTTACAGTTATCGGCTTCCAGAAGGGATTTATGGCAACCCACCAGTATGGGATCAGCATTGTTATGGGAGTAATAACCGGGGTGGCTGGAGGTATTATCAGAGATGTTCTGTCCGGTGAGGTTCCCCTGATATTGCGAAGGGAAATTTATGCATCTGCCAGTCTTATCGGAGCTATATTATATGCATTATTTATATTTTTGAAAATTCCTGCCGGCTTAACTGTAGCCGTGGCTATTTTGGCGATATTGGCAATTAGATTGGCGGCTTTGCGGTGGAAACTTACCCTGCCTTTAATCTATCCGGTCCGTATTGAAAATCAGGAAGATAATTAAGAATTATATTTTGCCTATGCACAATGATAACCAGGGGGATGAGATGAAAGAAAACCGGAATAAGATAAATAAAATATACTTTGTAATTATATTTTCTGTATTATTTTCTTCCTGCACCGGTCCCCGGGGACAAAACGATGTACAAACTTCCATCCCCGAAGGATTTAAACTGATAAAAAGTACTCATGGAAGTTATCAGTATTTCCTTCCGGAGGATTGGGAGAAGACAACCTCCAACTGCTATGAAGGAAGTTATGGTAAAGTGTTTGAACAAATCTATCCGCCTGCAGAAATAAATGAACAGTACTGCTCTTCAATGGTTTATATCTCCAGCGGGGATATTCAGGCTGAAGAAATAGAAAAATATTTATATAACAACGGATATGTTGAAGGCTGCTATGTTCTAAGAGATATAACCAACACTAAAATTGGCAAACAGTGGAGAAGTACCAGTTTCAGTTTTTCCACCAGCAGGGGGGTGGAAAATATTACCGTAAATATGGAAAAACCGAATTATGATGAAGATGAAGTGCTGACCATAATAAATTCTGTGCAGCTTAATTAGAAATCTATCCGTATTTATCAACAGTTTTCCAGGTTATAATTCCTTTAAAACTTAAAAATGCAAACAATGGATGGTAAGTTTCCTAAAATTTTAGTTACTGTAGTAGGTTTGATCATTGTACTGATTATCGGCTTAATTGATTATCTAACCGGTTTTGAATTCAGATTCTCCGTATTTTATATAATTCCAATTTTCTTGGTGACCTGGTTTGCTGATGAAAAATTTGGTTTAGTGATTTCCGCCATCAGCCTGTTAGTCTGGTTTTATGCTGATTTAACCTCAGGGCAAGTATACAGTCATCATCTGTTCCATATCTGGAATTTTCTGATAACTTTAATTTACTTCGTGATAATAACCATACTGCTAATATCACTTAAGAAAACCATGGAAAGAGAAAAGGAATTAGCCCGGAGAGATTTTTTAACCGGAGCAGCAAATTCACTTTCCTTTTATGATCTTCTGCAAATTGAAATCAACCGGTTGAACAGGTATAATCATCCTTTTTCAATTGCCTACATTGATCTTGATAACTTCAAGGTAGTTAATGATCAATATGGCCACGGTGTCGGGGACAGGGTTTTAGCTTCTATTGTCGGAACCATCAACAGGATTTGTAGAAAAACTGATGTTGTAGCAAGGTTGGGGGGAGATGAATTTGCAATGTTGTTCCCTGAAACTGATCAGTACAAAGTTAAGATAATTGTTAATAAAATACAGAATTCTCTGCTTAAAAAGATGAAAAGTAATAATTGGAATGTGACTTTCAGTATAGGTGTGCTAACTATGTTGGACCATCCTCCTTCTGCCCGGGAAATTGTCCATTTAGCCGATGAATTGATGTATTCGGTGAAAAATGAAAGTAAAAATAATGTAAGATATTCGGTTTATCCTGGTTAAATACCCTCTAAAATATTATGATAAGCAAAAATCAAAGCAGGTTTGTTTTATCCAAATAGTGAGGAGGTTATTATGAAGAATTTTGAAAGATTGGTATTAGTAGGTATTCCCTGGTTTTTCGGAATTATTTTGCTGATAGCAGGAATATTGCTCAGTATACTTTCCGAACAACCCAGCATAAGCACTCTATTAATTTGTACTGGTTTAATCTGCATGTCCTTATACTGTGTTTGTTCTTTATTGGCAAAGATTATACAGATCAATAGCGCTGAAATGAACAAATCTGATTGATATATTTATTACTTAACCTGGGAAATACTTGTTCTTTGTTCAGTTGTAACCATGGGTGAAGTTGTGCTACAATCTTAAGTATCTTCGATTATAAATCCTTCTTTCAGAAAAGGAGGTCAATTTGAACCAACTTTACCGTTACCTCGATCAAGTCTCCCTGGGTATAAGATTAACTAAGCAGGACAAACAACGCCTGCTGGTTTTGTTTGAAAAAATGTACACTTTATTGGATTCAGAATCATTTCCTCAGGATTTTAAACTAGCTACGGGTATTAGAGCAAAAGGGGCAACTGGACGGATTGCTTTAAATGCTTACCTGCTTTTGCTGGCACGCAAAGCATTTGGAAAAAATTATACCAATCGTGATGATCGTCTTTTCTACTGGGCAATGTATTTAGGGTATCATATTATGAGAAGTAATTTTGGCGGTTGGCATGAAAAAGGAATTTACTGCTGCCCCACTTGCACTCTTTCTGTTTTTCCCCTGTACTGTGTGGATGCATTTAGAGGATTTGATTCTGAACTTCTAAAGAAAAATGTAATCAAAGCTTATAAAAAGAACAAATCTGTATTTTCCCGACGCTACAATAAAGGGTATGCGGAATGGGCGATGAGATTTGCCTGATACCCCGGTTCAGCCGGTAAGGAAAATTTCATGAAGGACATCAAGTTGCCCCCTGAAGATGAATGCGGAATAATACCCCTGCTAGAAGAGGACCTCTCCCCGGCTAACCGAGACAGAATATCAAAATTCAGCAGGTTTATGTTTGCCTATGATCTGTTGCAGGATTACTGGGTTAGGCCGAAACTTCACCGGGCAGATCTCCGTATCCACCGTAAAATTTTAAAAGAAGCAGTTTTCCACATAACTAACTGTAATATTTTGGACATTGGTTGTGGAACCGGAAGACTAATTGATTATATGGACAAGAAAAACAGTTATACAGGAATTGATCTGTCCTATCAATTGTTGAAACAGGCGGTTAAACGAGCTAAGAAGAAAGGTTTTAAACAGCACTGTATAATTGAAGGTAATGCTGAACAACTCATTTTTAAAGATAACAGTTTTGACCTGGTTTTAGCGGATACTTCATTGCATATGATTCCTGATCACCGTTCCTGTATTCATCAAATCAACAGAGTATTGAAAAATGAGTGAACATTTATCTGCAGTGTACCCACTCTCGGATTAAACCAAGAGTTTGATAAAAACTGGGTGGAAATCGCTCTTAGAAGGAATCTTCATTGTTTTACCGAAGAAACACTGGAAAATTTATGCAGAGAATACGGTTTAAATTACCGACGGATTGCCACAAATGGCGGAGTACTTTACTTTAAGGCACTAAAAGGGTTATAACCATGGGAATAAAAATTGCTATCTATTATAAAATTTTCATTGGGCAGAGGTGAACACGAAAAAGTTTAAATGGATTATAATCTACCTGTTTTTGGTTTTTTTCTTATCCTGGGGATTTGACTGGTTGGTAGTTAGTATAGCAGGGATGGATGATTTCTTCATTTTATCAGCTACTCCCTGGGGAATGTTGGTTCCTGCATTTGTGGCTATAATTCTCCAGCGGTTCTTCTTCCCTCATAGCAAAATACATTACAAAAAGTACAATAAAAAGCCTGTTTGGATATTTCGGGGATTCCTGATTTTAACTGTTCTGTATGCAGGAGTAGTGTTGATTTCAGCAATTTCAATGAAAATTGCTCCAACTCTGCTGAAACTGGGAGTGCTGCTGTTTACCCTGTGGACGTTGAGCATTTTCTGGGTAATGGGGCAAACTGACCAGAAATCATTCCGGAAAATTGGCTTATCCTTGGGTAAGGTAAATACCGGGGAGAAATTCATAGCAGGAATTGTTTTATTTTTTATTTTGCAGGCAGGATTAAATCTTATCTTTCACTTAGGATATTTTCCCGGCCGGTCTGACCACATCTACGGATTGCCTGTTCCTTCCTGGTTGTACTTTCCGGCAATGGTTATCATTTTTGTATTGGTTACAGTGATCGGCATTCCCTTAAGCAGTTTAGCTGGATTTTTCGGAGAAGAATACGGCTGGAGAGGATTTTTGTTGGGTGAATTAATCGGATGGGGCAGGTTAAAAGCAGTTGCTTTAATAGGATTTATTTGGGGAATCTGGCATATTCCCGTAATTTTTAGAGGAAATCACACCTATCCTCCCACCTTGACCGGATTGGTTTTGGGGATAATATTATTCACCTTATGGGGCATTCTGCAGGGTTACGCGGTAATTAAGACCGGGAGTATTTGGATTGCCGCATTTATGCATGGAGTGGTGAACAGTGTTTACAGCTTTTTTATTACCTATGTGGTAAAGCCTGAGCATAAAATATTTTCTTTTGGTTTGGGAATTTTCGGATTATTATGTCTGGCATTTATAGTGGTTATGATCTTATTTGATCCGGTTTGGAAAAAGGAAAAGACAGCTTTTATGTTAGTTGATAAAACTAGCAATTAACTATTAAAATAAGTTATGAAAGTTTCAGCTATGAGAACATATATTCAGAATTCACTATTTAAATGTTTAATGGATAAAAATTTCAAATCAACACATCCACAGACTTTTCACCGGTTCACCCCCGATGTCATTGAAATTTTCAGTATTAAATTTTTAGACAAGCATAATGCCGCTTATTTTAACACCAACACTGCCTCCTTCAGCTTGAATTTAGGCATTTATTTTAATTTTGAAGAAAAATCAGAATTTCACCCCCAGGAATACCATGCCCATATCCGGGGATGCTTGACCAGAAATTTTTATCAAAAACATCCCATGGATTTAAACGGATTTTCACTTTTCCATCCGGAAAGATTCCGAAGGGATTTATGGTGGGTGGATGGAGATGGTTCCAATCTCAAGTCGGTAACGGTCAATGCGGTTAAAAGGATTAATACTAAAGCTGATCCTTGGTTTAACCGGCATTCCAAGGTTGATTATGTGTTAAAATATCTTAAAACAAAACCGGAACAAGAACCACATAAAGGGGGTCCCTTTGGTTTTGGATCAATTAATTCGCCGGCAAGATTAAATCTTATACAGCAGCTGGAAAACAAGTGCAGGTAATATGATTGAGATAAGAAAATTAACTGAAGATGATTCCATAGAAGATTTGATTAAACTTTCCCGGGAATTTTTCAAAGAGTATGAAAGTTATCATGACAGTTTCTTTAAAATTGGAATTTTAAAGAACAGTGATATAACCAATTATTTTATAAAAATGATTAAGTCTCAAGATCATGTGGTATACGTAACCATCATTGATAAAAAAATTATTGCTTATATTACCTGCTATATTGTGAATCAATCAGTTTACTGGAAAGTTAAAAGAGTAGGACATATTTCCGGATTAATGGTCAAAAAAGCCTGCAGGGGAATGGGTATTGCCAAAAGACTGCTTAAAAAAGCAAATCAGTTTTTCAAAGAACGGGGGGTTGATTATTTCACGGTATATACAGCTATTGCCAATGAGGAAGGAATCGAATTTTATAAGCGGAGAGGATTTGAAAAACTTGGACTAACCATGATTGCAAAAGTAGATAGTATTTCAGTAAAGACCAAATTATTAAAAGATGAAAAAGAGGAATGAAATATTCAAATTTTCAAATCCAATCGGACCAAGATTTATTATAAATTAGTTGAAACAACTACATTAATTGACAAGACAATTTTCCTGCAGTTAGAAGTTGAGATGGATTAGGTTAAACTCAATTGTTCAGGGTGATTCTGTTTATTTCAACAGATTTTTGTGATTCCTGATTAAATATTTATAAAAGGGGAAATTATGAAAACCTGTCTTTTCTGGATTTTTGGATTATTACAGAGTGTAAGTCTTGGCATTATTATTTTCCTGCTATTTCGATGTTTGAATATAATAAACCAAAATCAAGTAATTGGATTGGATAGTCAGATAGTGCTAAGTTTTACTTTTCCAGGATTTCTGTTGATTGTTGAATATCTTATCTACTCAAAAAAATAAATAATTTCTGATTCTCAGTTTATATCTTAGAAGAAAATTTTTACTAAACTTTTGCAACAAATATTTTCGTTCTTAAGTCTAATTAATAAATTCATATAAATGGGGTGTGAATACATTGAAGATTGTCGAATACTCGAGTTATTTAATAACCTTAATTTTAACCATTGTACTGATCATTCACTGGATCAGAAATCGAATTAATCCTTTTCCCCGGTTGGGATTTAAATTTGAGTACAAAATTTTAACAGATTTGGTCTTTGCCCTGCTGATTTGTTTAGTTTCTGTAATGCTTATATTTATCATTCAGTGGAGCTTAGGATTCATTAAAATTCAACAGTTTAATTCCCCCGATTTGAAGTTTTGGCTCATTCTTCTGTTCTTATTAATAGCTTCTTTCATTGAAGAAATCTTGGCCCGGGGGATTATGGTCAACGGTTTGGGATTGATATTCAAGAAGAATTGGCAGATTATCATATTGGTATCTTTATTTTTTGCTTTGGGCCATGCTGCTAATCCGGGGGTAACCTGGCTTTCAATCTTAAGTAATACATTGGGAGGAGTTCTATACACTGTTGCATTTATCGCTGCTGGTAACATCTGGTTTCCCTGGGCAATTCATTTTTTCTGGAATGCTTTTCAGTTCATCCTAGGCTACCCAGTTAGCGGAGTTAAATTTAGTTCCCTGGCAGTTCAGGCTGAAACTCAAAACAGCATATTTCACAGTAATCAATACGGACCGGAAGGTGATCTGGTGGGTATAGCGATTAGAGTAATTATGTTCTTGACGATCTTAATTTATGTCCAGAAGGTGCGATCAGTGGATATAAAAGGTATTTTCCTGTAGATTAAGAGAAAAAATATATTTGTTGATGACTTGGTCCCCCAAATAATTTATTATTTTCTGATAAGAAATTTTAACTCAGGAGTTTCTGAGATGCCCCTTAACCAACAGGATAAAGAATTAAACCTTGATTTCTCCAGTTATTTCTGGCAGGGAGAAAAAGTTAGACTCCGTCCTCTAAAGGTGGAAGCTGCCCGGCAATGTTATGACGATTCCTTGGACAGTCCTGCCCGGCAGTTTCTGCAGCTGGGGGTGGAGTTGCCCAGTTCAGTGGAGCAGCAGAAGAAGTTTCTGGAAAAATATGCTGATTGTAAAACCGTGGACGGAACTACCATTTTTGCCATTGAAAATCTAAATGGAGAATATGTGGGAGGAATATCCCTGCATGGACGGAGTGAGAAAAACGGCACCTTCAGTTTTGGAGTGGTGATCAGTAAAAATTACCGGAGAAAGGGTTACGCTGAGGAAGCAATACGGATATTATTAAAATACGGATTTTGGGAAAGACGCTATCAGAAATGTAATTCTGCCTGTGTTGAAGGAAATCTGGAATCGGTAAAATTACATGAAAAACTGGGATTCAAACAGGAAGGAATCCGAAGGAGACAGTTCTTTTTTAATGGAAAATTTTACGATGAAATATTATTTGGACTGATCCGGGAAGAATTTGATTCCCAGGAAAATAAACTAAAATAATCTGTTAAATATCAATGGAGGTATGATGAGAGCTTATTGCGGATTAGATTGTGAAAAATGTGATGCCTACCGGGCAACCCTGGAAGATAATGATGAACTAAGAGTTGAAACTGCAAAACAGTGGTCCAGAATGTACAATTCCGATATTAAACCGGAACATATAAACTGCACTGGATGCAAAAAGGAAGGAGTAAAATTTTTCTACACTGAAAACTTGTGTGAAATAAGAAAATGCTGCAGGGAAAAAGCGTTGGAAAATTGCGCTGAATGTGATTCCTTCATGTGCAAGACTCTCTCTGATTTTGTTAAAATGGCACCGGAAGCAGGTGAAGTATTACAAAAATTAAGAAATCAGTAATTAGATTTTTCTGCTGAGACAATTTATGGTAATAAATTATTACCATGACCAATATTAATATTAGATACGCTGGAATTTCTGATTGGGATTATTTAATTAAAAAAGATAAACTGATTACTGAACCAATGATCAAAAAAAAGCTCTCCGATCAACAATACATGGTTTGTTTAGAGGATAGATCTTATCGGGGATTTTTGCGGTTTGGCTATGGATGGGATCTGATTCCATTTTTGAATTTAATAATAGTGGAGAAAGAGGTAAGGGGTACTGGAATCGGTAGAAAAATGATAAATTTCTGGGAAGAGGAGATGAGAAAAGCTGGTCATAAATTAGTGATGACTTCTACCGATGTAGATGAACAAGCCCAGCATTTCTACCGAAAACTGGGATATGCGGACAGTGGAGGGATTATATTTCCAAAGTCTATCTATCCGGATAGCGCAATGGAACTGGTGATGATCAAGGTATTGAAGAATAAGTAATAATTTATATTAGGTTGGTAATTGGAGAAGGTTAATTAATTTGAAAGCTAATAATCAAATTCAGAAACATTTACTGAACTTTGCTAAAACAACCGGGTTAAATTATCTCTACGATCTTAATATAATCAGCCCTTACCGGGATGAAATTTCGTTTGTTTTAGTCGGTTCGGCTGCTACCGGCTTGTGGGGTGAGAAACCGGATCACCGACATCTGTAGATTTATCGAAAGCAGAGAACATAAAATTTAAAAAGGACCATTCATGTGTTCATCCAAACAATACTGGGAAAGCAGATTTGACGGATTAAATCCTGAAAACTATGATTTTTCCCAAAGTAAACCTCTGACGGAATTAGTTGATTTTTGCCATAAACACCTTCATCCGGGAGAAACTGTTCTCGATCTTGCCTGCGGAGGAGGAAGAAATTCACACTTCCTGGCAGAATCAGGATATCAGGTTTATGGAGTGGACTTTTCAGAATCAGCCATCGAGTTTTGCCGGAAAAGATTTTCCCGGTTCAGCCTTCCCGGAGTATTCAAAGTAGGTTCCATGGATCACATCCCTTTTCCGGATCGAAGCTTTGGAGCGGTGTTTTGTATTGCCGCAATTGATCATGTCAGATATGAAGCTGCCCAAAAAGCAATCGGGGAGATGAGAAGAGTATTGAAACCGGAAAAATTAATGCTGCTTACATTTGATCCCCTGGACACTGATCAGGACATTGCTGATCAAGCAGAACTATTGGATGATCGAAGTCTAAATTTTATAAAAGGGGAACACCGGGGGTTGATTTTCCACCCCTACATTGATAATGAGATACGAACTCTGGTAGGAAATGATAATATAACTGTCTTTGAATACTTGGAAGACGGATCACGGTTAGTTGTCAGCAGATAATTTTAATCAATTGATGATCAGGGCTAAAAAATTTCCAGGATGTCATCGTTTATGCTGAAAATCCAGGGTAGTTGAAGATAGGATTCGTGGAAATGACTAAACCGTCTCCTGAGGAGAAAAAAGATATAAAAAGAAGATCGCCAGCAGTATTTGAATTAGATTAATGATTAAATTCATATCAATAAAAAAATCTAAATCTCTATTGCTAAATTTTATTTATCTTTTTGAATTGTTTGATTAAAATTATGATTAATTTTTTCAAATCAAAATCAAGCAGGAGAAAATGCGTGAAAAAGCTGATATTAGTTTTTGCAGTTTTGCTTTCAATCAACCTATATGCAGGCAAGTCTGACCAATACTCTTTTAGTAATGTTTGCACTAATGATGATTTTTGCCTGTGGGAAGGGGAATTGTGCTGGTCAAGCAGCCGGTTTGATTCAAGCAATGTCAGTTTTGTGGGTAATTGGCCGTTTGGAGTATCTCAAGTATTAGCTGCTGATACTGTCAGGAATCTGATCTATCTGGGTTCAGGAGGAGGAGTATTTATTGTGGATGTCGCCAATCCTTCAAATCCCTCTAGACTTTCTGATGGTATTCATACCCGGGACCATTGTGATGGTTTGTTTTATGATTATAGTTCCCAGAGATTATATGTTGCTGCTGATGAAGCCGGTTTGGAGATCTGGGATGTAAGCAACAGCACCACCCCTGTTCTTTTGGGGGGGTATGATACTCCTGAAAATGCAACTGGAATTTTTGTTTCTGGTAACTATGCCTATATTGGTGATTATGGATCGGGATTAAGAGTTATTGACGTCAGCAATCCCAGTAATCCCCAGGAAGTAGGTAGTTATAATACTCCGGGATCCGCCAAGGATGTATTTATCCAGGGAAATTATGCTTTTGTAGCTGATGATTTCGGAGGTTTGAGGATCATTGACATCAGTATTCCCAGCAATCCTCAGCATGTAGGAAGTTATGATATTGCAGGTGCTTATGCTCATGGAGTTTATGTGGTGGGAAATTATGCTTATCTGGCCTACGGAGATGAAGGATTGGTGGTTGTGGATATCAGTACTCCGGCTAATCCCCAGTACGTGGGTGCCTGTGATACTTTAGATAATTCTTATGCAGTAAGAGTAAGGGATAATTACGCTTATGTTGCTGATGATTATGACGGTTTAAGAATAATTGACATCAGCAATCCCAGCAATCCCAGCGCAGTTGGGCACTATGATACTCCGGGATATGCTTGGAGTGTTGATCTTATCGGTTATTACGCTTTTATCACCGATGATTATTCAGGAATGCGAGTGGTAAATATAAGCAGCCCCAGCAACCCCCAGTATGTGGAGAACTTCGAAGTGCCCCGTTACAGCTATGAAGTTTATCATTACGGTAATTACGCCTTTGTTGCCTTTGGCAATCAGGGATTGAGGATAATTAATATCAGTAATCCCGCCAATCCTTATGAAGAAGGTTACTATGATACTCCTGGCAATGCCCGGGGAGTTTACATTTCCGGTAATTATGCCTATGTCGCTGATTATCTAGGATTGGAAATAATAGATGTCAGCAATCCCGCTAATCCCCAGAATGTCGGCTCTTATGATACTCCGGGATTGGCTTTAAAAGTAAAGGTTTCCGGTAATTATGCCTATGTTGCAGATGGATCAACTGGATTAAGAGTAATTGATATCAGCAATCCCGCTAATCCCCAGGAAGTGGGTTTTTATGACAGTCCGGGTAATGCTTATGATGTTTACTTGTCGGGCAGCTATGCTTATCTAGCGGACGGTGGAGCTGGTTTAATTGTAGTGGACATCGGCACACCCAGTAATCCCCAGGAAATAGGAAGTATTGATACCCCGGGAAGCGCCAGGGGAGTATTTCTGGCGGGAATTTATGCTGTGGTCGCTGATTACGATGAAGGAATCCGCATAATTGATGTCAGCAATCCCAGTAACCCCCAGGACACAGGATATTATACCACTACCAATATGGCTTATGATGTCTACGTGCATGGTTGTCTTGTCTATGCTGCCTATGGCACCTCCGGATTAATTGTACTGAACATAAATGATCCGGGAAATCCTCAAAATGAAGGATATTATGAAGCCCCCGGCAGTTTCCAGGGAGTATTCCAATGTGGGGATTACTGTTACCTGTCCGACTATTATGCTGGTTTGCAAATCTACCGCTATCTAGGGGTGGGGGTTGAACAACAGCCTGGGGTTAATCAACAAGGTTACCAGGTGTCTCTGGTCAGAAATTTGTCCGGGGGACAGATGATGATAAACTATTCTGTTCCGGTAAGTTGTCATGTAGATTTAAACATCTTCAATGTTTCCGGACAATTGGTTAAGAATTTAGAGGATGGATATCGTCAGCCCGGTCAATACTCAATTGTATGGGATGGAAAAGATAATTTTGGAAATTTTGTTGTCTCTGGAATATACATGTATGTGTTCGATGCCGGTAATTTTCTCTCTTCTGATAAATTATTGCTGATGAAGTAAGAAATAAAAAAACCAGGGGTAATGTGTTTTTATCATTGCCCCGGTTTGATTAATTGATAAAAGTTATGAATAATTCTAATGTGATTAAACAAATCGTCCGCAACGGCTATAATCAATGTGCCCGGATTTATGCGGAAAATCGCCGGTTGGACGATTCCGACCAAGTGATCCCTTTACTGAATATGCTCCCTGAGGGCAGTTCGGTATTAGATCTGGGCTGTGGGGCAGGTCAACCTATCACTGAAAGATTAGCTGAGTGTTATCAGGTGACGGCAGTGGATATATCGGAAAACATGATAAATCTTGCTCAAGCAAATCTTAAGCAGGTAAATTTTATAGATGGAGATATTTCTAGATTGAATTTAGTAAACTGTAAATTTGATGGGGCAGTGGCAATATTTGTCCTTTTCCATCTCCCTGCCGATGAACATGAATTAATTTTTGCTAAAGTTTGGTCATGGTTAAACCCGGGGGGGTATTTTTTAGTCACTCTGACTGAAGAATCCCGGAAAGCTTGCCTCCGGGATGATTTCTTCAATACCCGGATGTTCTGGAGTAATCTGGGATGGAAGGATTATGAAGAAATAATCACCAGGATTGGATTTAAAATAGTGGGAGAAAAAATATACGGTCGTTGCTATGGCAATAATTCCCAGGAAATTGACAGAAGAAATCCCCTGGTTCTTCTTCAAAAACCAGTTGATCTTCACATGTAGTTAACCACTGATATTCCCTGTATTATTAATTGCACTCATGGTAAATTAAGAACACCTGGAGGTGTAATGAAATCTAAAAAGATTAATATTTTTACCTTAAC
>LKUE01000373.1 GCA_001412365.1 Desulfuromonas sp. SDB | reverse complement strand
ATTCTTTCCTTGAAAAAATCATTGATGAAGCCGGAGTCCAAAAATGTTTCCAGATTATGCTGCTGATGGTACAGTTCCAGATTGAAATTTACCCAGGATTTGAAATGTACATGCCACTGATTATGAATAGAAGTGGCGATAATGGCATTAGCTGCTTTTCTTATCCCATAGGGATCTGCAGAACCGGTGGGTAGACCTGCTGCACATGAAAAACCAATCAGATGATCCATTTTATCTGCTAAACTTAAAATTGAACCTTGTTCAGTTTCAGGAATTTTCCCATTAGTCCCCTGAGGATAATACTGTTCTTCCAGGGCAATTGCTACCGATTCACTTTCACCGCTTTGTAAAGCGTAGTATTTGCCGATAGTTCCCTGTAAAGAGGTAAACTCCTTACCGTCTCTGATCATGGATGTAGCCATATCTGCCTTGGATAGCTGGGCACATTTTTGTAAAACTGTTGAATCTACATCGGAATTGACTTGATCTTTTAAAAATAAAACTAATTTCATCAATCTGTCTGTTTTATCTTTCAGAGTTCCTAAGTCTTGTTGGTAGGTCATTTGAGAGAGTTGTTCGGCCCAATAGACCAGATCATATTTTACATCCTCATGATAATAGAAGTAAGCGTCTTCCAGTCTGGAAATAACAACTTTTTCATTCCCTTTGATTATCTGATCAATGTAACGGGGGTCAATACGGTCAGCTACTGCTATAAAACAGGGCATCAGTTTATTGTTTTTATCTAGCACCGAGAAATCTTTTTGATGATAGCGCAGGGCAGTAGTTATCACTTCCGGGGGTAATTTTAAGAAATGCTGAGGAAATGATCCCCACATCACCACCGGATATTCTAACAGGTTAGTTACTGTATCCACCAATTGGGGATCCGGATAGATCTGGGCATGGTGCTTTGATGCCATCTCCTGGAGCATTTTTTCCAGCATTTCTTTGCGCATCTTGAAGTCAATGATTATATTATGATCATGGAGAACTTTTTCATAATCGGCTAGGGTGACTTTTATTTTTTGATCATTGAGATGACTGATAAAGGTTTGATCAGTTGAGTTAACTCCAGCCAGGTTAACCGGGATTACTTGATTTTGGAACAGGGCTAGGATATTCCTGATTGGACGGGCAAACTTAAAATTGCTGGATTCCCATCGCATAGTCTTGGGGAAATTTATTTTGCCGATCCATTGGGGTATATTTTGACGGAGAATTTCAGAAGTGGCCAATCCCGGATTAACCTTTTTTATAAATACAAAATCTCCTTTGGGAGTATTTTGATGGAAAACCTCTTGGAGTTTTGCCTGATGCTTTTTCAGAAAACCCTGCAGGGCTTTAGTTGGCTTCTGCTGATGGTAGGAAAATTTCAGGGAAGGACCTTTTATTACCTGTTCCTGATCAGATTGTTTTAGGGGCAGTTGATTTACCTGCACCGCAATTCGCCGGGGAGTGTAAAAACACCTGATTTCTCCCCATTTCAGTTGGTGTTGATTAAATGTCTTTTCAATTAAGTTCTGAAGTTGCTGAACCGAGGGTTGTAGATAGGAAGGGGGAATATCTTCAGCATAAATTTCCAGTAAAAATTCATTACTCATTTTCATTCTCCAGATACTTTTGAGCGGTGAGTTTAGCCAGGCTTCTCACCCTGGCAATGTAACCCGCCCTTTGATCGGGGCTTATCGCCCCCCTGGAATCAAGGATATTAAACAGGTGGGAACATTTAATTACAAAATCGTATCCTGGATAAACTAGATTTTGTTGTAATAATTGCTTAGCTTGTTGTTCAAATTTATCAAATAAATGCTGGTACAAATTGATATCTGCCTGGTGAAAGTTATACTGACACCATTGAATTTCTGATTGCCGGTAAATGTCTTCCCAGATTTTATTGCCACCCATGTCTAATTTTTGAACGGAATCAGATCTCTGTAAAAACATGGCAATCCTTTCCAAACCGTAAGTCAACTCAGTGGACACTGTTTCCAGTTCAATGCCCCCCATCTGCTGGAAATATGTAAATTGGCTTATCTCCGTTCCGTCTATCCAAACCTCCCAACCCAGTCCTGATGCTCCCAGGGTTGGTGATTCCCAGTCATCTTCAACAAAACGGATATCGTGGTGGTTTAACTCAATGCCCATATTTTCCAGGCTGCTTAAATAAAGCCCTCTTACTGCGGAAGGAGATGGTTTTAATAAAACTTGGTACTGGGTGAACTGCTGAAATCTAAGAGGATTTTCATTAAATCTTCCGTCTTTGGGACGTTTGGAAATTTCCAGATAAGCGATATTCCATTCTTTTTTACTGAGGGCTCCCAGAAAAGTAAAGGGATTAAATGTTCCTGCTCCAACTTCACTGGAATAAGCATGAGCAATATAGCAGCCCTGTTCTGCCCAGTACTGATTTAATGAAAATATCAACTGTTGGAAATTCATTATTCCCCGAATTTGTATACTTTTCTGACCGGTTCAATAACTTCCCATACACATTTTAAACCCTGGGGGAAGATTACTAAATCTCCCTTATTAAACTCAACTTCCTGACCTTGTTCGGTGGTCACTTTTACTTTTCCTTCCAGAATAAAGCAGGTCTCCTTTTGTTCATATTCCCAATCAAATGTTTCCGCTGGTGAAGACCAGATCGGCCAGTTGTCGCAATTCAGTTGCTGGCGTCTGTGCTCAGAAATATTTTTTTCCACAATTATTTCAATCATTTATCCTCCGGGTTTAAGCTAGATATTTCAGCTTACAAATATTATGCAGTTTTTGTCAAGATCAACTGAAGTATAAATATCTAAACTTGTTGATAATAATTTATGATATGATAAAAAAATATAATTAAAATCGGAGGAAAAATGAGATATTACATTTCTCTGTTGGTTATCATGATGTCGTTGTTTGGGGCATTCAATGATGGCTATGCTGATAAAATGATAGTAGAAATTGAATTTGATCCTTCTTCCTTATCTTATCAAAAATATCAAGGTTATGATTGGATTGGTATAGAGGGCGGAAGGTTTGTGACAGAAACCGGGCAGCCTGCTCTGGCTGGAGTTAATTTACCCTATTTATTACCACCCACTGCTGAAGTAACCCGGATTACTTTGGAAAATCAGCAATGGATAGCATTAGGTAATTTCAATATCCTTCCCCGGCAGAGACAAGTGCCCCTGGGTAGAAATATTGAGTTTGTTGCGCCCGATCCTGTATATTATCAACAATCCACCATGATACCGGTTGACCCGGTAATGAGTTATTCCACCGGGTGTAAATCCGGATTCATCATTGCCACTGCAATTATCTGTCCTTTCCGCTACAACCCGGTAAGCGATGAAGTGGAATTTTTAGTTTCAGGAACTTTGAACATTGATTTTCAAACTGGTATGTATGATCAAATATATCTTTCTGAAAGGCAATTCCAGGTTTTTTCATCTGATCTTGGAAATTTTGTGGAAAATCCTCACCAAATAAACAACTACCAAATCTCAGTGAGGGAAAATCGAAATGAAGATTATGAATATGTAATTATCACTCCAACTGCCTTGGCTGGAAATTTTGATGACTTGATATCCTGGAAAACTCAAAAAGGAATTCGGGCAAGGGTGGTGACCAAAGATTGGATTATCCAGAATTATTCAGGTTATGATGAAATGGAAAAGATAAGAGAATTTGTAAAGGACTGCCATCAAAATCATGGACTGATTTACCTGGTATTAGCCGGAGATTATGATAATTTGGGAGCTCGGATGGTTCCCATCCATGGTGAAGGATATTCCGAGAATACTCCCTGTGATCTGTATTTCTCGGATGTAGTGCCCTATTCCAGTAATTGGGATGGAGATGGGGATCATCAGTTCGGAGAATTCCAACAGGATAACTGTGACTGGTACAGTGATGTCTATGTGGGCCGGTTTCCGGTTAACACTGCTGGTGAAGTTAGTGTCTGGATTAATAAATTATTAACTTATGAGCAGAATCCTCCCAGTGGATATCTGGAACGTTCCCTTCAGGGAGGGGCAGGTCTGTGGCCCTCCATGAACTACTACGGAGACAGGGTATGCGATTCAATTGCGGACAATCATCTTCCCCCTTGGTGGAATCATGCCAAACTTTATGAAAATCAGGGAATAAACAGCGGATTCAAGGATTCTCTTAATCAGGGATACGGATGGTGCCATGTCGCCGGACATGGAAGCCCGGATGGAGTGTATTGGTATTCATCAGGATCAATGATTCACAGCAATGATAACTTGACTAACGGAATGAAGTTGGGAGTTGTTCATTCTATCGCCTGTGAACCGGGGTGGTTTGATAATGATGAATGTTGTGCTGAATATTATTTTAACTTTGCCAATGGAGGGGCAATTGCCCTGATGCTTAATGCCCGTTATGGATTTGGCGATCCTCCGGATATGGGCTCATCGGAATGGCTGGATATTTGGACAGCGGAAGAGGTTTTCGATAACAGCAACTGGAATATCGGACGCGCCCATGGCTTAGGCAAAGACCAGATAATTGGAGGTCTGCCCGGGGCAGGGGGGATGGATGAAGTGGATCATTGGTGCTCCATGGAGTTAAATTTGTTTGGCGATCCTGAGACCCAAATTTATTCAAGAGAACCGGTGGTTATGAATGTGAACCATTCCGCAATAATTCACCTGGGCTCGGGTAACTTCAATGTCAATGTCACTGATTCAAGAGCACCAGTTGAAAATGCAATGTGCTGTTTGACCTGTCCGGATGATTCTACAGTTTTTTTCGCTGAATTAACTGATGCAAACGGGGCTGCTCAGATCCAATACACGGTCAACTCAGTTGATGATATTGTGCTGACTGTTTATGCCCATGATCATCTTTATTACAAGGACACCGTATATGTTACTGCCAACGGTGCTTATGTGGGATATGCCTACACAGATAGCATTGAAGGGGGATATCAAAACGGTCAGATCAATTCTGGTTGTATTTACAATTTAACTGTTGCCGTCACCAATTGGGGAAATATCACCGCTTACGGGGTTCGGGGCGCCTTAGCCAGCAGCGATACTAATTTATTGATAACTCCTGACACTTTGGTTTTTGGCAATTTAAATCAGAATGATACCGTAATTGCTGCAACCGCTTTTGAAATTCAGCTGCTGGAGGGGATTCCCGATAATTATTCCATTCCCCTGCAGCTGGTGTGCTGGGATAACAATGACAGCACCTGGAACAGTTATTTTAATCTGGCAGTTAAATCTCCTGAATTGCATCTGCAGGCGGTAGGAGGTCCGGACCAGGTATTACCGGGGGACAATTTTGAACTGTCCATGGCTTATCTAAATCAGGGATCAGGATACGGATACAATTTAGAATTTACCTTGAGAACCGATGATGCCTATGTGAC
>LKUE01000372.1 GCA_001412365.1 Desulfuromonas sp. SDB | reverse complement strand
AACAATGATCAATTATCAATTCATCCCAACCCTGCCCAACACAGAGAAAACCACCCAGCTCCAGAGAATAGAACGAGTATTGTGGCAGGTGACACACAGGTTATAAAATAGATTATCTAATGATTATTATCTTTTGATCTTACAGGGATTGGCTTTTTAATGTCAGGACATCCTTTATACTTTCTATGCTGTGGATGATGACTATTTCATTCTATATATTAAAAAAGTTTTGACTTTTTCAATATACTATTCTATAAAGTCTTGATGATTGAGAGAAAAAAATATATCAAAATTTGGAAAGAACTTTCCCAGGATAAATCAATGATCTTTATATCCGGTCCTAGACAAACAGGTAAAACCACTCTTTCCAGGATGATATCTAAAGACTATAAAAATAATTTGTACTTTAATTATGACATGATATTAAATAAACAAAAACTGGTAAATGATCCCTTATTTTTTGAAAAAGTAGATAGAAAGGATAACACCACCCCTTTAATCATATTCGATGAAATCCATAAATACAGCGATTTCAAGAATTATTTAAAAGGAATAATTGATCAATTCAGCCTGAATTATAAATTTTTAGTATTGGGCAGCGGTAGGTTGGATACCTATCAAAAAGGGAGTGATTCATTGGCAGGAAGATATTTTCAGTTCAGATTATTTCCTTTCACAATTTCAGAGTTTAGCCGGAATAATTCGCAAATAGTTGATTTTTTGGAAAATCCCTTAAACTGCATCAATTCTGATAATTCCTATCCGAGATGGTATGATTTGGCTGAATACAGCGGCTTTCCTGAACCCTATCTAAAAGCAACCAAGGAATTTTTCATAAGATGGTCCAATACCTATCATCAACAGGTAATTCGAGATGATATTCTCAGCATGAAAGAGTTAAGAAAAATTGATGAACTTGAAATGCTGTTTTCAATTCTGCCTTTTAAAATTTCTTCTCCCCTGTCCCTGGATAGTCTTGCCCGGGATATTAAAGTTTCCTTCAATGCGGTAAAAAGTTGGATAAATATTTTTGAATCACTATTTTTAGTTTTCCGAATCTCCCCCTGGACCAATAAAATCAGCCGATCTCTGAGTAAAGAAAAAAAACTATATTTATACAATTATGCAATCATTAATGATCCCGCAAAGAAATTTGAAAACATGGTTGCCCTGGAATTATACCGGGCTACCACCAACTGGAATAACCTTGGGTATGGTACTTTTTCCCTACATTACATCAGGAATAAAGAAAAGCAAGAGGTGGATTTTCTAATTTCCAATAACCACAAACCTATTTTATTAATCGAAGTCAAACTTAATGATCCCCATCCTCCTCCCAGTTTAATTAAATTCCAGGACATCCTGAATGTTCCTGCTATTCAGCTAGTTAATCAAAAAGAAATATATAGAATCCTGACTAATAAAAACAATAAAATACTTATAATCACTGCCCCTAAATGGCTGTCTTCACTGCCCTAATATTTATTCACAGTATTTCTTAACTGCTAAGCTGTTTGGAAAGCAGTAATTTACCCACTAATTTACCTGCCATAGTGGCAGGTAAACACTAATCCCCCCACAACCCCTCCAACCGGGGAAATAGAACGCGGCTTCACCTGCCGTAGGCAGGTTAAAAGGATAAAAGGATTGTTTCATG
>LKUE01000371.1 GCA_001412365.1 Desulfuromonas sp. SDB | reverse complement strand
AAAATTATTTTTTCCTCTAGTATTTGTTGAAAAGATAGCTCTGCTATTATTAATACCATTTGGATATATATGACTATTATCATCACCACAATATAATGCATGCCCATTTAAATATCCTGGGGTATGATTTGCAGAACTTGATAAACACCATGAACTGTCACCGGTAAAACTTAGTCTTGAAGGGAATCCTTCTTCAAAATATTCATAAAAATTTGTACCACATGGATATTCTATTGTATCCACTACTTCAATGTCAGAATAATATTCAGATTTGATAGTAAGGCAGAAGGGAATAATTGAGTCAGCAAAATCTGTAGCCAATCTGAAATAAAATATGCTGTCGTAAGAATTATAACTCCCCCCCCTTATAAGAGAGATTGTATCTAGGGTATCAATTGCATAGACAAAAGGATTATCAATAAAAATTTCAATTTCCACATCGTAATCATCTCCAGTACCATTATTCTCAAATTCTAGAGTAAAATAAAATGTATCTCCTGGATAATAAGGTGTTCCTCCATCTATCTCTGTAATTTCAATCAACGGTTTTTTTACATATAAAATTAAACTATCGGTTAATGAATCTGAGTTTTTATAACCATAATCAAGATCAAATTTTATTTTATGTTGATCTTGTGCATCCTCAGCAACAGTAAATAGATAAGTCAAATTTATAGTATCTAAAGCGCTTACCGAATCAATAATCTGAAAAGAAGAATCAATTAATGTAATCAAGCTATCATCTATATCTAAGTTCACCCAAAAACTATCTGCTTTTTGATTGCCAAAGTTTATAAACTGTATTGTCATTCCATACATGAATCCAGGATGAACTTGATTGCTATCAAGTCCACCAACAATCTCTACTATTTCTTGAAATCTCAAATAAGTTCCACTTTGACTGTTAACAGATATTGTATCATAATATCTATAATAATTCTGTTTGGTCACCACTACCTCAACTTCACTGCCAAAATCCTGAGGAATAATTTCTATTTGAGTCATTCCAGGTAAAGCTTGCTTTCTTCCTATTAATTCACCATTAGAAATTAAAGCTATCATTGCCTTCTCAGTTGCACTTATTGAACAGGTATTTGATCCGGCTTGTAAAGTTAATGGCATGATAACTGACAGATTTTGAGGTAATTCAGTATATAATCTTAAATAGGGATCTCCAAAATGATGAAATTTTTCAAATTCCTCTCCATCATGTGCCCAATTGCTATTTCTGAAATAATCGTAGATAAATCCGGAAACTAGAGCAAAACCGGGAAGTGCTTGATGAGATGTATCGTTTGAATAGAATGGATACCATGGATCAAATGCTGGATATAAATAATCGAGACATCCTAAAAAATGTGATGCTTCACCACTCCATTGGAAAGAAGAAGAAGTAGTTCCAATTGCACCCCGTGATTCACCAGTCAATGTATCTGGAGTTAAAAAGATAAAATGCTCTGAATGATGATGACAATCTCCAAATAAAGTATCATCAAATTTTCCTACCCAGCAACCTAAAGCGTAAACATAAGGTATTTTATTATAATTATATAATTGATTGAGATCCCATACTGAATACCAAGGTTGTGACCAATGAGATGGTATTGGGGTTGTGCTACCAACTCCACCATGAGCATGATTATAAACTAAAAAACTTCCATTTTCTATGGCATTATCAATATGTGTGGCACTTTTATTCCATATATTATCAATAAGAAAATCTTCGGTAATAGAATCAGTTATATAGTTTAAAGAAGCAAAATATTCCACTACTCCTGGTAATCTGTTATGTTTCCCATCTTTCATCCAAGGATCACCTGCTTCCAGTGAGTCATGATAAAAAAGTTGTACTATCGTGATCTAAATACAGTCTTGTTACTGTTTTTCCTTTAATTTCAAAAAAACCTCTGGTGATTTCTGAAAGGAGATGATGATCAATAATACAACTGTATTGAAAATTTCCTGAGACTAATATGTTGTCATAAAAAAAAGAATTTTCATTTGGTTCTCTTTCAAATTTATCTAATTTTTTAATATAATTATTCAGTTCAGAAACTGATCTTGCCGGTATCCTACCAACAACAATATCAGGAAGTCCATCATTATCAGTATCAGCATAGTAATTATCAGAAGAATATGTATAAAAACAATGAATAGGATTTGTTAAGTGAAATGTCCTTGATGGAATACCTTCCGGAAAATTATTGTCATTACAATCCGCTAATAGCAAAATCGCTTCAGGGGAAATACTCCAACAATAATACGCATTATCTATCCAAGCTTCAATTTCCTGAAAGGTTGATCCAATCTCGGACAAAGTAAATATCTCCGTAATTATCCCTTCTTCCTGTCGTAAATCCTTAATTACCTCCGCTGCGCTTATAAATTCCTCATC
>LKUE01000370.1 GCA_001412365.1 Desulfuromonas sp. SDB | reverse complement strand
GAAAAAAAAGACTTTGAGCCAGATTAAAAACTTCCAGAGGATCACTGACTGATTTATCTATACCCCCGTGGAAAAATAATTTAAACCACTGTTTGATAAACAAATACTACTCCATTTTCACCGATGAAATTTCTAAATGGCTTCATGTTCAGTTTGAACAGGGTTTGCCTTTAGCCAAGATAAGTACCAGGAAATAGTCTTCTTCAGTCCTTGTTTAAAATCAACCTGGGACTGAAAACCGAACATCTTTTTAGCATTGCTGACGTCCAGCATTCTCCGGGGCTGTCCGTCCGGTTTGCGGTCATCCCAGACTATTTCACCTTGAAATCCTACTTCATCTCGGATAATTTCAGCTAAATCTTTTATAGTAATCTCAAATCCTGCTCCGATATTGACCGGATCAGCTTCATTATATTTTTCTGTAGCTAAAACAATTGCCCGGGCAGCATCTTCAACATACAGAAATTCCCGGGAAGGAGAACCAGTGCCCCAAAGAACAACTTGATTTCGGCTAGAGTGCTTGGCTTCTACAAATTTTCTGATCAGAGCGGGAATAACATGGGATGAATTTAAATCAAAGTTATCTTGGGGACCGTAAATGTTAACCAGCAGCAGGTAAATTCCATTTAACCCGTATTGTTTCCGGTAACCCTGCAGCTGAGTTAACAATATCTTTTTCGCCAGTCCGTAAGGGGCATTTGTCTCCTCCGGATATCCATCCCAGAGATTTTCTTCTTTAAACGGAACCGGGGTAAATTTTGGATAAGCACAGATAGTTCCTAAACACACAAATTTTTCAATATTTCTTTTCCTGGCTTCTTCAATTAATTCAATTCCCATAACTGCATTGTCGTAGAAGAATTTTCCTGGATTTTCCCGGTTTGCTCCAATACCCCCCACCACTCCGGCAAGGTGAATTACAATTTCAGGATGGAAATAGTCGAACATCTCTTTTATCCGGGCTTTCTCTCTTAAATCGTAAGGCTGTGAACGGGGGACAAATACCTGGGCATTTTTCTGTTTCAATTGTTTCACTACATATCTTCCTAGAAAACCCGCCCCTCCGGTGACACAGATTTTTTTTTGATCAAGCTTAATACTCATCAAAACTCCCCTTGGGTATTTGAATTTAATTTAGGCGTATTGAATAATATTGCATTAATATTTCTCTTTTTCCATTTGAATTTCATTATCTGATAATTTCAGCAACCGGTTAATTTTAGTTTTAATTCTTCTCCATCTTGCCCTTCTCTTCGCCCGGGCATAACTTCGTTTGCTGATTTTTCTTTTATCCCCATGAGATTGTGAATTTAATTTTACCCGGTAATAGTAAAGTTCTTGGTCTAAAAAGTGAAGTTTGGTAACTTCTTCCATCTTTAAAACCAGATCTTTATCCTCAGCATATAATATTGATTCATCTAAACCTGCTGTTTTTTGATAAACAGATTTTCTAAATGTTTTAAAATGGCTGACCAAATCACATTTCAGGGCAGTTTTACCTTCAGGTATTGCCCGGCAGTAACCCTTTTTTTCAATATTTAAATTTTCATCACAGTACCAGAAATTAGTGTACAAAAATCCGGTTTCCGGTCCTCGGCGATAATAATCCAGCACCATCTCCACACAGTTTTTTCCCAATTTGTCATCTGGGTCAATTATGCCCACAATATCTGTATCTGCTAGATCAATAAGTTTTTTCAAAGTTTTTATATAACCCAGGTTTTGATGGTTAAATAAAATCTTAATTCGGGGAAATCTTTCATACTTTTTATAAATTTCTCTGGAATTATCAGTGCTTTGATCATCAGCAATTATTAATTTCCACAAAGGCGAGGTCTGACCGATAATAGAGTCCACACTTTGTTGTATATACATGCCATTATTATGATTAGCCATGAGCAGGGTAATATTTTCCCTATTTGCAGAATTTAAATTTTTTTCCATGAATCAGGTATTAAATCTTCAATCTTGAAATTTTCAGGTTCTAAATTAAACCATTTTCGGGGAGCAATCACTATTTTTTGTTTATAATTATTCAGCCACGCCGCCCACCAGCTGAATGAACTATTGGCAATTATCTGATGTTTGCATTTACTCATCAAAATTAAATCACCGTAATTCTTATCATTGTTAATATCCACAAAAGTTGTTTCACCTGGCAACTTCAAATTAATCTTAGCCCAATTTATTTCATCTGAAAAAACAAACCAATGAACCTGGCTAATTTCATTGTTGATAATCCGGACTGCTTCATTGTAGTAGTCAATTGAACAAGTTCCATGGAATTCATTGGTCTTTTTATTTTTCACATAATCACCTCTGCGGATATGAATACCTGCTGAATTAACCTTGAAAATTTTATCTAACATTTGCCTATTAGCTTCATCCAGTTCCCCGGTTAATCTGAATTCCTCTAACAGTTCGTTTTTAATTTCTTTAAAATATTTTTCACTCTGCCAGTAACCGTCAATGTAGGAATTATCCCCAGCTTTTAGTATGTTCAGGTCAAAATACATTCCCTGTTGCTTAACCCAGGATCTTCTATAGTAGGGACGGTACCGGTCAGTAATCTTCTTCAATCGCCCCCTAATTCCCCGCTTATATTTCAATGTTGAAATTTCCTGGGGACTGGCTGATGCTGCGCTGATGGCAAAAATATCTAATTCGTACTTCCGGAATTGATTGCTTTCCTGGTCAAACCAGGATTTGTCAAT
This sequence comes from Desulfuromonas sp. SDB, assembly GCA_001412365.1. Taxonomy (GTDB): domain Bacteria; phylum SDB-A; class SDB-A; order SDB-A; family SDB-A; genus SDB-A. Next base: position 1,281 of record LKUE01000370.1, on the reverse strand, counting down.
CTTTAATACCGTATTATTCTTAATTGATAAATTTTTACCCAGGGAATATTGAAACATCTGATTTCCCAATCCTCCCATTAATCTTATGATAATCAACTATACTTCCTATCTTTTCAAGATTGTCCTTATTTGGTTAAGAGCCAACAGATATTTCATGGTCAAACTCAGTTCACCTTCCATCATTTCAGAAAACTTAGACAAAGACATAATTTTATATTTTTTCATTAATTTTTTTATCAACTTATTATAACTTCTGCATAAACTTTTTTTATCCACCTTTGGATAATTATCCAATATCTTGTTATATAAATAACTCCATTCAAAAAATTCAACCTGAGAATTGTTTTTACATTGAGAAGTTATCTGATGAGGAGAACCGCAGGTGGTACAAACTAAAGCTTCTTGGGTATAGGCGATATTGCTGTTTTCATTTAAAATTTCAAGATAGAAATCAATATCCACCACCCATTTCAACTTTATATCGAAAAATTTGTTAACTTTTCTCCTGTAGATAGTTGCACTGGGTGCTCCAATTATATTTTCAGGAAAAATTAAAAATGGATTTTCTCTGAGTAATCTAACCTCGTTGCTGCCCGGACAGTTTGTTCTTATCAATTCCTGGTCACTATTTTTAATATCAGTAGCGCTGAAACCTAAATCAGCATCAGCATTATCATCTAATAAACTGACATATTTTTCCAGGGAATATTCAGAGGTCAAATAATCATCATGATGTATAAATTTTATGTACTCACCTGTTGCCTTGGATATGGCAAAATTCCAATTGCCAGGCGAGCCCAGTGGAACTTCATTGTGAAAATAGTTAATTTTACCAGGGTATTTTAGAGCGACCTGCCTGATCAGATCAGTATTGGTTGAATCATCGGTTACAATAACTTCGTAATCTTTATAACTTTGATTAAACACACTATTCAAAGTCCGGTCCAACAATTCAGGTTGATTAAAAGATGGAATGAGTACGGATACTTTAGCCAAAATTAAAAAATCCTCAATGCTTTAAGTCTGAATGAAAGGTAATCTTTTAAATTAGTTGACTGTCCCCGGAAAATTTCCTGACAATCAACTTTCCTTTTATTGAGTAAGACTAAAAACTGATAGGTTGAAGAGTAGACATCCTTTTTTAATTTCAGAAAGTTTACAAACTCAAATTTGTATTTCCTCAAATTTATCTCAGATTTCAGATAATTTCGCTGAAGATTTATGATTAGTTCGGTATAGACATCCAGTTTTTTTAACATCAGCTTTAAACTTTTAATATTA
>LKUE01000369.1 GCA_001412365.1 Desulfuromonas sp. SDB | reverse complement strand
CCAAGAACACTAATTACACTAATCCCCCCACAACTTCTCCAGGGAAATAGAACTCAGATTAAGAGTATAACTACCTCCCGGGGTAAAATGGAATGTGGAAATCTCAATTAGCAATGAACAGTTATCAATGATTAATACCATCACCTTATATTTTGATAATCTGTTTTGTTTTAGAAAAATAAATAAGAATATTGCACGGATTTATAGGGGGACATATAATCTCATTTTAATAAACCAATTAAGTGGAGGTATAAGTTGGAAATTAAAGTCATGCAGAAAATATTAAATGAGAATGATCAGATTGCCCAACAGAACCGGAAGGAACTGGAGAAGCAGGGTATTGTTCTGATTAACCTGATGAGTTCTCCCGGTTCAGGAAAAACCAGTTTAATTGAAAATACGGTTAAATCTCTGGACCACAAAATATCGGTAATTGAAGGAGACATCCAAACCACTCTGGATGCGGAAAGAATTGCCAAGCTGGGCATCGAAACATACCAGATAAATACCGGACCATTCGGAGGAGATTGCCATCTGGAAGCAGCCTGGATTAAGAACGCCCTTGGTGAAATGGGGACCGAGGAAACTGATCTGATATTTGTGGAAAATATCGGGAACCTGGTTTGTCCGGCTGAATTTGATATTGGCGCTCATCACAATGTCCTGGTGCTGAGTGTCACCGAGGGAGAGGACAAACCTTTAAAATATCCACTGGCTTTCCGCAATTCTTCAGTGTGTCTGATTTCTAAAATTGATCTTCTGCCTTATTTGGATATTGATATGGATAAAATTAAATCAAATATCAGCAAGGTAAATCCTCAGGCAAACATAATTGAAATTTCCAATAAAACCGGAGAGGGCTTGGAAAACTGGTATGATTTTTTAATTTCCCAGATCAAGAAATAGATAACCTCTTCTGTTGATTAAACCATAAGCAGGATTTACCTGTTTTATACATTTGACAGATAGCTTGGCAGTAATTATTCTCTGCATCTCCTCAAATCTTTTAAATCAAAATTTGGTGGAAGGTTTTATATTGAAAACCTTCCATCATCAATATATTTTCT
>LKUE01000368.1 GCA_001412365.1 Desulfuromonas sp. SDB | reverse complement strand
TATCCGGCAGGAGAACATAACATTTACTGGCAGGCTCCACTGCCGGGAATTTATTTTTTTAGGATCAGATCCGACCAATTAGATAAAACTGAAAAAACGGCAGTATTGAGATGAGATGGATAATACTTGTAATAATCTGGATTATGCCTTTGGCAAATCATGCCGGCTGGTTGAGAACTTACGGATATCCTTTTACAAATAAAGGCAATACTCTTTTAAAAACCCAGGATAATAGATTTATTGTTGTAGGTGAAACTGGATATAGGAAATTGGATATATATGTAGTCAGTACTAACCTTGACGGAGATACCTTTTGGACTAAAAATTATAAATATAATAATTATAATTTTACGGAATTGGGTAAAGATATAGTTGAAACTCCTGATAGTAATTATATAGTTCTTGCAAGCATTGATTATCCTAATCCAAGTATTTTACTGATGAAAATAAATCCATCGGGAGATATTATCTGGACAAACTTGATTTACCAAAATGAATATTATTATCCAAGGAAAATGGTATGTGGATTTGACAACAGTTTCATTATTATCGGCTCAATGAAAGACAGTGGATCATCAACAGATAATTTGTTTATAATGAAAATTGATACTATCGGTAATACTCTATGGACTAAAATTTATTCTGCTGACTCAATAAATACAGGCAAAAGTATATTAGGTTTGGATATATGTCGGTCAGAAGACTCCTCTTTTGTAATTTGCGGAAGGTTGGGGAAATGGCTAAGTTACGATTTATTATTATTTAAAGTTGATTCTGCAGGAGACTCTATATGGATGAAAACCTATAATGCAGGTTCTGAAGATTTAGGAATTTCAATAAAAACCACTTATGATGGAGGATATATAATTGCGGGAAAGACCAGATATGATTGCTGCAATTCTGATACTAATGTTGATTACAATATTTACCTTGTGAGGACTGATAAAAATGGTAATCTACGCTGGTCAAGAGTTTTGGGAGGACCATTTGATGAATCCGGAAACTCAGTAGTTCAAACCACTGATAAAGGATATCTTATTGCAGGTTCAATAAATCTAGATCTCTATAAAAATGAAAATGATATTTATATCAGTAGAATAGATAGTATGGGCAGAATAATCTGGGAAATGACCTATGGAAATCCTCAATTAGATGATATAGCTTATGATGTATTAAACACTGAAAATAACGGTTTTATAATAACTGGTTATATAGATGGTGAATATGATTGGTTTGGGGTTTTTTGGCATTCAAAACTGTTCCTTCTAAAGACCGACAGCCTGGGAGTGGCAGTGGAGGAGAACATC
>LKUE01000367.1 GCA_001412365.1 Desulfuromonas sp. SDB | reverse complement strand
AAATGCAATAAAAAATAAATGAATTGGGGACGGTGCATTACTTTGTGACATTTTTTACTATATTATTAGTTATTTTATAATGATATATGTCACAAAGTCATGCACCGTCCCCAATATAAAAAGAAGGGGTGTGTATGTTTTATTTGTTTAAAATTCATAAGTCATTAACATGGCTGAGCATGTTAATTGTAGGAATCAATTCACTGAATGGGCAAAATTATTTTTTTGATCATGTCATCAAAAATAATTATACCTGGACCATGACAGTGGTGACTGGTGATATTGATGGGGATAGCCTGGTGGATATAATTGGAGGTGCTTATAATAACGATACGATATACTGGTGGAAAAATAACGGAAATTTGAGTTTTACCCAACAACTAGTGGATGGAAATTTCGGTGGATGTAGGGTAGTGGATGTAGGCGACATCAATGGAGACGGTAAACTTGATGTTATTGCAACTGCTGGAACCATGGATGATGAAATATGCTGGTGGGAAAATGATGGAATAGGAAATTTTACTGAGCATCTGGTTACCGATTCATTCAATGGTGGGCACACCGTTTATGCGGTTGATCTGGACCGGGACGGTGATGAAGATATTCTCGGTTCAGTATGGGGAGGTAGTTGTTCATTTGCTTGGTTTGAAAATGACGGAAACCAGAACTTCACCGAACACCCACTGGATTCATCCTATGCCCAATGCTCCTGCATATATGCAGAGGACATTAATGGAGACAGTTTTACCGATATTATCGGTTGTTCATTTGCCTCCAATACAATCCTATGGTGGGAAAATGACGGCAATGAAAATTTCACTGAGCATATAATAACCTCTAATTTTTCCATGGCTCATTGGGTTTATGCAGCAGATGTAAATAATGATAATTATATGGATATACTGGGTGCTGCTTATGGAGGAGGGGGAATCATAGGTTGGTTTGAAAATGATGGAAATGAGAATTTTTCTTTACACCCTTTATCTCCGAACTATGCCGGAGCCACTTCAGTTTATGCTGCAGATTTAAATGGAGATAGTATTGTAGATATACTGGCTTGTGGGGAAACGGACAATCGGATAGGGTGGTGGGAAAATAATGGCAGTGATTCTTTCAGTCATCACCTGATCGTGGACACCTTGGGGGGAGCAAGCCATGTAACTGCTGATGATATGGATCAGGATCAGGATTTGGACGTACTCTGTGCCGCCAGATTTCAGAATAATATAGTACTATATGAAAATAAGGATATAACCGATATATGTGATCTTCATCTGATTAACTACTGGGTGAGAGGACCAGGAGGTAGTTACCATATTCTTCCCGGAGAACAGGGAAGCATAGAGTTAAGCTTTTACTGTGATACTGTTTACAGTTCCGCCCAGGATATATACCTGATGGCTACCGTTGACAATGCAAGTATATTTTTTATAAAAGATAGCAGTTACTTTGGTGGTGCAAATCCGGGGGATACCATCATTAATTCCGGTGATCGAATTGTATTTGAAGTAGCAGACACTGTCCTCACCTCCTGGGTAGAAGTGAATTTTCAGATATACAGTAGCCCTCAATCTCTAACTGATTCATTCAGCATAAGATTCCTGGTGGGAGAAGTACCTGATATCTGTGTGGTAAATGGTGATCCGGAGGGTAACTATGTGCAAAAGTATATCCAG
>LKUE01000366.1 GCA_001412365.1 Desulfuromonas sp. SDB | reverse complement strand
AAATAATCCGGAATTGCTGAAAAAATTTCAGCGACAAGCTGTAGCTAGAACCAAACAATTAACCTGGGATCTAGCTGCTGCACAAACTCTGGATCTTATTGAAAGGGTTATAAAGTGAGTCCCCGGCTTAAAAACACATTGTTTTTTATATTGAAATTGATGCTGGGGATTATTATTTTAGGAGTGGTGGTATGGAAAGTTCAGCATGATCAGGGTTCTTCCTGGTCTCAGCAGCATCAGGGTGAAAACCTGTGGATGGGAATGTGGAAGCTTATTTTGTCCAGCCGGTGGCAGTATATCGTTTTAGGAGTAATTGTAAATATTTTAGCCATGGTTCAAGTTGTATTCCGTTGGCATGATCTTTTAACCTGCCACGGTTCTAAAATTAAAATTTTTGAAACCACAAAAATTTTAGCAGTCAGTTACCTCTACAACAATTTACTTCCCGCTTCATTGGGAATGGATGCAGTACGTGTTGCCTATGCATATTCGAAAATTAGAAAAAAAGGCGAGGTGGTCAGCTCAGTGCTGGCAGACCGTTTACTTGGCTTTGTGGGGATGTTAATGCTGGGAGCATTGGCGGTACCTTTTTACTGGAATGCTCCTCTGGGAAAATACATATTTTTCCTGGAAATTGCCGGCTTGCTTGGACTAGTTGCGTTTCTGTGGATTTTCTCACATCGTTCCCTTAAGGATTTTTACACCAGGATGATCAATAAAATAAAATTCTGGGGGATCGGAGAGAAGTCTGCAAAATTTTATCAAGCCCTGAGAAGTTATGCGGATAAGCCCGGCACCGTATTGCGGGTGATATTTTTCTCGATGATGCTGCAGCTTTTATTGACCATTAATATGTATGTATTGGCTAAAGCCATATATATTGATAATTTAACCTTTGGAATACTGCTAGGCTATCTGCCCTTTATAAACATTGTCGCCATGATTCCCACTCCCGGAGGATTGGGACCGAGAGAAGCAGGGGCGGTAATGCTTTTCGGCAAAGCAGGAGTATCCTCTCCCTTGGCTTTAACTTTATCTCTGCTTTTTTACGTAGTGGGCTTGGTGGTTAGTTTTTCTGGAATTGTATTTATGCCCTTTCTGAAATTTTCGGAAGGAGAACTAGATGAAAAATAATTTTGACTACACTGTAATTATTCCTGCCTGCAATGAGCAGGATAATATTGAACCGCTGATTGAATGTCTGGTTAAATTAAACCAAAACCATAATTATTCACCGGAAGTAATTATTGTCAATGACGGAAGCACCGACCGGACCGGTGAAATGCTGGAAGCAATAAGAGACAGCTATTCCTGGATTAAAATTCATCACAACTTTACAAGAAGAGGGATAACCTTTTGTCTGGAAACAGGTCATTCCCTAGCCAGCACAGACATTTTTGTTTTCTTTCCCGCCGATCTTCAATTTTCAACAGAAGATATTCCAAGTTTAGTCAATCCCATAATTCAAGGAAAATTTGATATCATCACCGGTAAGAAGATTGGAAAGTACGAAAAGAAATTTGTCTCTTCAATATACAATAATCTCTCCCAGTGGCTGTTTAAAGTGCCGGTAACCGACCTGAATTCAATTAAAGCTTACCGCAGGGAGTTTATAAAAAATGTTCCCTTGAGAAAAGATTGGCATCGTTTTATGGTGGTCATGGCTTTTGAGCAGGGAGCGAGAATAGGGGAGGTTGAAGTACAATTATTTCCACGCAAGGCGGGAAAGTCAAAATTTGGTTTATTCCGGATACCCCTGGCGGTTCTGGATTTAATGACGGTGATATCAGAAGTCAGGATTATGAGGAAACCAATGCTTACCTTCGGTACTTTAGGCGGTATATCCATAATTTTAGGCGGTTTAACCGGTCTTATAGCGTTACTGCTTAGAATATTCGGGTACGGCTTCAGACCACTGCTGTATTTAGTTATGCTGCTGATATTAGGTGGGTTGCTTTTTTTGGTACTTGGAATTATCGGTGAATCAATTGCCAGCATATCCAAAAGACAAAATATCATTCTGGATGAAATTGAAAAAATAAAAAAAAATAATAAAAATGTCCAATGAATTTAACGGTTAAATCAGCTTAATAAATTCTTTAAACTGCCTATTATTGAATTATTAAAACTACTTTCTTCAAATGATGGTTTAATTGGAATATCCTGGTTTTTTAACAGTAAATCCGGATTTGTACTGCATAGCTGTTTTATTTTTTGTTCACTTAACAATTCATCTAAATTTGAAAAATAGGATTTTCTGGTGGTGATATTATGAATATCCGAGGCAATAAATTGAAACAAGTTTTTCACAATACCCCGAAAGGCAAGCTGTTTTGCTATTTTACCGTAATGACCCAAAAAGCTGGCGGCGTTAGCCTGTAGATAGGTTCCCTGAGCTGCTACCATTTCCATCCAGTCCAGATTTACTCCATGGTATCTTTCGGGATGAGCTATAATTAAATTATATCCAGACAATTCAGCCTGGAATCTAAATTCTTCCCAGTTATGCGGCTTGCTGTTAAGTGAAAATTCGATCAGCAGATATTTGCTGTCGCCCATGGTAAAATTGCCGTAGAAGGACTGGTCAAACTTGTAAAAAGGTTCAATGTACAACTCCGCTCCGGGAATTACTTCCAGATCAATTCCTCTTTGCCTGATCTTATCATTGAGCATAGTACATAGCTGGGGGATGTTAAAGTTACTGGAAAAATTCCTGAACATAACATGAGGGGTGGCCAAGACTCTGGATACTCCCTGGGAACAAAGATGTTGGGCAATTTCGATGGATTCCTGCCAGGAGCTGGGACCATCGTCAACTCCTGGTAGTATATGGGCATGTATATCTATGTAGTTCATGACAGAAGTTTTGGTACTGTCAAGTTTCTTGTGTAAATTCATTATTTTTCCAATTCCTTGAAAAAG
>LKUE01000365.1 GCA_001412365.1 Desulfuromonas sp. SDB | reverse complement strand
AAATACTTCGTATTTACAATGCTAACGCATTGATCCGTTTTTCGTGGAAAAACGGAGAGGGAGGGATTCGAACCCTCGGTAGGATATACTCCTACGCAGGTTTAGCAAACCTGTGCCTTAAGCCTCTCGGCCACCTCTCCTCTATGTTTCGGAGAGCGGGGGACTCGAACCCCCAAGGGGCGCGAACCCCCGCCGGATTTCAAGTCCGGTGCCTTACCAATTAGACTAGCTCTCCTCTAATTTTAACTAAAATTTATATATCCAGCTTATATTACTGTCAAGTATTTATCAATCAAATTAATTTTTTCAAATACGGGTAACTAACTTGGCGCTACTGAATTTTTTTCTACCAGTGAGGAAATAATTGCACAGTGCAATAAACCGTATTTTTTTCTGTTTACCATTATATAGTGATCAGGGGAGACCGTGGCATATTCACTTTTAGGATGATAGTTCGCTTTGTACATTAAGTTGCCCTTTAAATCCAGGTAAAATATAATGATTCCTTTTTGATTGAAACCGGGCAACTTTTCCATGGATATCTTTACACAATCAAAATGAATTTTTTGAATTTGGATTTTCAGCTTACCAATTAGCTTGAAAATTCTCTTATTGCTTACAAAGGGTTGGTCTTTTTTTAGTATCTTGGGAAAACTGTTTCTCAATGAATTATTGACTCTTAGTAAATCAGAGGATTGCTGAAATTTTTCTAAAATTAATTTCCAGGAATTTTTTTGTTGAATATAGTAATCAGTCATTTCAAATGTCTTTCCCCTTCCCTTTCTTTTCTCATTGAGGATAATTGCTTCTTTTCCTTCTGCTTTTATTTTTATCTGTTTTTGAATAGCACTGAATTTTTGTAACTCCTTCATAAAAAAGAATCTGTATATTTTTATTGGACTTGCTCTATTAATATTGACAAAATAATTTAATGGTCCCTGGATTTCGATTTCATCAACTGTATCTTTGTTGAATTCAGTTATTTCAGGCAAAGTTAAATTTTTTAAATCTTCCAATGAAACCTCCTTTTTATCTTGCTGTTAATATAATAATTTTAAATTAAATTAAGCAATCAAATATTTTAGAGATTTTTTCAAGTTATTCGCAATGATTTTTAACAATTGACTGGTTCTGTTTTAACAAGTTAAAATAATATAAAAAAGTCATAAAATTAATAAATTCCCCATTGATCTTTATTAACTGTATTAACTTGCAGGATTAAAACATATAACTTAGATATGCTGGAGTAATTCTTACTCAATGTTGGTAAGTTGTTAATGTAATGGAGTCAAAAAGAGGTTAGATTTTTTTATACAAAAGCAGGAAGTAAATCCGGAAAGCAGGATAAATACCGTAAAGTTTATATCTTTCCTTGAACCGGGGATCGGACATCATATTATAAAAGAAACTATTTCCTTCTGCATATCTGATTAAGGTGTTTTGTCCCTGCTCCTGATCATAGCTTTGCTCCAACTCTCCGCCCATTTCCCAATCCGGATAAGCAACCACAATTATCCAATCCGGATCTGCGGCAAAGAACATATTTCTCATTTCCTGCTTGACCCGCACCACTTTTTTACGACCTTGTTCTGTAAATGAAAGATAATACATAGTGTAGGGATTTACTCCTTCATCGTAGAGTTTTTTTGAAACCTGTTCAGTAACCAGACCGATGACATCGTAGAAATAAAGTTGGGGATTGCGGAAAGGAATTAAGCCCATTTCCTGAGATAAAACCACCTCACCTGGTTTTGCCTGTTCATTTAAGATTTCCGCAATTTTACCATGAGAACGTTCCAATGAGGGTTTCATTTGAGTGAAAAATACTGCAATAACTGCGATTGTGATCAGGTTGATCGAGGATAAAATTATCAGAAATATTTTTGATTTCTTCGAACCAATGTCAATCCAATCAACCCCCGCAATCAGAACAAAGGGTATGGCCGGAGTGAGCAAACGGTAGGTGGTGAAAAAATCAGGAGTACCGGTAACTGCATAAATCAGAAACAACCAGGAAACAGTGATTGAAAATACTATGGGAATGGATCTGGTTTTATTGACAAAGGCGAAAAAGTAAAATATAAATAATCCTCCCAAGCCCAAACCTACCGGTATCATCGGGGCTAATGCGGCTACTCTGGTTAATCCGCCGGACATCTTGACATAATAGGTGTTGGGGAAAATATCTCCATAATAATCTAAACGCCAGAGATGGTAGATTACTAAAATAAGAAGGGGCAGCCAAATGTTCCTCAATAATATCAGCCAGGTTTTTTTTCGGTGATTTATGCAAAGAGATACTATAACTGCTGCAAAAAATATGTATCCTTCCGGTCTGGTTAGACAGGCAAAACTACAGCTTAATAAAGACCACAATATTTTGTTGTTAATTAAACACAGCAGGGCGAGTAGACCAAATAAGGTGAACAAAGATGTTTCCATCCCTGGTTGTACCCAAACCACAAAATAAGGAGAGGTTAAAAGAAGTAAAATAACTACAGTTGATTTTTTATTATTTTTCCAAATATGGTTGGATGTAACTATCAGAATCAAACAGCATAACCATCCCAGAATTATTGATAAAATCTTAAGAGTGATTCCGGGGTCAACGGGAATTTTCAAAAAGATAACACAGATGAGTGTCCATAGAAAATTAGTATACCCTTCCACCTGTTCTCCTGCATTGAATACAAGTCCATGACCGCAGCTTAAATTATAGGCATATCTGCAGGAAATGTATAAATCATCAAAGACAAACCCGATAAAAACCAATGCCCAGAACAGGGAGATAATAACACTTGCTATGACTAATTTTTTCACCAGGATTATTTATAAGCTAAAATTCAACATAAAACAATAATCTTATTAAGACGAAATAATAAAGCCGGCAATATTGCCGGCTTTTATGATTCAGGGAAAAGGTGGAGATATTATATCAATTATCTCTGCTCCGAGAAGGTGTGTTACTGTCTCGGGGAGAGTTGTTTTCTTGATCATCGGGAGGACTATTGCGGTGATTTTGATTGGTTCGGTTTTGAGGTTGATGGTCGGTTGAGTTATTTTGAGGGGGAGGGGTACGGTTGTTTTGATTTTCATTGCTGTTGTTGTTTTGGGGGGGGCGATTGTTTTGTTCAGGTCTATTCTCTTGATTATTATGGTTTGTTGAATTATGGTTGGGTTGATTATTATTTTCCTGGGGTTGGTTGGTTTGAGGAGGTTGTTCTCTGTTATTGTCCTCAGGAGGGGTGTAAGTTCTGTTATTATCATTGGGAGGATTTGTCTGGGGAGTATGGTTATATCCGGTATTATCCTGGGGAGGAGAAGTTCTTGAATTATTATTACCACTGGTGTTGGTTTGGGGAGGATTTGTTCTCTGATTGGTGGATTCAAAATAATTATCATTAGGCCGGGGAGCAGGAGTGGTGATTTCCGGATTGCGGTTATTGGAGGAGGTGTTAGGTTGATTATTTGTATTTTGCCTGGGTGCATTTTCTTGGGGAGTGTGGTTGCTGGTGTTAAAATCATTAGTTCTGCTATCCTCAATAACCGGTTGATTTGATTGAATAGGCCTATCCGATGTTCTGGAATTATTTGAAATTTCAAGGTGGTTCCCGTTATCCCTTACTGGATCTGTACTCATCTGAATGCGGTTGCTGTTGTCTTCAATTCTAGTAGGAGGCGTCATATTTTCCAGAGGTTGTTCAAACGGCTGATTGGTGGTTAGATAACCAGGTTGTTCCGGATCTTCCTGTGAACAAAATTCAATTCTTTCATCAGGATAATAGCGGGGGTACCTAAATACTGGTTTATCTCCAACCCATCCGTATCTGGGATTATGATAGCGGTACCGGGGAGTGTAGAAATGATCCCAGGTTACACAGTACCACCAGTCATAAGGATACCATGGCCACCAGTAATAATAAGGGGGAGCGGGGAACCAGCCGATCCATAAATTGCCCCAAGACCATATTACTCTGGCTGAAACCCAGTATGATCCTGGCATCCAAATCCATCCATAACCCTTGTGCCAAACCCAGTAACCGTAGTGATAGGTGTACCACCCCCACGGTTCACTGGAAACCCAGACATACCCCCAACGAGGCGTCCAGACCCATTCTCCATAAGAATAAGGTTGCCATTTAACTACATAGGTCTTAGGTTTCCAGCAATAACCGTAAGAGGAAACATAAACCCAGGTTCCATTTTCATCAAACACTTCGCAGGAATTATATATTTTTTTGGGCAGGTAAGCTCTACTCGGTGAATCCACAGAGGAGGATGAGTATGACGAATTTTCAGTGTTTGATGAATATGTTGATGGAACCTGGCGGTGGGTAATTGAGCCAACACCCATCGAGTTTATTTCAACATAATCACCAGCGGAAATAATTTTTTCTTCCCGATTGGTTTTATAAGCTCCATCTCCTTGAATTACTTCAATGATGATGCTTCCATCGGGAAAGACTTCAAGGTTGATAACTGAATTTGGAAATCCAGTTACAATTGCTGTTTTCGTTTCAACATCAATATAACTTTTTGAAGTTTCATAATTAGGGGAGGGAAATAATTCGAAACAGCCCTGTTCTGAATAAATACGGGTTGAAGTTTCATCTGTTTTATCCTGATTGCCCACAGTTATAAACCGGCAATAGGAATTTTCATTAATTCTTATTACTGAACCATCTTCAATTTCCACATCTACATAACCTTCATTGGTTAATATTGAATCTCCAGGTTCAATGGGCAGGTTTAAAGTTGCGTACTCAGGTTCAGCACTTACCCATCTTTGAATTACTACGTTGCCTGAAATTTTACCAATTCTTGCAGGTAGTCCTTGGCTGAAAGCGGAATTTGATAAAATAAATAGTGATATTACCAATATTCCCCATAATTTGTACTTCATTTTATTTATATTCATATTTCCCCCTTTGGGTATTTTTTAACTTCTTTTGTATATAGATAAGCAATCACTGTGCCAATATTATCATAAAAATAATTAATTTTATATATTACATTATGAAGTTATATATGTAGATTCTAATGTTTTAATAAAGCGCTGAAATTTTAACTCAGGATAAAATTCTGTTGTAAATGAAAATAATATGCACAAATTTTGTGCAACTGAAAAAATAATAACAATTTTTGATGTGGTTATGCTTTATTTTTATGAAAAAAATAGCTGAACTCTGTATTTTCCGATATAATTAATTTTATGATTGATGATAATTTTATTAGCGGATACGTCAGTATAGTGGGAAAACCCAATGCGGGGAAATCAACTCTTCTCAACAGTATAATTGATTTCCCTCTTTCTTCAACCTCTCAAAAACCTCAGATGACCAGACATAGAATCTTAGGTATTCTTAATGGTGATGACTATCAAGTCATTTTTGTAGACACCCCTGGAATAATTAAACCTCGTTATAAATTACAAAAAGTAATGGTTAAACAAATAAAACGATCATTGTCGGATAGTGATCTTTCAGTGCTGGTAGTGGAACCAAATCAGCCTTATGAAGTAGACAGCTTGAGGCTTAGCAAAAAACCTGTAATATTAGCAATTAATAAAATTGATAAGGTGAAAAATAAGAAGGAATTATTGCCCCTAACCAAGCAGTGGATGAGCATGCATGATTTTACTGATGTGGTGATGATTTCTGCAAAAGAAAAAATTAATCTTGACCAGTTAACTGATAAAATTGTGTCTAACTTACCTTACGGACCTAGGTACTTTGATAAAAATACAATTACTGACCGTAACCAACGTTTCTACTGTGGAGAAATAATCAGAGAAACAGCTTATGATATCTACCACCAGGAAATACCTTATGCCCTTTCAGTATTAATAGATGATTTCAAGGAAAGATCTCGAGGCAAGTACTTTATCCAAGCGACTATTTTTTTAGAAAGCAAATCTCAGAAATTAATAGTAATTGGAAAGGGAGGGCAATCAATAAAAAAACTGGGGATCTTATCCAGGGAGAAGATAGAGCAATTTATTGGTCATCAAGTTTACCTTGAGATTAAGGTTAAAATAATGGAAAAATGGAGGAAGAAAACAGAAAGTATTAACAAATTGGGATACGGTGGTTAAATGTCCGGAGCATTAATTGGAGAAATTTTAGTGAATAAAGGTCATCTTAAACCTGAATTGCTGGATATTGCTTTGGATTTACAGGAGATATATAGAGAAGAAGGTGATCACAAGAAAATTGGAGAAATTTTAATTGAAGAGGGATGGCTGGATGAAGCTCATTTATGGGATGCATTATTATTACAGCAAAATAACAAAAGTACGGAGTAACTTCTGGATTGTTTATTTGTGTTTTTTATTTTTAGCTTCCTGCAGTGATAATCATTCTCAGCTGAATAATCAGACCACTTCTCCCCGTTATTTCGGTCAAGAGAATGCTGCTCAGTTAAATACCAGGAAAATTGTAGTTAATTCAGAAACACTTACTGTTGAAGTTGCCCGAACCCCTGATCAACGGGTAAAAGGATTGATGTTCAGGGACAGTCTGGCTCAGAACAGAGGAATGCTGTTTATTTTTGAACAGCCCCAGATTATGAAATTTTGGATGAAGAACACCTATATTCCTCTGGATATTGCTTATATTGATCAAAATGGAGAAATTATGGAGATTCATCAACTACAACCGAGATCTGAATCAACTGTCTATTCATCCAGTTATTGTGTTTATGCTTTGGAAGTAAATCGAGATTGGTTTAAAATAAATAATATTGAAACAGGGGATAAAATTATTTTTATCTCTGATCCTTAACCTAGCATTGGTTAATAATCTTAGGAGGTTAACATGAGAAAATTAACTTTAACTATGATAATATCATCAATTTTAATTTTCATCGCAGCTTGTTCCAACAAGACAACCAATCCTGTTGAACAACCTCACCGCTGGTATCCTACCGATCCACCTCAGGGAGGAACCAATATTGATTTTCAGATTATTTTAGGGTCATTTCCGGTGGATTTGCCCTGTTTGCCTTTTGACATTCCCTATAATGGTTCTTTGCAGACTATGATTGCCAAGATTTTAAAAAACAATTCCCCAGTTTCCGGAGTGCATGTATTGGTCAAAGGACAGGCAGGAGATTCAGTTTTTCTAAAAGAGTTTTCTGACCTGGATCATCTATATTTCCCCACTCTGGCTTTACCTGCTTTTCCTCCGGAATATGACTATCCCTTTACCACCGGCAATGGTTATGCTGTAACGGTTACCACTGATGCAGGATCAGCTGCCGGTTCAGTAATCATGCCCTATGTTGATCTAACCTATCCTGCCAATGGCGCTACCATTGATATTTCTTCAACCGACACTGTGTGGTTCAGATGGACTACTGTAAATCAAGCAAATGTCAATGTAGATGTAGCCGCTGCTATTTTAGAAATAACCGGTGATTTCACCTTTGGTCCCCTGCCCATTCCTCTACCCGATACCTTTACCAGTATACCTATTCCCACCGTTTTGTTGAGTACGGGCAATGTCACTGTATATTTTTCCGCAGTCAACATGGATACCCTGCAGGGTAGCATTCTCCGGTATGATACTATAGTTACTGCCATTGGAGATACTCTGATTGGCAACTACTGCTTTCCCACTGCTTTTTACACCGATAAAATTCAATTAACCTTTGAATAATTTGGAGGATTGCTATGCCGGTTATAAAAAAATTAAATGATGCTGAGACCACCACCTATGATGATGATCAAATTAAGGGTATGAAAAAACATCTACTCATTGGAGCTAAGGAAAACAGTCCTACCATGGCTTTGAGAATAATGGAAGTGGAAGAAAGTGGATATTCTCCTTATCATTCTCATTCCTGGGAGCATGTAAATTACATCCTGGAAGGGGAAGGAATATTGGTTACCCAGCAGCAGGAGTATCCGCTTCAACCTGGAGACAGCGTTTTAGTTGAGCCCGAACTGAAGCACCAGTATCGAAATACCGGTAAGGGGAAATTTAAGTTTATCTGTATGGTTCCAGTTGCCAATCAATGAAAAATTTTTTGGTGGTGTTAATACTAGCTACGGCAAGCTGCGGGGTGCCGGTGATAACAAAATCTGTCCGCACTTACCGGGTACCCCCTTATATTTGCCGGGTTAGGTTGCCTGATTCAGTTTTAGCTCAATCTTCAGGTATCTCCCGGGGAGAAGTTGCTTACATACTGATAACCAGATTTAATGCCATGGGTATATTAAATTTATTTCCTCCTAGTGAGGATATCAATCCGGAAGATGTAGGTGATTACTGGGCTGAAGATTATATTGAATCTGCGGTGGATAGGAAATTAATGAGATGTATGCCTGATCAAAATTTTTATCCTCATGATCAGGTGAAAAAATTTCAAATCTGCATAATATTCTATCGAATATTGCAGATGTTGTCTCTGCAAGATATCCAGGGAGATGTCTATATACAATCATGGGAGTGGGCTATCCGAAATCATATATTATCAGGGGAAAGAGATCATTATCTCACTGGACCGGAGTGCATCCAAGCTACTATGAATTTTGCCAACTACCTTTTAGATAATTAGCCAACCTATCGGAGTATTATGCCGGCGCAAGTAACTGAAGTAGACAGAGGAGTCCTGGGTGAAAAGCTGGGCATTCAGCCTGGAGATGTTTTAATTTCCATTGATCAACATTCCATCAATGATCAATTGGATTTAGCTTATTGGGGAGGAGATTTTCAGGGAGAAGTGGTGTGGGAGAGAGACTCTGAATTATTCAGGGTCAACTTAAAAGATTATACTCCCCAGAGGTATGGGATTAAGCTTGAACCAATTAAAATTAGACATTGTAATAATAAATGTGTGTTTTGCTTTATTGATCAGAATCCCCCTGATCTTCGTAAATCTCTGTATGTTAAAGATGACGACTACCGGTTGTCCTTTTTGGAAGGCGCCTATATTACCGGAACTAATTTGACCGGCAGAGAACTCAGCAGAATTTTACAAATGAATCTTTCCCCCCTGTACATTAGTGTTCATAGCATTGATGAAGAGGTGAGGATGAAGTTAATGGGAAGAAAGAATAAACCGGTTTTTCCGGTTAGAGTTTTGCTGGAAAAACTGGTTAAAAATAAAATTGAGGTTCATACTCAAATTGTGGTTGTTCCCGGATATAACCACGGTGACGGTTTATCTTATACCCTGGATGCATTGATAGATTTGGGAGTGACTTCAATATCCCTGGTGCCGGTGGGATTAACCGGCACCAGGGAGAATTTACTCCGCTTAAATCCGGTAAGCAAATTTCAAGCAAGATCAATAATTAATTTAGCCGATCAAAAGCGCAGAAATTTGCTTTGTAAAAATCCTGCTGGCTTAATCTATCCGACCGATAACATGTTTTTGACTGCTGAAATGCCTATTCCCCCTGCTGAATATTATGATGATTTTCCCCAATTGGAAAATGGAGTGGGGGGTATCAGATTGTTTTTAGATGATATCAACCGGATTGTTCCTCGGGTATTAAACCGGAAATTATTATTGGTTACCGGGGTTTCCATGACTCCTTTAGTCAAATCAATGGTCAAAAAAATATTTATAAATCCTGAACTAGCTGAAGTGGTAACCGTAAACAATACCTTATTTGGACCTATGGTGGGTACAGCGGGACTTTTGACCGGTAAAGATATATTGTCTCAGCTTAAACCTAAACAGGGAAAGGTGGTCTTCATTCCTCAGAGAAGTCTGAACTATCAGCAGGTGACTATTGACGGATACAATATTGATCAACTCTCCGCAATTTCAAACAAAAAACTATATTTAGCTCCTCAGACCCCTGCACAGTTAACTGAGGAATTAATTGAAATACAAGGATTAATTGATGGATAAAAAACCTTTGATAATAGTGGTGGGAAGACAAAATGTGGGAAAATCAACACTGTTCAATAAATTAATTGGACAAAGGTTGGCAATTGTGGATAAAACCCCGGGAATAACCAGAGATTCCAACAGCATGGAAATAGAATGGCTGAATAAAAAATATGATATTGTAGATACGGGGGGAGTTTTTGGTTATGACGCCGTAACCGGATTAATGGATAAAATTGAACAGCAGGTTTATTCACTTTTCGATGAAGCGGACTTGATTTTATTTCTTGTTGATGGGAAAGAAGGTTTGACTCCTGGTGATCAAGAAATCGGGGATATACTTAGAAAGGTGGAGACACCTGTAGTTACCGTAGTTAATAAACTAGACCATTCTGACTTGTTTCCTTCCGCTTCAAATTACTTCTGCTTGGGATTTGGAAATCCCATTCCGATTTCCGCTGCGCAGGGATTGGGCATAGGGGATTTGCTGGATGAAATAGACTCCCGGTTGGATGGAATAGAAAACATAATACACCGGGATCAGATTTTCATTTCCATAGCCGGACGTCCCAATGTGGGGAAATCTTCTCTGTTAAATGCTATTTGCGGAAAAAATAGAGCTTTGGTCCATGCCCAGCCAGGCACTACCCGGGATCCGGTAAAGCAGCAAGTGATTTATAAAAATAAAACTGTAAACATTGTAGACACCGCAGGATACCGAAGAATTTCCAGATTAGAGAATCGCATTGAATATTACAGTTTAACCAGAGCCTGGAATACATTTAGTGAAAGTTCAATTTGTATAGTAGTCATTGATGCCAGTATGGGGTTTACCAGGGGCGACTGGAGGGTGCTCAAAGAAGTGGAGTACCGTTCCGGGGGTGTATTGCTGGTTATTAATAAGATTGATCTAGTTCCTGCAGAAATGAGAGATCAATTAATTAAAAAAGTTGCCGCAGAGTTAAAATCACATGCTTATATTCCCATTGCAACTACTTCTGCCCTGGAGAAAAGAGGTATCACCGGTCTATTGGATAAAGTGCTGGATATTTATCGGCGGGGTTCTCGGAGAATTTCCAAAAAAGACATTAACAATTACTTTAAACAGGCGGTAATCAATCACCTGCCCCCTCTGTACGGAAAAAAGAGAATTAAATTTTCTCAATTTACCTTAATTAAACAGCTCCCCCATATAATAATAGCAAAATGTAACCATCCCCGGGGGGTGGGACAGAATTATTTAAAATATTTAGAGAAAAATTTCCGGGATGATTATGAACTGGAAGGGGTAATTGTAAAAATTAGACCCAGATCATAAAAGCTATCTTCTTTTAAAAATTGTTGATTGTTCCCCTCAAGCAATATAATATTATATACAGGTTTAAATGATATCATTTAATTAATAAAATAAAGTGGCTTATGGCTTTACTAGTTTTTATAATTCTCGCTTGGTTTATTGGGGGAATACCATTCGGTTTAATTATTTCCCGTCTGTGGAATAAAGATCCCCGGAAGGAAGGAAGCGGAAATATCGGAGCAACTAATGTCTTCCGTACGGTGGGGAAGATTCCCGGCATCATAACTTTTATTGCAGATATACTCAAGGGTTCGGTAGTAGTTATTGGAGCAAAGGTTTTTCTGCATTATTGTCCCCAAGGTGAAATCGGTATTATCTCTTATCAGCAATGGCTTCCTAGTTTTGCTGCCATGGCGGTGGTATTGGGACATATATTTTCTCCTTACTTAAAATTCAGGGGGGGCAAAGGAGTAGCTACCGGACTGGGAACAATTATAATTTTAGCTCCGGTATTTTCCTTAATTGGCCTGGGGATTTTTATAATTTTAGTTATTGGTTTAAGGTATGTTTCAGTGGGATCAATTTTTGCTGCTCTCACTGTATTAGCAGTTATGACTTTGTTTAAATTCACAAAATTTAATTTGCTGAATATTTCAGTAACCTGGGGTGAATGGGTATATGTGCTGATTTTAGTTGTGTTTGTAATTATATCTCACCGCTCCAATATTAAAAGACTTTTAACCGGGAAAGAGAATAAATTTTCATGGAACAGGAAATCATCACCATAATCGGGGCAGGAAACTGGGGAACTACCCTTGCCCTGTATATTGACAGTTTAAAAAGATCAGTGAGGTTATTTGAACCGGTAGACAGGAACCGTAATAGTATTTTAAAGCACCGGGAAAACAAAACATACCTTCCTGGGCATCCCCTGCCTTGGAGTATTGAATTACCGGAATCAATTAATCAAGCCCTGCAAGGTGCTGAGTATATTTTCATTGTCATTCCTTCTGATTTTTTCTATCCATTAACCGATAAAATTTCAGAACTTTGGAATCCCCATCAGAAAATTGTTAATTTCACTAAAGGACTGGATGAAAAATTAAAAACCGGATTGAGCACCCGATTGTTCAACCTGTTCGATCCTGATAATGTTGCGGTGATTTCCGGACCCACTATAGCCCGGGAAATTATAAAAGGGTTACCTGCTACTACGGTGGTAGCTTCAGTGAATCAGAAATTAGCTGAGAAAATTCAACAGTTGTTATCCTCTGAACAGTTCAGAGTTTACACTTCTGCTGATGTGGTGGGGGTTGAATTGGGAGGGGCATTGAAAAACATTATTGCCTTGGCGGGGGGAATAGTGGAAGGATTGGGCTTGGGCAATAATGCCAAAGCAGCGGTGATCACCAGGGGGTTGATGGAGATGACCAGAATGGGGGAGGTATTGGGGGCTAACCGGGAAACCTTTTCCGGTTTATCCGGAATGGGAGATTTAATTACCACTTCATTCAGTAAATTCAGTAGGAATAGAACTTTAGGGGAAAGATTAGCCCGGGGAGAGAGTTTAGAGGAAATTAAACTGGATATGGTAGAGGTCGCAGAAGGGGTGAGAACTGCAATTCTGGCAAAATCCATTGCCCGGGAAAAGAATGTTGAAATGCCCATTACCGAGGTTATTGTTGATATTTTACAAGGTACTCTAACTCCTGAACAAGGTGTGAAAAAATTAATGGAAAGATCTTTAAAACCTGAGATATGGTGATGAAAAATTTTTTCTCACAG
>LKUE01000364.1 GCA_001412365.1 Desulfuromonas sp. SDB | reverse complement strand
GACGATTGTCCATTATTGATACATCTTCCGCAGGTCATCAGCCAATGTCTTATAAACAAGGTAAATTATGGATAATATACAACGGAGAAATTTACAACTATCTAGAATTAAGAGAACAACTGAGATCAAAAGGATATACATTTAAAACTCAAACTGATACTGAAGTAGTTCTAGCTGCTTATGATTACTGGGGAGCGAATTGTACAAGACATTTTAATGGAGATTGGGCTTATGCCTTATATGATTTGGAAAAAAACCAAATTATTCTTTCAGTGGATAGAGTAGGAGTTAAATCTTTGTATTTTGCTCAAGATGGCAATTGTTTAATTTTTGCATCTGAAATTAAAGCATTATACAATATTAATAGTTTGATCCCAGAACCAAATTATGAAAGTTTGAGCATCTATTTACTCACTTCCCTTCATGATTTTTCTAATGAAACTATGGTTAAAAATATTTACAAGGCTAAACCTTCTTACAATGTGATAATAAATCTCAAAACAAGAAAAATATTAAATATAAAATATTGGCAAAAACATTTGAATATTAGAAATGTAAAATTTAGTAATAGTAAAGCTGATATTTATGCAAATGATATTTATAATATACTTCATCATGCAGTAAAAATAAGGCTTAGATCAGATGTTAATATCGGATCATGTCTATCTGGAGGATTGGACAGCTCAATTGTAGTTGCCTTAATAAATAAAAATTTAAAAAATCAACATATCCTTGATCCCCTCCAGTTAACCTTTTCAGCAACTTATCCTAATTATCCGAAAATAGATGAGACTAAATGGATAGATTTAATTACTTATAACAAAGAAATAAAAAATTATAAGGTTAATCCGAAAATTAATGAATTTTTGAATGATCTAGATGATCTAATATATTGCCAGGATGAGCCTTTTGCTTCAACTTCAATTTATGCACAATATAAAGTAATGAAGGAGGCATCAAAGTTTGTTAAGGTTCTATTAGATGGGCAGGGAGCAGACGAACTATTTGCTGGATATAAAATATACTATGCCAATTACCTTAGAGAAGGTAACTACTTGGATATTTTAAAGAAAGTTAATTTGGTTCCTACAAAAGAATTAATTGGGGATATTTTAATTTTAGTAAAGATTTCCACATTAATTGAAATACTTAAAGTTCAAAAATTTCACAAATATTTGTCAAATATAATTTATAATAAAAAAATAAAAAAAATACCTCCATTAACTTCTGAATTTAATCAAGTTATGAAAAATAATATATTTTCAAGATATTTTAAGAGATATCAAAAATCATTAAATAGTTTACTATTTTTAGATGAGTTTTTCTTTAAGCTTCCTCATTTACTTAGATATGAAGACAGAAATTCAATGAAGTGGTCGGTGGAATCAAGAACTCCTTTTACTGATTATCGTTTAATTGAATACGCTTTATCAATACCAGCAGCTTATAAAATTCATCATGGATATAACAAATGGATTTTAAGATACGCTTTCAGAGATATTATTCCTAGAAATATAATCACCAGAAATGATAAAATCGGTTTTGAAACACCAGAGCATATCTGGTTAAAAAAAATTTTATCTTGTCTAGAAATTAAGAAAGGTTCTAAAATTAATCACTTTGCGTGGAGATATTATAATTGTTGTAGATTCATTGAAAATCTTCAATAGAATAGTTTACTTTCCAAAGTGTGTTTATATAATTTGTAAATTCATCAATCGAAAATTTATTGATAATTAATATACGAGATTTCCCACTAAATTCATTTAAAATTTTCTCATTTTCAATAAGATAAATTATTGATTGAGTTAATTCTTTACAGTTTAAATTAATTAAAATTCCATTTTTTTCAGTAACTAATTTACCAGTATCTCCTCCTGAAGTAGCCACAACTGCACAACCGCACGCCATTGCTTCCAATAAGCTTTGAGATGGATAGTTATCATCTTTTAATGTAACATAAATTGATGACTTTCCTAAAATTTCACTTATGTCATATTTAAAATCATAAATAACATTATTTGATAAATCTTGATCATGGATGAAATTAATCACATCATGTTTAAGTGGTCCATTTCCAAGAATATAAAATTTAATATCTTTTCTTTTCTTAATAATTTCTTTCACTGCTTCTAAAAATACAAACGGATGATGATAATCAACTAATCTTGAGGCATAAGTTACAATTTTCTGTTTTGGAGATATTGGTTTAAAAATTTCAGGGTCAGTAAAACTTCCCGGTGAAATTTTCATTTTGTTTTTCTTAATCCCGTAATTTAACAACTCATCCATAGAAGAAGGAGATAATATATCAATAAGGTTTACTTTCTTTAAAGAAAACAGATATATAATCGAGCCTAATTTATCTCCAGTCAAAGCGGATAGATTTATGGTGGGATAGGATATAATGGTCTTTCCAGGAAATAAGTAGATAAAAGGGAAAAACACATAAACACCTGCTAAAATCAAATGCACTGTCTTTGGCTTTAACTTGAAAAGGTAAAATGAAGTGAGTAAGCTGCTGATTAAAATATCCAATTTAGATATAAAAAAGGATATCTTATTTAACTTAGATAAATTTTTACTGTAGTTTACAAAGTAATTTGAAAAAAATGACGGCAGAACAAACAAGTTTTTATTTTTTTTAATTAATTCTGCTTGATTTAACTTTTCCAGTAAATTCCTATTGATCAACAAATACACATTTGAATACTTGTTTTTTGCCGATATATAATCCCAAAAACGGGCAAACCTTCTTTCTGCACCTCCTATGCTGTCACTGTATAGTATTAATAAAATTCTGTTTTCCATTGAATGTGAGTTTATTGTATTTTAGCAAACTATGTATTTTCATATACACGTTTGGTTATTGCTGCTACATATTCTGGATTGTGCCACTTATTAACATAATCTAAGCATGCCTTGCTTTTTTCTGTTAAAAGATGCTGATTTTCAATATATTGCTCAAGTTTATCTTCAATATTGAATTTATTAATATTAATTAATGTTTTCAATACCTGATCTCTCATTTCTGGTTCGATAAATTTTAAATCATCTTCCCGAATAAATGCAGCAACTGGTTTGCCCATTTTCATAGTTTCAACCGCAAATGCTCCATACCATCCTACTAAAATTTGATCTATAACTAAATTAGCTTGCTTGTAAAGACTAAAAGCTTTTTTATTAGGAACATTTTCAACTAAAATTATTTCAATATTACGGTGTTTTTTTTTCAAATTCTCTAATGCTTTTATTATAAACTTTGAACCCTTGACATTTCTACTTGTTGGTGCATGAACAATTTTGATTTTTTTTTCTATTGAGTATTTTTGAGGTTTAATTTTATACCACCTTGCTACAGTGTATGGTAAAAAGGATGTTTTATTTTTTGGTAAAAACCACATAAGATCAGGATTTAAAGAAAAAATATGATCAGCATATTTATTAACCTTCTCAATTCTCTTTTCTTTTAATTTATCTCTTTTTCCGTTTAAGCATATCCCTTTATTACATTGTCCTTGATGACATGCAGAATATTCGACTCTATTAATTGTTTTATATTTCTGTCTTGCATCACATCCATTATAGGTAAAAATAATTTTTTTTCCTTCAGGATAAAATGGCAAATCCAACAAAGAAATATTGTATTTGGGGTAATCAATTAGAGTTGTACCATAATTAAAATGAAAAACATCATATTTATTACGATATTTGTAAAATGCTTTAAAACTCTCTAAAACTCGTTGAAAATTATTCTTTTTTTCCCAGTTTAACGATATATCAAATTGATAATCAAGCCATTCTCTTTCTCTAACCAATACTGTTGAATCTAAGCCAATTTTTTTTTCACCTTTTGCTAAACCGCTTGAATTCCCTCCTGTAGACAAAGGTAAGTGTAATATTTTCATTGTTTTGTTGGAGAATTAAATTCCTCATATATTTTAAAAAACTCATAAGTCAATTTAATTCCATCTTTTAGGGAGATATTGTGATTGTGTAGTTTGTTTTTCATCAGAGAGATATCTGCAATTAAATCAAATTGAAACTCATTAATATTTTTAAATACTGGCTCTATCTTTACTGTTGATCCTACAATTTCAGCTAACTTCTTAATGGTGACAACTTCTGAACCAGCTATATTGAATATGTATTCACCATCTAGATTTAATAAATTTTTTAATGCGGAAGCAGCATCTTCGATAAAGATTGGATTTAATTTTATCCCTTCATCGCCATTTAAATATATTGGTTTTTTATAAATAACATTTGATATTATCCTAGGTATCAGCATAGTTTTATCTTGTCTTGGTCCATAAATGAAAAATGGTCTCAAAATAATAAATGATCGAAAGAATTTAGAGAAATTCTTTAATAAAATCTCAGCTGCTAATTTGCTATCTAAATAAAATCCATTTTTTTCATTAGCATTTATACT
>LKUE01000363.1 GCA_001412365.1 Desulfuromonas sp. SDB | reverse complement strand
AAATCTAAAGTAAGAATACTTTTTTTCTCGGATACCCATCTAGGTTTTGATTATCCCTTAAGAAAAACCACTAAACAGACATTTAGAGGAGAGGATTTCTTTAGAAATTTTCAATATATCCTGGAATTTGCAGTAAGCCAAAGAGTAAACTGTCTTATCCACGGCGGAGATCTTTTCTACCGGTCGAAAATTCCCCCTGTAATTATTGACCAGGTTTATAAAAGATTGATTGAATTTTCCAAACACAGGATACCTTTATTTATAGTTCCGGGTAACCATGAACGATCAATTCTTCCCCCTTCAATTTTTTTTGAAAATCCACACTTGAATATATTCAAAACTCTCAAAACATTCCAGATTCATTTAAATGACAACTCAAGTCCTCCGGACATAGCTTTAACTGGATTTCCCTATCAAAAAAATATCCGGAGTAAATTTCCTGAGATAATTAACAAGATAAAACCCCTGTGGTTAAAATCGCAGCTTAATTTGCTGTGCATGCATCACATTGTGGAAGGAGCAACCATCGGGCCAAAAAATTACAAATTTAGAACAGGGGAAGAAGTAATTAAGAAGGATGATCTTCCCTCCAATTTCCAAGCCATTTTATGCGGACATATTCACCGGCGCCAGGTACTGTGGAAAAATAGCGACACAAAAAATATACCTATAATATTTTCCGGATCTACTGAAAGAACTTCATTTTCGGAAAAAGACGAACCTAAAGGTTTTTATCTAATTGAATTTAGTAAAAGAGTAAAATGGGAGCTGGACAGTTTAAATTTCATAGTTTTAAAAACCAGACCTATGGAAATTATCTCCATCAACAGTGGGGACAGTAAATCAAATAATCTAAATCAGGTAATTATCAAAAAATGTAAAACTTTTTCTCCTTCCGCATTGGTAAAAATTAAAATTACCAATCCGGAAATGTACAAATCAATTAACCTAAAAAAATTAAAATCAGTTCTGCCAAAATCAATGATAATAAATATCCAGTATCCCTACTCCCTCCTGCCCCCTCATCATCAAAATTAAACTGCACTAGTTTTAACCAGGCTTAGAATTGGAAAATTGAAGTTATCCTCCTGATCATCAACCCGGGCATCTGCCAGATAGAAAGCACCGCTTATTTCCATCCCCACTTTTTCAAGGGCTTTTACGGAAGCAGTTAGAGAATTACCAGTATCCAGCAGATCATCTACAATCAATACACTACTGCCAGCCAGCTTTTTATCAAAAACAAACAATTTTTCTTTTTCTTTTCTCCAGTTGATAAATTCTACATTTTCTCCGGGGAAGTTATCAAACCAGGGTTTGTATTTTCTGATTAAATACTGAGGGAGGTTCAGTTCTCCCGCAAATATTCCTCCCAATATAAATCCTCTTGCTTCAATAGGGGCGATGTAGTGAAATTTTAAATCCGCGGTTAAATTTTTAAAATCCGCTACTAAAGCAGGATACAGTTCCGGTCTTTCCCAAAAAACCACATCTTCCAGACCTGACTCCAGCCACCGGAAAAATTTATGATACTTCAAATGCAACAAAAATTGTTGCTGTTGTTGATCAGCTAACAAACTCTGTTTGATAATCAATTTTTTTTCCAGATGATATTTATCAATAACATAGTGGTTGATATTCCTGCTGGAAAAGAAACTGCGGATTGCAAAATAAGTCTGCTGGTTGTTTATAGTAAGAGTTTTCATAAAAATTTAAAAATACCGGAGTTGCCTAAAAGGCAACCCCGGTGATAAGTTACAACGGTTTTACTGGAATACAAATCTCAACTTGATGCTTGTGCTGGGGATGTTCCTCAGGATTATTTAAAAACATCTCAAAACAAGCCCGGTCATCAGGCTGATACCCGCTGGGGGGAAGCCATTGACCAAACATATAATCCCAAGCCTGCTGATACTGATCAGGATCAATTTCAAAATATCCTGCCGCATACTTTCCCCCCTCCACTTTCATCTTTCCAATTTCCCCATCCACCGAAGTATTTTCAGGCACAGAGATACAAACACTTACCCTTAATTTGTCCTGTTCAGTTATATTAGGATCATCATGATATAAACATAAACATTTTAAATCTTTTTGACTTAAAAGCTCCCGGGGACCAGCCCACTTCATCAGTTTATTCCACAACCGTTCAAATAACCTCACATCTCCCTGATAAGGACCAATATGCCTGATGTAGGCAACCGTCATTTCAGGGAATTTTCTAACTTCAACTTTTGCTTTAACTTCGTTTTTCATTTCATCACTCCTCTTGTTCAATTGATCTTCCTTGCTTCTTGTATTTGCTGCAGCATTAAGATCATAGCATGAGGAGCGAGGATATTCTTTCCCCTGATTGCTATCTTTTTTACCGTTCTTGCTAACTGTTTGATTTAAATTGCTATATTTCCTATAACCGCCATTCCTCCACTGACTGGCGCTCATTTTAAAATATTCTTTAAATGCCCTGGCAAAAGATGCTGAACTGGAAAAACCTGTATCAAAAGCAATTTCAGTAATTGATTTTTTGGGATTGGACACCAACATCATCGCTGCCCTTTCAATCCTGACCCTCTGAATGAAATTATTAATAGTCTCTCCGACTATTGCTTTAAAAATCCGGTGAAAATGGTAAGGAGAAAAATTAGCAATATTAGCCAATTCATTTAATGTCATGTATTTGTCAATATTACTGTCAATATAGTCAATTACCCTGTTTATCCTGGACTTGTATTCAGAATGCCGGTTTATACCATTCATGTTATCCTAGATCATATCCATGCTTTAAAATTAAATCTATATAGAATTTGTGTTATTATTAATATTAAATATATAATTATTGATCATGAATAAACAAATAATATTTAAGTATCTTATCATTTCTATATTATTTCTACTTGCATTAATCAGTATATTTTTGCCGATCAGTGTCATTGTTAAAATTATAATACTGCTATTTTTTGCCGCTGTGATAATTTTATCTTGGTTTTATCCCCTTACCATTACCACCACTTATCAAGATAGGATTGAAGAATTATTGAAATCAACCCAGAATATTGCCTCCAGTGATAATTTCAGCGAAAAGATAACTCTGCCCGGAGAGGATAATATTTCTTCCCTGGCTAACACTATTAATATATTAATTGACAATTTTAAAAATTCCACCAGGAATCTTGCCTTAAACGAACAGATGAATAGAGCGATAATCGAGAATTCTCCTCTGGGAATTTCGGTAAGGGATAAAACCGGTCAACTACTTTACTACAACAAGAAATGGAAAAACATCTGGAGAATGGAGGATGAAGATATACTAGAAGACCAAAGAAAAAGAGAGACATTTTCTTTTGATAAACGGGATTTATATCTGACCGGTTTAAAATCTGATGTCAAGAAAATATATACGGAGGGGGGATCACTTTACCTTCCTGAAGTATTTGTGCCGGAAACCAGGAGAACCAAAGAATCAATATGGGTTTCCCAGCATTTTTATTCAATAACCGATGAAAAAGGGGAAGTGGATAGAGTAGTAATACTTACCAATGAAATTACAGAGAACAAGTTAAAAGAAATTGAAGATCAAAGACAAAAACTTTACGAGGAAAAAAAACAGGATGTTTTGTTCAGATTGATAAAAACCAAATTTTCAGAAGTAGATCATTATTATGAACTAATTCTGCAGAGTATTTGCCAAACTTGTGATGTGGATAAAGCAGGATTGTGGTTTTTCAGCAATGATTATCAGAAGCTTGAGCCAAAAATGATTTATTGCCAGACCACAGTGAATTCATCAAAGTCTGTAATTTTTAGCGCAGATGATTATCCCGATTACTTCAGGGAAATTATGGATAACCGGTTACTTTATAATTTTGCCAATCATTTAGAAGAGAAAAGACAAAATTCCCTAAAAACATATTTCGATTTAACTGAGGTTAAAACCAAATTAGATATAAGTTTAAGAGTACACGATAAAATAATTGGAGTACTCAGCATAGAATCAAACAAACCAGATCAACTGTGGACACACCATGACCACAACTTCTTTCATTCCATAGGGGATATTATCTTATTAGCTTACCAAACCGAACAGAGGAAACAAACCCAGCTGAAGCTGGAAGAATCCGAACAGAAGTACAGGAATCTGGTAGATGCAGCCCTGGTGGGAGTATACATAACCAATCTGGACGGTGATTTTGTTTTTGTAAACAAAGCAATGGTCAATATATTGGAATACAATAATTCAGGTCAGTTGATGGATATTAATGTATCCGACATTTATGCTAATCCAGAAGATAGAATTCCATTTATCGAGCATTTAACAAAATATTCAAAAATTGAAAATTACGAATTAGATCTAACCACTATGAATGGTAAGACCAAAAAAGTTATGATCAATGCATACTTGGAAGGCAAGAATATTAAAGGGATGATGTTGGATATAACCGATTGGAAAAAAGCTGAATTAAATTTGATATCGGAAAAGGAAAGGCTGGCAGTTACTTTAAGATCTATAGGAGACGGAGTAATTGTCACCGATACTGAGGGAAGTATCGTCATGCAAAATTCCAAAGCGGAAGAATTGACCGGTTGGTCAGAGAAGGAAAGTATAGGATTGCCGGTTAGCGAGGTCTTTCACATTTTTGACAGCCAATCCCGGGAACCCGTGGACAACCCAGTATTAAAAGCAGTTTCCACGGGCAATTTATACACACTCCCTTCAACTACTTTGTTGATATCCAGAAATAATCAGGAAAGAATAATTACCGACAGCGCTGCACCGATTAAAGACAAACAGGGAAATATAATCGGAGTAGTATTGGTGTTCAGGGACATTACTGAAAAAAGAAAATTGGATCAGGAACTGTACAAGCTGGATAAAATGGATTCAATTGGTTTACTGGCAGGAGGAATTGCTCATGATTTCAATAATCTTCTGGCGGGAATTTTAAATAATGTTTCTCTGGCTAAAATCAGCTCGGATAAAAATAAGATTGTAACCGAATATTTAACTAACGCTGAACAGGGAATAATGAGAGCCAAAGATTTAACCTCCCAGTTATTGATATTCTCCAAAGGAGGAACTCCGGTGAAGGAGATAACTTCCATAAAAAATATCATTACGGAAACCGCCAGTTTCATTCTGTCCGGTTCTAATTCCATTTGTGAATTTGATATTCCTGACCAAATTTCCGCAGTGGAAGTGGATCCAGGCCAGATAAGCCAAGTTATCAATAATCTGGTGCTAAACGCAGATCAAGCCATGCCCGATGGAGGTAAAATTAATATTTCCGCGGAAAATGTTAGGATTAATCAATCCAGTCTTCCCTTGAAGCCGGGTAATTATGTAAAAATTTCAGTTATTGATGAAGGAGTAGGAATTCATCAGAAGCATCTGAACAGGTTATTTGATCCCTTTTACACCACCAAACAAAAGGGAAGCGGGTTAGGTTTGGCTATTTCCTTTAAAATTATCAAGAACCACAATGGTCACCTATCGGTATACTCGGAACCGGGTAAAGGAAGTGTTTTCCAAATATACATTCCTGCAGCAAAGAAAGCCGAACAGGCTAAGGCAAAAAAACACAGTTTGGTTTTCGGCAAGGGAAGAATCTTGCTGATGGATGATGATGAGATGATCAGGAAAAGTGTAGGTAAAATGCTTAAATACTTAGGTTACGAGGTAGATGGAGCTAAAGAAGGAAAACAGGCAGTGGAATTATATCAGAAATCAATAGATGAGAAAAACATCTACGATTTGGTAATTCTGGATATCACCATTCCCGGGGGGATGGGGGGCAAAAAGACTATGGAAGAAATTATGAAAATTCATCCAGAAGCAAAGGGAATTGTCTCCAGCGGTTATTCAGATGATCCCACCATTGCCAATTTTAATGATTACGGATTTATCTCCCGCATTGAAAAACCTTACCGGCTGGAAACCTTAAGCAAGGTAGTAGGAGAATCGCTAAATCCCAATAAAACATAAGTTTATTATGAAAGATCAAGACAAAATCATTAAGAAATTATTGTACAGAGGTTTAAACATTAGAACCGGATTATTTATCTTCGGATTGATATGTGGAATTTTAGTGGGACCGGGTTTTTCAATTTTGGGAATTATCCTGGGGGGAAACAACGGTCCTTTGTTTTTTTCAATGGGAATAATTATGACTTTACTCATGATCGCCTTGATTTGGTTGATGTACCGGGAAAACAAAGACAAGCAGGTCATTATAAAAGCGATAAATTCAGGAATGGGAATTGATAAAATTTATCTGGTAAAAATTTTGCCCCAAGGGGCGGGAGCTGAAGGCATCTCTGCTCGTAGATTGTTAAAACCATTCTATCATCTGTTTATAAGTCACCGGGAAGGTTATTCAGTCCGTTTCTGTCTGCCCAAGAATGACAGTTTTAAGCTGTTTACCCTCCTCATGGAAAAATTCACCCAAGTTAAACATTCCTGCCCTCAGGAATATTTATTTGGCTCTCCGGAAAACAAGAATTTACTTTCACCTCAACAGTTCATCTCTCAAAATCAGGCTAATTCTGAAATGACTAAAGCGGAAATTAATAGAATAAAAAAAATCAGATAAATATCTTCATTTATAAAATAATCATAAATATTCCAAAAAATCCTGGTTAAAAGTTTAAAAATCAATATATTTGCTAATATATGAGTCATTTAATAACCATTAGCCAGGAGATTTTCAGATGAAGTATTTAAGCACTTTTTTAGTAATTTTCGGTTTATTTATCTCTGTTGTTCATGCTCAAAGTTATCAGGATATTTCAGCCCAAGAAGCAAAGATGATCATCTATGAAATGCCGGAATTGATAATTTTGGATGTTTCACCAATGTATGACCAAGGACATATCCCCGAGGCAGTTAATTATTTCATCGGGGATGGAACATTAGCTGAAGCGCTGGAAGAACTGGATAAATCTAAAACTTATCTGGTTTACTGTCACACTGATGAAGCTTCCATAGCCGGAGCGGAAATGATGATTAAATCCGGCTTCAACGAAGTTTACCGTTTGCAGGGAAATTTCATAGCTTGGATTTTAGCAGGATATGAAATCAGGGGAGGATTGGAAGATAATCAACTGGTCTACTGGGATCTTACTCCAGAACAGATTGTTACCCTTCAACAAAATAATCCGGATTTAGTAATTATTGATGTTTCTCCTGTTTATAACCAGGGTCATTTGCCCGGAGCAATCAATTATCCTTTAGGAGATGGTTCCTTTGAAGAAGTCATTCCTGATCTAGATCGCAGCCTGCCTTACCTGATTTACTGTCATGGGGATCAACCGGCAATAACTGCTTCATTGATGTTAAACATGGCAGGGTTTTCCAGAGTTTACCGTCTTTTAGGCAATTTTCAAGCTTGGGTAGATGCAGGGATGGAAGTGGAAAAATAAAAAAAAGACCGGAGAATTTTATCCGGTCTTTAACTTTTAAAATCGGTCAACCTTCAGAAGGATTGGTAATACGCCCCATAAATAAGATCATACCAGTACGGTTATCCTGGATGAAAAACAAAAAGGGATGATCTGCCTTAAATACATTGCGGGGAATAGCAGTAGTGGTTCTTTCCATCAACACTGCAGTGGCTGCCGCTGCTTCGGTTCCCTCTTCATTAACTTCTACAAATGCCTGGTGAATTACTAAACTAATTATAAGATCCTGATAACCGGTCATTCCTGAAAAGTCAGCCCTCCGCTCAAAAGCCAGGGGCATACCCAAGCTGGTAAGGCAATCATTGAGCAGATATCTGGTTTCAATTTTAAACTTAGGAAGATAGATGGTTACAGGTTGGGGAGTAAGAAGCTGTTTAAATTCTTCAATCTGTTGAAGATCAAGATTTATTTCCTGACAATTAAAATTTTTAGTTTCAGTGCCAATAATGGGAAGTAAAATCAGCATGGATAGATTTTCTCCATCATAGGGTAATTCTAAAATTTGAAACTGGTCAGTTTGGGCGTAGTTGAATTGATTTTCTTCATTCTTATCAAAAAACATCATATCCACTTTTACCTGTTCATCCGGAGAAATCCTGAAATCCATTTCCTGCGTTTGCTCAGGATCAAATTGATATTTCCAAGTTCCTTTGAAGTAAATGGCATTGGTTAATATTAAGGTGGTTAAGGGAGTAATTTGTCCTGATTGAATCAGATCTTTAATTTTATCATTGGTCTGATCTTCCACCCAGCGGTTAATGGTCTGTCTGCACGGTTCGGGTTGAGCGGCAAAGTTCATATTGGTGACTTTCCCTCCGTAGTACTGATCAATTACTTTAAAATACTCATCAGCAAATTGATAATCTTCCTGTGCCCATAAGGCATTGGCAGTATTAAGTTGATATTTTTGATCAGGCTGATTCAGTAGATTGTAGATTCGGGCAAAATTATATCTTCTGGTCATATCATCTTCAGGATAATGAAAAACCGATCTAATCTGATCTGCTGTTTCACCCCTGGCTCCTTCATAAGTCATGGCAAGAGCTGTAGATACACTGTACGGAGAGAAAAATACATTCCCTGAATCCTGTTCACTTACCTGTGCAAACATTTCCAGAGCAAACTGATTGTTAGCTTCCACCACCATCTGAACTCCTTCCTGATCTGAACCAGAGTCATCTACTGCCCAGGCTATTTGACTGATTCCAACAAAATTAAACATAATGAAAAATAGCCAAAAAAACTTAAATTTTCTCATAATTACTCCTTGTTTTGTTTAAATAATATTTACTGATTTCAACAATTTATTATTCCAAATTATCCCTATTAATTAAATTTCAATCATACAGATGGATCAACCAATCTACCCATAAACAAAATACATCCGGTTTGCCTGTCTCTAATCATAAATATAAACGGGCGGTTGGCGTAAAAAACTTTTTGATAGCTGTGCCCATTTGCCGCAATCATTACTACGGTTGCCGCTGCCGCTTCGGTTCCCTGTTCATTAACTTCAACTAATGCCTGATGTAAAATTAAGTTAACAAATAAATTGTTCAGGGAACTTATCCGGCTAAAATCTGAATCGGATGAAAAAATTTCTCCTAAACCTAAGTCAGATAGATAGTCATTAACGATATATTTGCTGTTAAAACTGAATCGGGGCAGGTATACAGTTACATTTTCAGAATGCAGATCATCTAATATTTCATTTAAATTTTCATAATCAAACTCCGGTTCAACTTCAGATAGATTTTGTTTGGGGAGTAAAATGGTCATTACTAAATTTTCACCTTCATAGGGCAACTCCAATGCCTGAAGTAATTCATTTTCAGCATAGTCAAATAACAAATCTTCATCATTTATCAACATCATGGGAACTTTGACTTTTCGTTCACTGGTGACAAAGAAAAACATCGAATCAGTCATTTCCGGATCAAACTGATACTTCCAGACTCCCCGAAAATATATTGCATTGGTTAAAATCATCACGGTTAATGGATCAATCATCTCTTCACTTACTATATTCTCAATTTTTCCCAGGGTTTTATCATAAATCCACTGGTTTATCTGTTGAGCAGACTGATCCGGATGATTACAGAAGTCCAATTCATCTACTTCACCTTGATAGTACTGTTGGATAATCTTAATAAAATCATCGGATACCGGATAATCCTGCTGAAACCACAGGGCATTAGCTAAAATCAGCTGATTTTGAGTAGTGATTGAATTGTAATAAGCCATAATACTTTCAAATCCCGATCTTAACATTTGATCATCATCATAAAATTCCAATACTGCTTTTATTTTCTGACGGGTAGAGCCATCAGCTCCTTCGTACAGAATAGACAGGGATGTATATAAACTAAAGGGAGAAAAAAAGATATTTTCAGTATTATCTCTGCTTAACTGCCTATACATTTCAATCCCGAAGGAATTATTTCCCATAGCGATCTGGTAATCTTCAGGATTTAAAATATCTGCACTGGTCAATGATTGTACAAAAATCAAAAATACTCCCAGGAATAAAAAACAGTGTTTTTCAAAATTATTCATGGATTCTCCTTGTAAATTTACATATATTTTAATAGAAAATTTCTAATTTTATAAACAGAAATATTTCCCCAACTTCACGATGTTCCTATTATTTTAATAATTCAGCAATTTTATGCCGGATATCTGTACAAAGATCACAAATCGAATAATAACCACCTATATCCGGTTCAATATCATATGTTCTTGCATAATTAACCAACTCTTTCAAACCTCCCAATAATATTGCATTGGTTACTGGATTTTTATAGGGATCATAACTTTTAAGGATTTCAATAATATTATCTTCCCCAGCATTACCTATATGCAGATCATTGCACACCGCCACTTTTCCATCCGGTTCAATGCAGATAGATGAAATACTGTCTAAACGATCTGAATAGGGGACCTCTTCACATCTGCCCCCAGGAATTGGTTTTTTAGGGGGGAAGAATTCAGTTAAATTATTTCGGGCTAAACCCACCGGCTCCACAATATTACCTTCAGATACAATTACCGGTAGATCGGATAAGCTGGCTAATATTGATTTTGTTTTATTATTGTATTCATTTTCATTGGTGTTTCCATTAATCCAGCAGGGATTTAAAATCACCTTATCAATTTTAGCTTCTACACTGGCAATGATGCTTTTCCTGACTATGTCCACAGGAATGAACTGCTGATGAAAACTGTCCACTGAAAAAATCAATTCATTAACTCCTGATTCATACAGCAGATTTGCAATTTCAACTATGTCAACAGAATGATTAGACCAATAGCCATTGGTGATCACTTCCCGGGAGGGAATCCCTTTATCTTTTGCCTTCCGGTGGATTTTTGCAGTTATTTGAGGTAACAGCAGAGGTTCTCCGCCAAAAGTCATCACCGATTCAATGTTAAAATATCCGGTTAAACTTTCAACAATTTCTTCACCCAGCATTCCATCAATGGACAAAGGGTATTTATGTTTACCCTGAACTGTATAACAATGTATGCATTTACCATTGCACTGATAGGTTACTGCAAATTCCAAGCGGTTTAAGGGCAGGTATTTATTCAACATAAATATTCCAACAATTTTTATTTATATTTTGAAATATTTTTCCATCCGGTCAAATGCTTTATTGATCATCTGTTCAGGTACACAAAATGACATCCGAAGATGAGATTCTCCTTGAAATGCTATTCCCGGAGTTGTAGAAACTCCGGCTTGATTGAGAAGATTTTTGGCAAAACTAATGGAATCTTCTCCCCTTTCTCCCCGGATTTTAGGAAACATCAGATAAGAACCAGCAGGACGAATGTAACTGAAGATATCAGTTAGTTTATCCAGACGCTCACACATTAGATTTCTAGTTTTCAAATAGTGGTTGCGGAAAATATCTACACATTCCTGGGAATTATTTAATGCTGCCAATGCCGCATATTGAGACACTACCGGAGCACAAATTGCCATGGGAATATGGGCTTTTTTTATCTGGTTAACCAGATCGGTAACCGCATGCAAATATCCAATTCTCCAGCCGGTCATGGCATAAGTTTTGGTAAAGGTAAATACACTTATTACCCTGTCTTTCATCCCGGGCAAACTGGCAATACTGAGATGGGGGCTGTTATCATAGGTAAAATATTCATAAGCTTCATCTGTAATTACAATTAAATTATGCTTTTTAGCAATTTCAGCTAAATGGGTCAGTTCATCTAAACTGTAAACTGATCCGGTGGGATTATTCGGATCACTGTACATTATCGCCCTGGTTTTTTCAGTTATGGAGTTTTCAATTTTATCTAAATCTAATTTAAAACCTTCCTGCTCAATGGTGGGAACACAAACCGGTTTTCCTGAAGCCAGCTGCACTTGCCTGATGTGGGTGGAGTATCCGGGCACAGGGATAATAACTTCATCTCCGGGATCAACAACTGACATAATTGCTGCCGCAAGTCCTTCTATCGCCCCTACGGTAACGACTACCTCCTGGGGAGAAGCATCAATTTTATTGTATTTATTTAATTTTTTCACCACGGCTTCCCTTAACTGAATCAATCCTCCCGGCTCTGAATACCCTCCAACCTTTCCCTCCAGAATTGCGCTGCTGGCAGCCTGTTTAATATGTTCAGGAGTATCAGAAGTTGGTTTAGCCCAAGAGAGAAAAGCAACATCTTCAATCTGCTTGGATAATCTGGTCATCTCATGAATTGCGGATTTTGGTATTTCAGAAACCCGTTTTGAAATAACGGGCTGCCCTATTAATTCATTCACCATTTACCTCCCCTTATCAATTATTACAATTAATGATTATGGCAATTTAATTATAGGAATTATATTAACAATTAATTTTACCGAACTCATCAATTTTATACAGAAGTTTTATCAAACTTAAAGTTATTGATAACTACTAACAGAACTTCTATAATAAATAACTAGGAATATCTATGCCTGATTGTGAATATATAAATAAATGTCCTTTTTACAATAAAGAACCGGGGGATACTCCTCGAGCCGATGAAGTATTAAAACACCTCTACTGTCATAAAGATAATTCTAAATGCGCAATTTACATTATTGTTACTGCCTTGGATTTTACCAAAGTACCTAAAGAAATCCTGCCCAATCAAGGTGAAATTGCCAGAATGATAGTGGAGGAGTTGAAGATGCTGGAATGATATGATGCTTAAACTGTTTTACCGCCCTGTTAATTCTTAAGTTTCACCATGAATTAATTAAATTTCAGGTGTTTACATTATTGAAATTGAAATTTGCTTAGTTCAACAATCCCAGGGATATAGCAATAAATATTGGTCCATTGTAAAGACCATGAATAAATATTCCTATGGTAGTATTCTTTGTTTTACTAAAGATATAGGGAATGATAATTAAGGCAGGAGAAGCCATTAATATAATATTCAAACCGAAGGGCAGATGAAAAACTGCCCACAGCAAACAGCACCATAACCAGGAGTATTTACTGTTCAACCTGGCTTGGATATATCCTCTCCATAAAATTTCCTCACCTGCAATATTGAAAAAAAACATTGCCAACCAGACCAGCAACAGCAGTATTTCCCAACATTTAAATGGTCTGAACTGATCCATAAACCAGGGCTGGGTATCAATCATACCAATTCCCAGCCACCAGTTTAAAATCCAGCTAATCCCATAAATCAATCCGCTTAATAAAAAAATCAGTATCAACCCGGTTATTGAATAATACCAATCCCTACCCGATAATTTTTTAATATACAATGCCTGGATAATTTTGTTAAAACTTCTGTTGCCTTCCTTTCTCACCATTAATACTGAAAAAACAAATAGGGGCACAAATAAAAGAAAACCGGTTATAAACCAGTATAATGCTGGATTTACAGTTAAATTAGATTTTAAATAAGGATATACAAAAATCAGCAGTAAATAAAAATAAGCGGTAGATGACAGAAAGATTACAGCAGCCTCAACTAAAGAAATATTCTTATGCTGCTCTTTTTCATCTTTCATAATTATTAACTCTTATTAACCATGATTTTCCCCGTGCCCTTTTTAGTAAATTTTCCAATACAGCTGGCGTGGGAAATTCCCTTCTGCTGCATTTGTTTTATCAGCTCACCTTGATATGATGAAGGAACAGAAAATAACAGTCCCCCTGAGGTTTGAGCATCGCAGAGGATTATTTTAGCAACATCTGATATCTGATCACTCCATTGGATTATATCATTGACAAACTCCAGATTATTCAAGGTTCCTCCGGGCACTACATTAGCAGCTGCAAAATCCCATGCTTCAGCTATCGTAGGAATTTTATCCAGATAAATCTCAGCATCAACCCTGCTTGCTTCAGACATTTCCTTGAGATGCCCCAGCAAACCAAAACCAGTTACATCGGTACAGGCGTTAACCGGAAAATTATTCAATATTTCCGCAGCATCACGGTTTAGTGCACTCATTATTTCAATAGCCCGGTCAACTGTTGATTGTTCAGTTAAACCTCTTTTTATCGCAGTTGTAATTATTCCCAAACCGATGGGCTTGGTTAAAATTAAAACATCTTTAGGCTGGGCATTAGAATTAGTTAAAATTCTCCGGGGATCAACAATTCCGGCAACTGCCATTCCAAACTTGGGTTCATTATCATCAACAGTATGTCCGCCCAGTATACTGATCCCCGCCTGTTCAGCTTTATCCAAAGCTCCCTTGAGAATCAGTCTCAATATTTCCAAAGGAAGCCGGTTCGAAGGGAAACCCACAATATTCAATGCAAATAACGGTTTCCCGCCCATAGCGTAAATATCACTTAAGGAATTTGCAGCGGCAATTGCTCCAAAATGATAGGGATCATCTACAATGGGAGTGAAAAAATCTACAGTTTGCACAATTGCAGTGCGATCATTTATGCGGTATACCGCAGCATCATCTCCTGTCTCTGTTCCCACTAATATATTCTTATCATCCGGCAAGGGCATATCTGCCAGTATTTTCTCCAGCACCTGTGGTCGAAGTTTACAGGCGCAGCCCAATCCGGTGGTGAAATTGGTCAGTTTTATCCTGGAAATGTCAACTTTCTTTTGTCCAGTGGAGGATAGAGAGGGGTTTAACCTCTTTATAGCATCACTTATAAATTCAGCTGCTCTATCTATTTCTTCCTCCCCGGTCATTCTTCCGGTACTAAATCTAATTGTTCCCATAGCTTGTTCAACCGGAACTCTCATCGCAGTCAACACCGGAGATATATCCACAGAGTCAGAATGGCAGGCTGCCCCTGCAGAGGCTGCAACTTCCTCAATTTCAGAAAGAATTAGATTAGCTTCAATATTGGAAAAACTGATACTAAGAGTATTAGGCAGCCTAAACTCCGGATGTCCATTTAATTTTATTTCTCCCAAGTTTTGTATTAATTTTTTATATAATCTATCTCTCATATCTTTCATATGCCGGGCATTTTCTTCGAGATCTTGAAAACTAATTTCACAGGCTTTACCCAATCCTATAATTTCCAATACATTTTCAGTACCCGCTCTCCGGTTCTGTTCATGATCAGCTCCGTGGATTAATTTTGACAATTTTATGCCCCGGCGTATAAACAATGCGCCAACTCCTTTGGGGGCATAAAGTTTATGACCGGCTATAGACAATAGATCCACTCCTAATTGATCAACCCTGGTGGGAATTTTCCCTACCGAT
The DNA here is from genome assembly GCA_001412365.1 of Desulfuromonas sp. SDB. GTDB lineage: Bacteria > SDB-A > SDB-A > SDB-A > SDB-A > SDB-A. The sequence continues at coordinate 11,716 of LKUE01000363.1, read as the reverse complement.
TGGGCAGCATCAGTGTGCATTACGATATTATTTTTTCTGGCTAAATCAGCAATTTCTGAAATAGGCTGAATAGTTCCAACCTCGTTATTGGCGTGCATAATTGTAATCAGTATAGTGTGGGGAGTTATAGCTTTTTTCACATCTTCTACCTCTACTAGACCAAAACTGTCCACTGGCAGGTAGGTTACTTGAAATCCGATATTTTCAAGATATCTGCATACCTCTATAACTGCGGGATGCTCAATTTGGGAAGTGATTATATGTCTTCCCTGGTTCTGCTTATGCAAAGCAATTCCTTTGATCGCGTAGTTGTTTGATTCAGTGCCTCCACTGGTAAACACAACTTCATCAGGATGACAATTTAGAAGTTCCGCCACCTGTTTACGGGCATGTTCAACTGCTTTTTTGGTTTGGATTCCATACCAGTGGGTACTGGAGGGATTTCCAAAATATTCCCGGAGATAGGGATCCATTGCCTTTACCACCTCCGGATCCAGAGGAGTAGTGGCATTGTAATCAAGATAAATTGGCTTCATTTTTTATTATCCTTTTTTCTTCAGATTCAATTTTCAAAAATATTAACATAGTAAAATATGGATAACTATAAATTCCGTTTTTCTGTCTATCCCTGATTTTTTTCTGGTGGAAAATAAAAATATCGGGCAACTTCCGTTCAGGATTTTATTTACTCATCAACCTGCGGTTAATTACCTCAAGAACAAATTTAAGGCAATAAAATTATTAAATCAGAATGAAATTAATCGTGAATATGGAATAAGATGTCTTCATAACTCCGAAATACATACCTGAACATATACCCTCTGAATTCCAAGTTATTTCTCCCTGTCCGGATTTAACCTGTCCATTAATTAGAGTAGTTATTTCTCTACCGCTTAGATCATATATGAAGAAAACTACCGGACTATCAGCTTTTAGATTGTATCTGAACACTACTGAGCTTGGATTAACTACATTTTCAATTACTTGCAGCGGCTGACTACCTCCAGGATCACGGTAGGATCTTTCATTAACTCCCACCGAGACATCTCTAACACATCTAACCAGGTTGTATATCCTGACCACATCTCCCTGGGGACCATGACCGTGGGGATATTGCGATGGATCGCCGCATTTCGGATCGCTTCGCTGAGCCCCTGCTCCGTGAACATCCCAGAGCATCCAATTCAGAGAATCAGGAGTCATCATCCAACCTAAAGCTTCCCCAAAGCTTATGTACACCGCAAAAGTTCCCATGTTTTGATTATTAGAAGATTTATGGGTAGTGCCGGTCCAGTAAAATCCGTAATTGGTACCTCCCCCCTCATCAATTATTTCTGTGCAGATAAAGACAGTATCAATAGCCGGAGAACCAGTACCCTGCAGTGATCTGGTGTAATCCACAATACTCTGCAGTTCATGGGCATTGGGGAGTCTCCAGTCATCATATCCCCCTAATTCCAGACTTTCCGCATAAACCAGAGCCTGTTCCCAGTTTCTACCCACTCCATCATCTGCTTTCTGCCACATAAGCCCGGTAGCCAGATCAGTCACCGTGCCGTCGCCGTTGTCCTGAAATTGATTTTGTCCGTAGAAACTCCCTCTCACATACCTAACAAAGGAGGTCATCTGAAACTGCTGACCGGGAGGACCGACTAGATCTTTGGGATATCCTTTAATTCTTCCGTCGGCGAAGTTCACTCCAAATGCAGTGGAATCGCCATTCATGGTCAGACCCCGATACACCGTGCTGGACCAGTATTGAGCATCAATTAACCTCTCCTCGCTTAAAGTATCCCCGTACCTGAATTCAAAATAAGCAGTGTCCAGGAAGGGAATTAAATTATCCGGATCAGGTCCGCTGGGATCGGTGCCGCTGAACAATAACAAAGAATAAAGTTCCTTAATGGTTGGCAATCTCCAGTCATTATATCCCCCCACCGTACAGGTATCCGCTCCAGCCATGGCATCATCCCAGGTCATCTTATCCTCTGCCAATTCCTTTATCCACATCAGACCGGTGTTATTATCGGTCACCGTACCATCACCGTTATCTGTATAACTCGGCAGCAATCCATCAAACTGGGCATCCTGACCGTTGAACGGTTCTCCGGGTTGAGGAGGAGTGATGAGTTCAAGGGTATCAAAACAAAGGGACTGGTCAGTGTCTGCCAGATCATAGCTAGAAGCACTTACTGAAGAAATTGAGATAATGATTAAACAAATTAACCTCAATAATTTAATTTTAAAAAGATTTAAAAATATCTGCACAACAACTCCCGGATAAAAAATTTTACACAACCAACATCATTATTAATATGACGTTTTTAGTTAAGTTGTGGTTTAATCAAAAGTCAGGTTTTGACAAAAATTTTTAACTGGGATAATAAATAAACCAGGATTCGCCTTTTCCCGAACCGGGAACATCAACTAATACCCTTATTTTCACGGGCAAAGACATCTCTTTTAAAGTTTTTTTAGTTGATACACTAAGAATATAAGCTGGATAAAATGTTTCCTTGGTTCCCTTATAATAAACTTTGTGGAAAGTAAAACTTTTAATGTCTCCTTCTGAATCATTGAACCAGATCTGAATGTTCTGCTTATTTAAAATTGGAGGAAAAACTTCATCTACAATAGCCGGAAGGAAGAATACATTCCAGATTCCGTCAAAATGCCAAACTTTCAACTCGTATAGTTCCATTCTATTTCCGATATGAGGATTTATTTGAACATTTTGTCTAAGATCATCTGCCATAATCCAGCATTCCAGATTTTTTTGACCATAGGTGGAATCAGCTACAAATACCCTCAACCGTCTTCCTCTTGGATAGTAAAGGTTGTAATTCCCATCTAAATCTGTTTTTACCATGATATTATGATCTTCCTTCTGATTTCGGGTGGCATATAGATAAGCAGCAACGGGACTCTCATCAAAGTTAAAAACAGTACCGGATAGTTGCTGGATATTAATGGGTATATTGAATTGGCTTCGGATGCTTTGACTGGTGATGTCAACTTTGATTTGATTAATCCAGGGATTTTGAAATTTTTTATCATAAAATAACACCGAACAGTTTGAGGAATTTACTTTAGCTTTGGCGGTCAATATAAATGGTGATATTAATTTGATTTCAAATTCATCCTGGGGGAAATTTACCAATTCAATTTCCAGAAAAGGCGAATTTTTCATTTCAATTTCATGATTATGTGGATTGATAAGGGTTTCCCCCCAAAATTCCGGATTAGGGTTTAGATAAGCTTTTACGTGCATTTTAAATTTTAGTTCAACACAAGTTATAATATTATTTTATCCAACTCTGACTCTAATGGAATTATTTTTTTTAAGGTATTTTGCCGCTAGATTTGAAATTTCCGTTTTATCAACTTTAATAATGCCATCTTCCATTTCATCAAAATCCTTATATCGTAAAGAGGGATTACTATTAAGAAAACTAATTAATCCCAGTTCTCCTCCTTCTTTCATCTTCATTATTTCAATAATTTTTATTTTTTTTGCATAAGTTAACTCATCATCAGTAATATGGAAATTTTCAAGTAAATCCCATATAGCTATATCAACTTCTATTGAATCTTTCTTTGAACTCGCCCCGAAATACAAGAAAAAACCTCCGTTGGTACTTGTCCATTTAATCTTTGAATCAACCATGTAACATAGACTATGAAATCCACCTTTCCATAATTTGAATTCCGGATAATTCCCCATGATTTTTTTTATTAATTCCCATCCCGGATGAAATTCAGGAATTGAAAATCCATAATAAGTTTCCACTATTGGCGGATTATTCCTGTTTAACCATACATCGGATTCATTATAGGCAGTTCTATAAACTTTGGGTTTCTCTCCTTTTTCAGGAATTTTTACATGCTTAACCAAGTTGGAAAGATCTTTTTTATATATATCACCGTGAACAATAATGTAACTATTACCTGTATTAAAATATTTTTTATGTCTTGTCTTTAAATCATCAATGTCTAAAGAAACTATATCCTGATAATTTCCTAAACTTTTCAATCTATCCCATTTGAAAACCAAGTTTTCCGCCCATAGTTCGGAAAGTTTCCAGTAAGTATAATTCGTTTCCTGGTTAACCGCAGTTAATATACTCTCTCTTTTTTCTCTTTCACACTTTTCCGGTTGAAATTCCGGATGAAAAATCAATGAAAGTAATAATTTTAAAACAATTGGAAAATCCTCCTTAAGTGAACTGCAGTAAAAAAGAGTTCGTTCACTTCCCGTATTTCCTTCAATTTGTACGCCAAGTTTTGCAGTTTTTAAATCCGGATCAGGATGTTGTTTATTCCCCAAAAAGATTGCATGTTCAAGGTAATGGGTAATTCCCTTTTGCCCTTCTTTTTCATTTCTCCATCCAGCATTGATGCTGATAACTGCATTTACCAGTTTTTTGTTTTTATCTTTTATTACAATCTGTTTAATATTAAACCTTCATCATTTAAATTAATCTCAAAGATATCTTCTCACTTTTTTCTTGTAATTTAAATATTCTAAACCATGTACTGATTCCAGATATTTCTCCTCATTTAAAATTAACTGATGAAATAAAATCATAGTAACAGATACAGTTAAAATTAGCACCGGAGATATAAAACAGAGAATCATTCCCAGCAAAACCATATTGAAAGATAAAAAATAAGGATTTCGAGAAATCTGGAAAATTCCTGTAGTTATCAGTTCAGTTTCTTCCTGATGATTAATACCAATTCTCCAGGAATCCTTCATTGCCAAAGAGGCGGTTATACTGGTTAATAAACCAAGAATGATCAGTATAGTGCCAATCAGAAATAATAATGGGGTAAAGTAAATTATATAAAGATAGTCACCAATTACCGGGAAAATAAGATAGATTAAAAACAATAAGGAAGATATTCCTGCAAAAAAAACGGAAAGGAAAACAATAGGATTTTCACCGACAATGCTTTTACCCATAGATTTTGACAGAAAAAATGATCGGATGAAGAAGAAAACATAGAATAGCATTATCAAAAATATCAAAAAATATCTCATAAAATTATTCAATATATAGCAACTTATTTTATTTATTTTAGGATTTTACCAGCTTAAAAATCCCCAATAAAATATTAGAACGAGGTACTGATTTCATATAGTTTTTGTAATCATCACCGAATTTTATTAAATTTCTTTGATCTCCGGAAATCATTATCAAATAACAGCAAATTATCCCCGCTGAAGTACTTAGAAAAACAATCCAATGCTGACCGAAAAAAATATGGGAGGAGAACATAATTATTGCACCCAAATACATAGGATGTCTCACCAAACGGTATATTCCGGTTTTAATTAACTGACCCGGTTTATTTTTCAGCAAAGTAAGCAGAGAAATGAAAAAAAGTAATATCCCCAATCCCAATATTACATAACCGACGATAACCAATATTTTAATCCTGGGAGGAATGATATTTATAATTATAATGTTGACCAGAAAACATATTCCGGTAAACGTCATTAATATAATGTCCCAAAGTTTCCTATTCATGAGTCTTGCTCATTTAACTTAAATTCATCTAAATTACATAATGGAAAGATATCCATTGGAATTTCTTCATAAGGATGAGCTTTTTCAATAGCTTTTACTACTTCTTTAACTTTATTTTTTTCACAGACAAATTCAATCTTCACTTCTTCCACTTCTTCAATCCTTCCTATTTCGCCTAAATAGGGATCAGCTCCTGTTTGAGGCAGGAAATAACCTTTCCCCTGGCTTATAAAAGCACAGTAGGTGTAATTTCCTATTATCCCCCCTCCTGCATCTCCAATAGCCAATCTAACTTCATCAGCATGAGATTTAGGGCAATAAACCTGAATTTTTACTTTTTCAGTTGGTTTCATCTTAACATTCAAGCTCAGGCGTCGGAAAGTGCTGGTTTTCGTTCGCCTGGAGTGAGTTGTTATCTTTTATTTTTTTCACCAAGAGCTCGGTTTATATATTTCTTTTCCATCCGGTAAAACTACCGGGTTAGGTAATTGATGTCTAATGTATTGTTTTTTGCTTATCGAGAAAGAACCCGGAGCTAATGAAAGCAACTCTTTATTTTTACGGGCAAAAGGGAAGGCAAAAATTATCTTATTGTCTGGGAATAATTCTGTACATCTCCTGATGGCGGGAGATAGATCGGTGTCATCAGACATAATAATAACGCTATCGCAAGAATCGGTAAATAGAACTTCTACTAATCTTACTCCAATAGCCACATTAGTTTCTTTTTCTTCATGTTTCAAAATCATAGTTTTGCAATTATCGCAAAATACATCTTTTTCTTTGAATCTACCAAGTTCAATTTTGATATCAAGTGATTTGAGACAAGTAATGTAGTCCTCATGTTTTTTAACTTTATTAGAATTTTTTGTGCTTAGATAATGGGCTAGTGCTGAAAAGTAGTATATATCTTGTATCTTAGCATCTTTACCAAATAAATTTAGATATGATTTGCAAAGGGATGATAGATTGAGCCATTTTGTGCAGTAACCTGTACGCCTTTTAAGGCTTAAAATGGAGTGGTATACATTAAACCCGTCAATGAGATATGTTATTCTGTTCATATATAAAAAAACCTCTGGATCGTAACCCAGAGGTGGCTAGTGAGATAAATCCCACTAGGGATGATTATATTTAAGATATACAACATTCTGTCAAGATTGTCAATAAGCATACTTTTCTGTTTTTTCATATCATTTTTAAGATAACGATCCTGCTCAGCCGCCTTTGACAACGATGAAGCAGGCAGTATACCTGACCGACAACGGATAACTCTGCACAGGTACTAAACTCGCAGGCATTCGTATAAAGGTCGGTTGTAGTTGCTTGTTAGGCAATAATTCTTTCTTATTTAAGATCTTCCACAAAAGATACATTGTATTTCCTGATGTCATTCTCTAGATTGTTTTTATAACTGGACAAAAGAGTTTGCTGCCGTTCCGTTAGGGCATCCAGTTCCCATTTCTTGTGAAAAAATAGATACACCATGATCTCACGAAGTTTCAGAAATAGCGGTAATTGCTGAAGCCAATATGCAGTCAGAGAATGTTCAGTTAAATATCCAGTATAAAAGCGAGTCCAAAAGAATTTCACAAACTCATCAAGTGTCATTCCGTAATGTGGCAACCATGGCACAGTATCATGCAGGACGACGGCAATATCATAGACAAACCAGTGATACTCACTATCATCAAAATCAAAGACAATGATCTGATCATTATGCAGAAAATAGTTCACGTCAGTAAAATCTCCATGTATAAGCCCATAGGCATCAGGGTCTTGTGGAAGTTGAATTACCATATTGAGTATATCCTGAATTCTCTCGAGGAGATGTGTTTGTCCGGCAAGATACTCTGTTCGTTTCACAAGTAGATCATTCTCCTGCCAAGTTGGTCGCCGCCAAGAAGACTCCAGGGGACAATAATGCTGGGTTACACGATGCATCTTGCCCATCACTCTTCCCCATTCAGTATAGACAGATGATGTCCAAGCATCCGATTCTAGAAGTGATGTGCCTTTGATCTTACGAAATGCAGTGACAAAAAAACACCCCTGAGTCCCTTTAATCGTCTCCACCAGGGCGCCTTTAACAGAATGAAGCACTTTTAGAACATTGATTCCGTGGTTGGATAAATAGTTTATCCAATCCAATTCTCCCATGATTTGGTGCCAGGTGCGATGTGAATGGTGTGTAATTCGTAAAATACATGATGCGTTACCTCGCTGATATTCATACACAAAGTTTTCAACATCACTAATCAGGCGATATGAAGATGATGTTGCCCCGAAGAGCTTTCCAGCTTCTTGGATCACAGTATCCGTCAAGAAAGTTGAAACGGCTTTTTCCATGTAATACTCTTTATCTTTATGTCAATAAATACTTAATTTTATGTACAGTCTAATGTTAACTTGAATATCCTGGTGCTATTTTTAATTAGCCTATTTTTTTAACCATTTTACTCCAGTTCTCAAATTCAACATCTTCTTTGCCATATTCACCGTCAGTTCAACTCCAAGTGGTTGTTATATTGCCTTTTCTTCTTTTAATAATCTTATAGTTTTTAGCATTTCTTCTTTATCAAATAATTGGTTTGTAATATATTTATGAAGAATATTTGTTATCAATGTCTGATATGGTATTCCTTCATCTTTTGCTTTTTCCTTTATTTTTTTAAGATCAAAATTTGTCATGCGTAAACTTATTGCTTTATTCTTCTTTGCATTTTCAATTATTTTTTCTATTTTTTCTCTTTTTTTCCCTGTTACAGCTTTATAATTATCTAATTCCTCTTCTATTATCTTTTCTTCTTCTGTGAGTTTATATTTATTATTCATTTTCTCCCTCCATATTTCATATTGAACTTCCTACTCGGAAAGGCTGTTTTTAATACAATATTTAATTTTTCATCAATAATAAATAGCAATATCCAAATATAATTATTAATGCTCATTATAAAATATAATTGATCTTCTCTTATTGGATTCTCTATTATATCGATGTATTCTTTATTAACTATTTTTTCACTTATTTCTTCAAAAGATATATTCCTGCTTAGTTTCAGTAGATCATTTTTATTTTTATCCCAGATTATATCCATTTTAAATAATAGAATTTTGTATATACATTGTCAATTTATCTTTTGATTCGGATCTATTATAATGAAAATATTTATTATGTCTAATTTATAACTTTAGGCAATATAACGTTAAAATCAGCAGCGGCAATGGAGCGCAGCAGAATTACCGTCCGGTGGAGCGCCTTGTTCGGTGTTCATTCTACATTGTAAAGGACACCAACCTGAATCTCCCGATGGTAGTAGAAGAGCGTACGCTCCACGGCACGTACGGAAACACCAAGTTCCTTCGCATGATACCGGAGCTTACAGAGGTAGTTATACCAGTTCTTGAAGGTAAAGCCAATTCCCTTCGGATTCTTGCGAACCGAGTTGATCGCGAATAGGAGTTGCCAGACACGGATGTCGATTACCCCATACCGTTTGGGATCCACGAGGGTGAGAATCGCCGAGGCCATTGGAAGGCTGACTCCGCGAAGCTTCGTGAGGTATTCTATTCTTTTCTGTTCACTTCGAGTCGAGAAAACCTTTAAGGTCAGCCGTCTGACGGTTGCTGGGTGATTTGCTTTGATATGCCGGATTGCACGTGGGCTCTTCCAGCGACAGATCGCGATCAGCTCACGCTTTGTGAGAACCTTTTCGCGCTTCACATGGCGAAGGGACTTAATCAAGTCGGCAGTCACCGAATCTTCCTCTGTCACAAACTCGTTCGCAAGGATATCCCGAAGCGTCTTATACCTGGGTTTACGTATCGTCATTCTCTAGAGAGCTAACATCCCTCGTATCAGCTAGGGATGACCTGGCGCGGCTCTGGCCGATAGACCAAGCCAGTGTATGCCAGTCGCTGCCCCTGCCAGAGCTATGACAGGGCAGAGTCTTCAGCTGTATGCGATAGTTAGACAGTTAATATTCCTCCATTAACTTAATCATCCAACACCACTTATACCATTGAACTGAGTCATGTCCATACAAAAGTGTATGAACCAGAACCAAATAAAGTCGCGCGATTTTTGAAGAATCAGGATTACAGCAACCCCTAGCCCAGCATCTCGAAGTAATCCATACAACTCCAACCAAGTAGTTCCCTGTGACACCATCACCGGGATGTGCCCAGCAGCAAAAAGGCACGCAACGACAACTGTAGCCCATGCATGTCCGATTATTTTTGCTAAACGAATAAACAAAATTGCGATCGTAAGATCCTCGAGAAACACTTGTACAATTTTGTCAAGATGCTCATATCTCCAAATTCTAACAATAATTGTCCATGGTGAATCTGCGCCAACTCGCAAAATTGAGTACGTGGTGACGGCTAAGCTAGCTAAAATGAGCCCCACTAGAATTCGAATCCATATCCGATCTTTGGGAATCCATGCTGTATCCCACGATTGCCTGCGAATTACCATAACAAGGATTATAGGCATGAAAATCAGAATCTGATTAAGTGCACCCGAGATGGAAGCAAACATACCACTTTCTGGAATTCGTATACCTTTTGTCCACAGCATCCCCATTACGAGAATACCAATTACACCGAGAAGAGCATATCCGAACTCCACACGGGGCTTAGCAATGACTTCATCCGACTTACTTTGCCAAATGCCAGGAAAAACACGGTTTGCTAGCAACCATCCGCCCAAAGCGATCAAATAGGCTATAACGAGAGGTGTGGCATGATCATGAAACAACCAGACTCCTTTGCAGTTTAGTATGTCTAAAACTGTCTATCGCAAAGTTAACCGGACCCGACAAACCAACCTGTACATCGATCAACCACAGCATAGCAAAATTTACCAGTGAACTCCATCCTGAGAGAAAACGGTTGGGCACAGAGTTCAACGACTTGTTATATTTTCCTTTATTTTACAAGCAAAAAATAAAATTATTCGCCATACATTTCAGTTATTAATAGTCGTAATTTTTGAGCATCATCAAGATTAAGTTGATCAATTTTCTTTCGCAATCTTTGTTTACTGATTGTCCTGATCTGATCAACAGCAATTTCTGCATTTTTTCCAGCACATTGTATTATAATTCGGCTCCGCCATTTCTTATGAATTCTTGTTGTTATCGGACAAATAACAACTGATTCTAAATGTCTATTCATTTCATCCTGACTGATGATGCAAACTGGTCTTATTTTCTTGTATTCACTTCCTAAGGCAGGATTAAGATCGGCATAATAAATTTCATATCTTTTCGGAATCAAAGTCATCATCAATCCCTTCCATCAAAGCAACATCAAAATCTGACCAATCTTCATTCTCCATTGCTATTGCTTTGTATGTATCTTCCCAACTTAATTTTTTATCTGTTCTTTTCAGTAAAATACCATTCTCCAATTCTTCAATGATGATTGATTCGCTAAATCCATATTTTTTCAATAGTGGTTTAGGTAATCTAATTCCTTTTGAATTTCCTATTTGAATCAATTTGACATTTTTTGTTTTAACGGTCATCATATTTCCTTTGCTAAATTTATCTTCATTCGTTATATATAATTACCGTAATTACATTTATCTAATTTGTCAAGGAGAATTGTTGATTTATTGAATGATTTTGAGAATCTAACGTAAAGACTTAGCGGATTGCCCCCTAACCTCTCTGTACATTGCTACAATTCCGTTGCAGCCGCTTGTTCAGATAAATTATGCTCTTTGTTGTTCGATATGCTTGGCGATGAGCATCTTAATCAGGGATTGCCTAGGTATGCCCAACCGTTTTGCTTCTTTGTCCAGAGAGTGAATCATCCAGATTGGAAAGTCAACATTCACTCTCTTTTGCTCTTGTTCTTCACACCTGGCTTTGGCAAGTTCTAAATACTTGAGTACATCCTCACCGTCATCGAACTTCTTATCAAAATCCTTAGCCTTCATAAAGTGTCACTTCCTCATCTCTCGATCTTTGTACTGATAATATTCTGATTCTGGAATCCCTGTATGTAATAACACCCGATCAGAATTTCTTTTCTATTATGCCTATTACCAAATATCGAGGTTTATCTTCGGTTGTTGCAGAAATCTCGAGCAAGTCTGGATCATCCTATAGTGCTTTTGGAAATGGTAAATAAAAATCCCAGTAAGATGGTAAATAGAAATCACAGTACAA
>LKUE01000362.1 GCA_001412365.1 Desulfuromonas sp. SDB | reverse complement strand
GTACAGAAAAAATACTAAAATTTATTATTTTCACCATTAATGGTGACAGCAATATCCACAGTACTATAAGCTGATAGGAAATTTTTGATAGAAAAATGGTAACTGCAGCAAATATCAAAATCTGGAGAAAGCTGAAAAATTTTATGTTTTTGAAACTAAATTGATTATCGCTGAATAAATTTTCGGAATAGGATATTAAATTATCTCTGGTCTGCTTGGAAATCAATGAATAAATAAAACTGTAGTAGATAATTCCGAAATTGAACAATACCTGTGCGGTAATCATTCCTATTATCAACATGTTAAAAGAAGACACTTTTTCGGCAAATACTAATGAAGGCAATTCATAATATCCAATGCCCAGATGAATAAAGTAGTTTACCGCCAAAAAACCGTTAACCAGAAGAAACCAACCGTAAAATATTAATTTCATAAAATTATTAATTTTTGTTTTTGTAATTATCAAATAAGCACAGGCTCCCAGAAAAATCAATCCCAGCACCAGAGCAGTGATTAAAATTTTAATATTCATTAAATCCAGGGATTCAAAAATTAGAAAAATATAACAAATAGTAATTGAAATGATAACTGATTCATTGATTATTTTAATCAGTGATTTTAAAAAAATTGCTATAAATAAAAATGCAAATACAAATCCCAGGGAGATCATCTGCTGACTTAAAATATTGGACAGATTCTCAGCCAGGTATTGCTGGTTGGATTGAAACACCGCATAAACCATCATAATGACCATGTAAGCCAGCATGCCCCCGAAAGTTATTACTGACCATTTTGGAGGTTTCTCCCTGAGCATACTCAGGCACTGAATTAATATCCCCCCCTGGAATGCCAGTACCGGGATCAATTCACCGCTTTTGAACAATGTAAGCAAATTTTCCATTATTAATTTTAATCAGATAATTATCTCAATTTAAAACATATAACACAATATCTCTTAACTTGAATGAAAAACTGAATAAAAATTTTTATAAAGCGAAAACAAAATGATTTTGTTAACATATCAGTAAATATTTTAACTGCTGCCAGGAGGTTATATTGAAATATCTGATAGCTGGATTTATTCTGATGTTTACCTATGTCAATTTAACAGGTATGGAATTTTCCGAAGAAACCTGGATTTCCCAGGAAGAAAATTTCAGTTTCCGTTTGCCCTTTGACGATTATAACTATGTGATTGTTGAAGAAGCTTATAATCAGGAAAGTTTCTATGAAGTGTGCATAAGCCTGAATAGAGCATCAAGGACTGCCGACTTCATCCGAATACCCTCGGTAACCTTTAAAGTGGAGCCTATTGATATCATAAGCTATGAAAATTATTTTTCCTATGCCGCAGAAGCATTAAATTATTACTACGATTGTGAATTAATTGATTCCGGAACAACTGATATTAACGGAATTAAAACTGTTTGGATTACCGCTGAACTGAAGCCAGGTGAACCGTTTAATCCTGATTATATCCTCAAATTCAAACAGTACTATCTGTTAGAACCCAATCCAACCAATCCCGTTCCCCGGGCATTTTTTATCTCCTACCTTTCAACAACTCAGGAATATGATTATTACCTCAGCTATTTTGAAGAAATTGTAAAAAGCTTCAGATTAATTTGAAACAAAGGAGATTAAATTGATTTTTTTATTATTCAGCTTGATTATTAATTTTAACTACGACCAAGTCCTGCCTTCTTCCCCATATCCCTGGACTGTTCAAATCTGCGCTCTCAGCAGTCCGGTAAATACCTGGGAGATGTATGATTCTCTATACGAAAAAACTGAACAACCTCTGTTCCCCTTTCAAGTGCCCGGTCTGCTGGAAACCAAAAGAATTTGGAGATGCTGCCTGGGGGGATATTCTTCAGCTGAAGAAGCCGATGTAATGGTTCAATACCTAAAAAATAACGGTTTCACCGCCCTGGCTAAAAAAATGCAGGGCATAATTTTGGGGGCTACCGGGGAAATTGATATCAGCGATGATGAAATCCAGCTCCAAACCGGAGAAATTTTTCCCACCGATGACCGCATGCAGGGTTATTACAATCATCACCGGGCTTATCTCAGTCCGGACATGCAGTGGGCTGCCTTAATTTTTTCATCGGGAATTGGTTTTGAAAATGAAGGGGAAAGCATGGTCTTGGCAAGAATTTCAGACGGAGAGGAAAGGCTGGTATTGATATCCTCGGAAATGATTAATCCTCTTATTTGGAATATGGAATCAGATAAGCCGGAAATAATTGTCTCCACTCAGTGCGGAGGAGTGGGATACGGGGAAATATTTTTAATTGAAGTTGAAACCGGTCTGATAACCTGGCAGGATAAAAATATCTCAGTGTATGAAGTCGGCGAAAATTTCGTAAAATACTATCTGATAGATCCTCATACCGAGATGCCTTTAGACTCAACCGGAATAGGATTTTAAAACAAGAAGAGTTGCCTTAATTTTAAAGGCAACTCTTCTATTCTACTCATTTCTTTCAATAAATATTCTTACATTATCTCCGTCGGAAGACTGGACATTAACCAAGTCTTCATCTAACTCATCCACTAACTCATCTAAATGTTCTACGATGTTTTTAATGTCTATTCCTTCATCTTCAATATCTTCCATGGCGCTGTGAGGAATGAACTTGGTTATGGATTTTGCCAGTTTCAGGGG
>LKUE01000361.1 GCA_001412365.1 Desulfuromonas sp. SDB | reverse complement strand
TATTGGAATATCCCATTTCATTATCATACCAGGATAAAACCTTAACCAGGTCATTGATAACCATCGTGGCTAGGAGGTCAACTGTACTGGAAGCCCGGTTACCTATGAAGTCTGTAGAAACTAAAGGTTGATTGGTTACCTGAAGATAGGGTTTCAAGTAAGTTTCAGCTGCTTCAGTTAAAGCTTGATTGACTTCCTCTCTACTGGGATTAGCTTTAACATGACAAGTCAAATCTACCAAAGATGAATCAGGGGTGGGCACTCGAATTGCCATTCCGTTCAGTTTTCCATCCATCTCTGGTATCACTAATCCAATTGCTTTAGCAGCACCGGTAGTGGTAGGAATCATTGACAAAGCTGCAGCTCTTGCCCTGCGCAGATCAGAATGAGGTAGATCTAAAATTTTTTGATCATTGGTATAGGAATGGATTGTGGTCATTAAACCGTTGGTAATTCCAAATTTATCATTAATTACCTTAACCACTGGGGCAAGGCAGTTGGTGGTACAGGATGCATTGGAAATAATATGATGTTGAGAAGGATCGTAAATAGAATCATTAACCCCCATCACAATAGTGGCATCTACATCACCTTTAGCAGGAGCGGAAATTATTACTTTTTTTGCTCCAGCTTCCAGGTGCATGGACGCTTTTTCCCTGGTTCGGAACAATCCGGTAGACTCCACCACATATTCCACCCCCAATTCCTTCCAGGGCAACTTGGAGGGGTCCCGTTCACTCAGTACCTTTATATTTTTACCTTTAATTTGAATTCCCTGATCAGTTAATTCAACCTGATGGGGAAAAGTGCCGTGCACACTGTCATGTTTAAACAGATAAGCCAGGGTTTCATTATCGGTAATGTCATTTACTGCTACAAAATCTATCTCAGGGTCATCATAACCACATCTTAAAACTAATCTTCCTATCCGGCCAAATCCGTTAATACCTACTTTAACTGCCATGATTACCTCGGTTTAACCTTGATCAACATGCTTAGCTTTTATACCGACTTGTTCTAGTTTTTCATCAATTAAAGTACCAATTTCCTCTTTAAAATGAGTCATCATATCCCGGGCATCATCATATATTTCAGCACCTTTGGAAGTGGCGGTAGATGCTGCTGTTCTGATTTTTCCTCTGGTTTCTTCTCCGCTGTAAGGAGCAAGTAATAATGCAGTTCCTGCCCCCACTAGAGCTCCCACCATAAAACTTATAAGTACTTCTGCAGCACATGATGAATCTTTTGACATATTTACCTCCTGGTAATCTTTTTTATTAATCCAAATTTCCTTATGTTCTTAAAAATAGTGTAGGCAACTCCTACTGTTGAAACAAATGTCTTTACTCTTCTTAAATTTTGCAACAAATTCCTGCCTTTGGGAGAAGACAGCCCGTAATGCAGCTGTTTAACTCCAGTTAACGCTCCTCCTACGGTCAGGTTAGCTTTATCTACTACCGTTCTAACTTCTGCAGTTAACGATTTTATTTCTTCAGTGGTTTGATTTACTTCATCTAAAATTGATGGAAGGTCGTTATTGATGATTTTTAAACTACGATCTAATTCTTCCACGGTATGTTGAGTTCTGTTCAATAGAATTATTAAACGGTATAAACAGATAATAATAACTCCTACCACTATTGAAATTTCAATTAATATTATCCATTTAAAAATATCCATAGGTACTGAGGTTATCTTATAATTAATGAATTGTCAAATTTTAGAATTTTATTTCAAAATTATCAGGCAAGGGTTCAAAGCAATCCATCATCTCAATCTCAATTACCCTTGCACTATAACAGCTGTATTTTAAAATTTCCACAATTTCATCTAAACGGCTATCATCGAATTCCGTTACTACTTCCACCCTTCCATCAGGTAAATTTTTTATCCAGCCGCATAAATTTAAATTTCTAAATTTCCGGGAAATAGTGTAACGGTATCCGACTCCCTGAACTGTACCGGATATGTAAAACTTTTTAATCATATTTTTTTCTCCACCGGGAAGGGAGTATGCCTTCAATTTTACGATACTTCGCAACTGTTCTCCGGGCAATGTGAAATCCCTGTTTTGCCAACAGTGAAACAATCTGCTCATCAGAAAAAGGAGAATGATGAGGTTCACTTTCAACTATTTCTTTAATTTTCGATCTTACTGTGGCTGAAGATGTTTCCTGATCGCCTTCCTTGCCCAGACCAGTTGAAAATAATTTTCTAAGTGAAATAAAGCCACGGGGAGTCTGAATATATTTATTCTGAACTACCCTTCCAACTGTAGAAGGGTGCAGCTCAACTCTTTTAGCCACATCTTTATAAGTCAGGGGATGCAATTCACCTTGGTTCTTTAAAAAATCTTCCTGAATAAAGATAATTTCCCTTACCACTTTGTTCAGGGAGTAATCTCTATCCTGAACAAATTTTGATATGTTTTTCAGAAAATGCGCTTCCGCAAAATTTGCTTTAAACTCTTTGATATCCTTTGGTTCAATTAAATGATTTTCCAGTTTTTTTTCCAACTCCGCCAAGATTTTTTTGTAGATATCCCTGGTTAAATTTATCTTCACCTGGGGAATTTCAATATCATTCCACAAGGAGTACAATTTCAGCTGATCGTTTTCAATTTTTACAATGAAATCAGGTTTCACCGACTGAGTTACTTCACCCCAGCAACCTGCCGCGGGACGTGGATTTAACTTCTTTATTTGTTTAAACGCCTGTTCAATTTGATCATCGGAAATACCCAGAATTTTTTTGATTTTTTTCTGATCTCTATTGATAATTACATTTAAATCAACTTCTCTTAATAATTTTAAAGGTAAACTGGCATCTCCATGACCTTTCTTAATCAATTGAGTAATCAAACTTTCCCGGATATCCATGGAGGCAATCCCCGGTGGATCAAATTGCTGGATAATCTGTAAAACTTTTTGCACCTTATCCAGAGACTCGTTAATAATGGTGGCTAAATCAGCAGGATGGATGGACAGATAACCATCTGCATCAATATTATCAATAATTCTCTCTCCAATTTCAATTTCATCCTGATCATAGACAGTAGTATGAAGCTGAAGCAGTAAATAATCTTCAAGGCTGGCTGATTCCGCAGCTAAGTCAAATACCAGTTCAAATCCGGCAGAACCCTGATTTGATTTTGGGGATGAGTAGTCTTTTTGAAGATAATCATCAATTACCATATCCCAATCTATATCTGTTTTTTCAGTGAGTTGAACCACATCGGTTTCTTCCAGCTTAAAATCTTCAGTTTCCTGGGACTGACCGGAAATCTGTTCAGAATCTGCTTTTAATTCCGAGGATAATTCTCCCTCCACTTCTTCTACCAGAGGGTTTTGCTGGATTCGGTGCTGTAATTCCTGTACTAATTCAATTTTATTAAGAGGGAGAAGCTCCACAAACAACATCTGCTGTAAAGATAACTTTAATTCCGTTCTTAATTCAGGGGACAGGGATATATTCAGACTATTTCGGGGTGAATGGAATTTTGCATTCATATCAAATCATTAAAATAATAGTGAAGACTACATTCTAAATTTTACCCCTAAATATACTTTTCTGGCTTGCTCATCATTAATTAAAGTCTGTGCATTCCCTGATAAAAGAATTCTCCCTTCATACATTATATACGCTCTATCTGTAATTTCAAGAGTCTCTCTTACATTGTGGTCAGTTATCAATATTCCAATACCCTGATCTTTAAGCTTTATGATTATTTCCTGGATGTCCGCTCTTACAATAGGATCAATACCGGTAAACGGTTCATCTAACAATAAAAATCCAGGATGAGTAACCAATGATCTGGCTATTTCAACTCTCCTTCTCTCCCCCCCCGACAATGAATCACCCCGGTTATTGACAATATGTTCAATATTCAATTCCTGAAGCAGTTGGGCTAATCTCTGTTTAGTTTGAGTTTTGGAAAATCCCCTCAGCTGCATTACTGAAATTAAATTTTCTTTTACGGTAAGACCTCTGAATATTGAAGCTTCTTGGGGAAGATAAGCTATACCTTTCCTTGCTCTCCGGTACATGGGAGTTCTGGTTATATCATGATGATCTAAAAATATAGATCCCTTGAGAGGATTAATTATTCCCACTATCATGTAGAAGGTAGTTGTTTTTCCCGCTCCGTTGGGTCCCAGCAATCCCACCACTTCACCAGAATTCACTGATAATGAAACTCCATTTACCACTTTACGGTTACCGTATTTTTTTTCCAGTCCTTCGGTCTTAAGGTTCCTGATCTGTTTCTGATTCATCTTCATTTTCCTCGGTATTTTGCAGTTCTGTTCCGGTTTGTTCCTGTTCATTATTATCTTCAGTAGATGGCGATTGTACTAAATATTGGCCAACCACATTGCCGTTTACCTCTAAAAATTGAGGTTTACCGTTATCAAAACTCAAGTAAATCCTGTCTCCGGATATATAATTAACTGAATTGCTGTCAATTAAATTGCCTCCGGCATTATTCCACGATTCCAGTTGATCTACATTTTCATTTTTCAACCAAACCACTATGGAATCACCCCATAGCTGACTGGTGCTGGTTTCCACCTTGGGATGATCTTCAAACAGTTCAATAATCTCCAAATGGGGATAGTAAAACATTTTCCCTCCGGTGGCAGTCATCTCCCCCCGGTTCACTTCAACCTGGTCAGTTACCACATAGTATCCGCTATCTGCAAAATTTTCCATAGTATCTCCACTAACTACCAGGGTATCATCAGTTTTAATTGAATATAATTCCGGAGATCCATAAATAATACCGTAATCTTCCTGCAAAAAGTAAATACCAGTATCTCCTTTTAATTCAGTATTATTTTCTTTGTCTCTCATGATTACATTTATATAAGCAGAGCTTATTCTATCATTTCTAAAATAGGACAGGTGGTGGGCAAAAATTTCCTGATTCCCGTTAACTAAATGAGCACTGCCTATTGCCTCGGCAATTCGGTCAAATTTCCAGTACCGGGCGATTTTAGAAGTTATAACTGTTTGTCTTTCCACTATGCGGACATTGCCGATTACTTCAATTCTTCCTGAATTTTGATCAGCAAATCCTGAATCCCCTGTAATCACCGCATCTCCATGGATAATTTTCACTCCTTCCGAAAGATATAAATAATAATCCCCTTCCTCTCTGCGGGTAGACATAATTCCTGCAGTTATGGAAAAAGGTTCTCCTGATTGAAGTGATTCTTCAAAAGTATTCAGGTCAGCCTGGGCAGATAATATCTGAATAATTAAAAATATATTTAATAATAAAATCATTATAACTCATCTGCTACGATGGTTCCTCTAACCGCATGAAAAACTCTGATATTGTCCATGTGGGGATCACTTTCAAATCCAACCCCTTTGAGGATATTATCCCCTTCAATATAAGTAACCTCTAAATCAGTGGCAAACATATTCCGGTCCTGATGATAGAAAAGTGTTTCAGTGAGTAAAATCCCTCCTGAGGAAGTATGGATACTTAAATTGCCCTGAGCTCTTAAATCTTTAGAAAAAACAAAATAGGTTCCCGAATCAGCAATGATTTCTGCTTTTTCATTACCTAGCGAATCAAACCACAGCAACCTTAAATTGTAAATGTCAATCTGATTTTTTCTCACTCTCTGCCAGATGCTATCTCCGTATATTTCCCAGCTGTTACTGTCCTGCTGATCAGGATAAGATTTAATTAAAAGATTCCCGCTGGCAAACAGATCTCTGGTCTTCACCACCTGCTTTCCGGAATCAGCAAAAATATCTGAAGACTTCATCCCCTGTTCCGTATAAAAAGTTAACTGTATTCCATATACATCATTGGTATCAGATAATCTGGACAAAGCACTATCCGCTACCAGCAACCAGGAACTGACCCCGGAATCAGTTGAAAACAACCTAAACCCGATGATAACTCCGTTTAATCCTCTTCGGCTTGGCGAAACTGATATACCCTGCTCAACAGAACAGGAGTAGATAAATACAGTTATTAGCATCCACCAGTTAAGTTTTTTCATAATTTACTGTTTAATCACAAAATTTACTAATTTTCCAGGTATATAGATAACCTTGACCATCTCCGCTGACTGAAGATAGTTGCTTACATTTTCATGCTGTTTTGCTTCCTGTACAACTTCATCTTTTGACAGCTGGGGAGAAATCATAATTTTTCCCCGTAATTTTCCATTCACCTGTATTACCAACTCCAGTTGCTCCGACAATACCGCCTTAGGATCATATTTAGGCCAGCCGGAATTCATTATTAAATTTTCATTGCCCAGTCTTTCCCATAATTCCTCAGCCAGATGAGGGGCAAAAGGAGCTAAAAGCTTTATCAGGTCAACGAAACAATCGTGGAACACCGGAGAATGATCATCTGCAAAAGGGACCATTACATTGACCAATTCCATCATATAGGCAATGGCGGTATTAAATCCCCAATCCTCTAAATCTTCAGTTACCTTCTTAAGGGTAAGATGATGAAGATGGTGCAGCTTCTTCTCCGGTTCAGTAAAGCTTTCTCTTGGTTGGGGTTTGCTTTGGATAATCCTTTCCCCTAATCGCCAGATCCTGTCCAAAAATCTTTTTACTCCGGATACCCCCTGTTCAGTCCAAATTGCATCTTTGCCCGGAGGAGCGAGGAATAAAGTGGTCACCCTGCAAACATCCGCGCCAAAATTTTTAACAAATTGTCCTGCCTCCACTCCATTGCCTTTAGATTTAGACATTACTGAACCATCAGCTCCGCATACCATTCCTTGATTGAATAATCTCGCTGCCGGTTCATCTACCGGGATTACCCCGATATCATAAAGAAATTTGGTAATAAACCTGAAATAAATCAAATGTCCAGTGGCATGTTCGATCCCTCCAACATACTGATCTACCGGAAGCCATTGTTTTGCCTTGTCTTCACTGATAAGTTCATCGGAATTTTGGGGATCGGGATATCTTAACTGATACCAGGAAGAGTCTACAAAAGTGTCCAATGTATCTCCGTCTCGTCTGGCTGACCGGTGGCATCGAGGGCATTCAACCTGGGCAAAGGATTTTACATCGGACAGCACTGATCTTCCTTTGGGCAGATAGTTAGTTACATTTTGGGGAAGTTCTACCGGCAGTTGTTCATAGTCAACTGGTACAATCCCGCAATGATCACAGTATATTATGGGTATAGGCGCTCCCCAATACCGCTGCCTGCTGACTAACCAGTCATGGAGTTTATAATTTACCTTAGCCCGTCCTATTTTTTTATTCTCCAGTTCTTCAATAATCAGGGGTATTGCCTGAGGGGACTGTTGTCCTGAGTATTTACCGCTGTTAACCATAATTCCCGGTTCAGTATAGGCTTGTTCTAATCCGGACTGTTCATTTTTCTCAGGGGAAGGAGTGATCACTGTTTTAATGGGCAAATTATATTTGTGGGCAAAGGCAAAATCTCTGCAGTCATGGGCAGGTACAGCCATGATTACTCCGGTGCCATAGCTTGCCAAAACGTAATCACAAACCCATAGAGGGATGTCTTCACCGGTCAAAGGATGAACTAAATATACTCCGGAAAAAACCCCTGTTT
>LKUE01000360.1 GCA_001412365.1 Desulfuromonas sp. SDB | reverse complement strand
TCTGTGGCTAATATTACTGGGGTTGGGTGGTAACCACCTGCGCAGCAGTCCCCTTATCTCTCTGTGATATCTGTGGTCATTGGCTGTTTTTCAGCCAGTTAAAAATTTTCTCCGCTGATTTCCTGCCCAAGCCGGGAATATCAGCAATATCTTCCACCTCGGCTTTTTTCAAATTTTGTAAAGATTTAAATTTCTTCCTCAGCAATCTAGCCGTTTTCTCCCCCACTCCGGGGATTGAGGTGAACTGGGTTTGGCTAATTTTCTTATCTCTGGCTTTGCGGTGCTGAGTTATGCCATAACGGTGCGCTTCATCTCTTATTTTCCTCAAAAACAGCAGAACCGGGGAATACTTAGGCAGGGAGATAATCTTGCCCTGTTCATTATAGATTTGCTCAAACCTCTTAGCCAGTGCAAATACCGGTATTTTCAAGCCGTACTTCTGCAGGGAGGATTTCGCCGCTATTAATTGCTGAAATCCACCGTCTATCAACATTAAATCCGGTTGAGGCAAATGATGCTTTTCTTTTTGATCGGAGGTCATGTCCTTAGCACATCGTGCCACGGTTTCCCTGATTGAAGCCAAATCATCCTGCTTGGATTTAAGATTGTACTGCCGGTATAGCTTTTTATAGGTTCTGGCATTTTTAAAAGCCACTTGGCTTCCCTTGACATCCTCAAAATGAGTGTGGGAGATGTCAAAAATATAAATCAATTCGGGAATGGTGGAAATCCTCAGCACTCCCGCTAATTCATAGAGTATCGGACTGATAATTTTCTTAGTTGGAATCAATTTTTTAGCCGCATTTTTTTCCATTTCAAATAATAACTGCTTGGGGGTAACCCGGTGGGCTTTTTTTATTGTGACCCTGTACTTATACCGCTGCTTGAGCCAGTCACTGATGACTGCATAATTATCCGGCTTTGATCTCAATAAGATCTCCCGGGGAGGAAGATGAGAGCGGTAGTAATCTATTATAAATCTTTCCACAATTTCCCCACGATCTGTATTTTCAGGTACTTCCAGATAAAGGGGGAATGAGCCGGTTAACCGTCCTTCTCTTATCTGCATAATGAAACAGCAGGCTCTTCTCTTCAGTACCGAAAATCCCATGATATCCCGGTCCACTCCGTCATTAAACAACTTTCTCTGTCCCACAATTGAATTTTTCAAATCCACCAGTTGATCCCTCAACTGCGCTGCTTTTTCAAAATCCTGCTGATCGGCATATTTTTCCATATCCTTTTGAGTAGATTTAATAAGGTCATCAATATCTCCGGACAAGAACTTGATCAGCTTGGTAATTTGTTGATGGTAAGCTTGTTTACTTATGTTGTTTATGCAGGGGGCAGAACACAGTTCTATGTAGTAGTCCAGGCAGGCTTGCGGGGGAATTTTACCTTTACAGCTTCGGTATTTGAATATCTTTCTGGCCACAGTTAAGGTCTTTCTCATTGATCCTGGCTTGATGTAGGGACCAAAATAAACCGCATCGTCTTTAGCTATTTTCCTGACAATTTCAGGCAGGGGCCAGGGATCAGAGGTATCAATCCGGATATAAGGGAAGTGCTTGTCATCTTTGAGTTGAACATTGTACTTGGGATGATGAAATTTCACCAGATCCGCTTCCAATATCAATGCTTCCTGTTCATTTTGCAGGGTAATAATCTCCAAAGATTTGGCTTGGCTTATTATTTTAGAGGCTTTTAAATCGTCTGAGGAGAAATAAGATAATATTCTGTTTCTAAGATCTTTTGCTTTGCCAATATAGATGGGATAATCTAGTTTGTTCTTGAAAATATAAAGCCCCGGAGAATTCGGGGCCATAAGTGCTTTTTGTTTTAGGTCCTGATTAATTTTGGGCGTATTGCTCTCCCAATAATTTTATCTTACCACCACCATTCTCTTCATATCCGTGCCGTAACCGGTGTCCAGCATCACAAAATACAATCCGCTGGCTACATTTTCTTCACTTTCATTTTTTCCATCCCAGGTCACCGTCCAGCTTCCGTCTTCCAGTACTCCTAAATCCTCATACCACACTAGAAATCCGTCCAGAGTGTACACATAAACAGCGACATTAGTCCGGTCCAGAAGTACAATATCAAAAGTTACCTGGTTATTTACTGCCGGATTAAATGGATTGGGATATATGCTTCTAATTGAACTTGAAGTCACCGGCTCAACTTCCGGAGTTTGGGTGTGAAGAGCAGCGTAAAAATTAGATACTCCCCATCCGGTGGAATCATTGGGGCTGCCGCTTCTGGATGAAGTGGATTTCAAGGCATAAAGGACATCATGAACATTCCAGGAGGGATGAGCCTGTAAAAGCAGAGCTACTCCCCCTGCGGTGATAGCAGTAGCGCAGGAGGTGCCTCCTCCGTAATAGTAAGCGCTGTCATTGTCCGGGTCCACTGAAAGTGCCCACCAACTGGCGGATAAATCCGGTTTAGTCCGCCCGTCAAAAGTCGGTCCGCAGGCGCTGGCGTACCACCGGTTGTTGGCGGAGCTTAAATTCAGGTAATGACTACCCGAGGAATCTACCCCTCCTGCGGATATTATGGAATCGGCATCGGCGGGGATTTTAATACAGGTGTCCAACTGCGGGGCTAAACCGGTACTGAGCCAGGTAACATTACTCATTGCAGTAACCACCACTATCCCTGCCCGGTAAGCCTGAAATGCCGACTGGGAAGCGTAAGCGGTAGTTCCGTTCATGTCCTGATAACTCCAGTTTAATGAATCCAGGAAAGTTTTATAAGCTAAGCTGGAGGAGATAATATCTGCCCCGGCAGAGTCAGCTCTTTCTGCAGCCAATACCCACCAGTGCTCTTCAACTATGTAGTCGTCAAGCCCATCATCCAGTTCTGATTTATACAAGCAGAAGGATGCATTTTTTGCCGCTCCGATAAGCTGTCCGGATTGGTAGCCGGCAATAATGCCCAGCATCCTGGTTCCGTGACCGGTTTCATCTGGACTTCCAACCGCCACTGAACTGGTGTCGTCAACATAATTCCACTGATCAATAATCTTGGTGCTGTCCTGCTGGGCAAATCTTTCCAGGGCTTCATGGCGGAACTTAAATCCGCTGTCTAAAATGGCAATTATAACTCCCTCTCCCCGGTATCCTTCATTATGACAACGGGTTATGCCAACCTGGGAAAGCTGAAATTCAGAAAAGCCGTAATTTAACTCGGAATTATTCTGATCAAATTTTGCCGTTTGGTCCCGTTCAATCGCAAACCGGTTTACCGGTTCAATTCGGTCAACAAAATCCAATAAGCTTAACTGATTGAAATTATCCCTGGTATCGGATTCAATTATCACTGCATTGAGCCATCGGGATTGTCCAATTATTTCATAACCTACATCTTTAACGTCATTTACATAATAAGGACTGGGAAGTGCGTCAGCAATAGTTACCCCCTGACCCCTGACTGTTCTTCTCCATATTGATTGGGGGGAAAGGTAATTTTCCACTTCCTGCAATACTGCATTCTCTCCACCTCTCCTCTCTAAATCCTTATCGGTGAAAAACACCCAGTAGCTTTCGGCATAAACAGATAGAGAAACAAATATTATGAGTATAGTTAAAATTGATATTTTCATCATACCTCCACTTATTTCAAAATTATTCTCAAGGAATTTTATTGATTATTACAAAAAAAGGATTATAAATCGAGTATTTTATCTAATGAAATAATTTCTTATTTATTGAAAATTCTTTAAAAAAATTCCGGTGAGTTAATTTGTCCATTGTTATTGATCATTAATAAGTGCTATGGCGTTTTAATCCCCAGTAATTTTTTATTTAATTATTTTAATCTATATTCTTATACTGTTAACCTGCCATTTGGCAGGTGAAGCAGCGTTTCAATCCACCTCCTGTGTTATTATGGGGTGTATCCTTATTTTCCAAATTTGATGGATGTTTTTTTTGAAAAACTCCATCATCTATATATTTTCTTATCCTTTCCCCCTGTTACTATACGTGTTCTATTCTTCTGGAGGAAGAGGTGGTTTCGTGTAAATGTCTGTTCTATCGAACAGCTTGGCAGTACTTAC
>LKUE01000359.1 GCA_001412365.1 Desulfuromonas sp. SDB | reverse complement strand
TTAGGAAATCGCTCCGCCTTCAAAAAAAGTTGAATAATCAAAAGGGAGCAGCTTTATCTTATAGGTTTATTGGATTAACCTTTAGAGATAAAGGGGATCTGAAAAGAGGTTTAAATTACTGTTTAAAATCCTACAACCTGGTCAAAGATACAGATAGCAAAAGACATATAATGTTAACTGGTCATTCCATCGGTGAATTCTATCTAAAACTAAAGAAATACGATGCAGCTCTCAAATTTCTGCAGGAAAGTTTTAAACTCAGCCGGGAGATCAATATAAAAGATGAACAGTACAAGATATGTCGTAATATCTCAATGCTATATGAACATACCGGTGATTTTAAAAAATCACTAAAATTTTACAAAAAATTCAGTTCATTGAAAGATCAAGTGTACACCACTGATTACAATGATAAAATAGCCAACCTTAAAATCGAATATGAATTGGAACAAAAAGAAAAAGAAGCGGA
Source organism: Desulfuromonas sp. SDB (assembly GCA_001412365.1). Lineage (GTDB taxonomy): Bacteria > SDB-A > SDB-A > SDB-A > SDB-A > SDB-A. The sequence continues at coordinate 1,796 of LKUE01000359.1, read as the reverse complement.
AATCCAGCGATTGAAGAATGTGGAACTGGTTGGAGAAATAAACAAACGAAAAAAAGTAGAAAAGGCATTAAGAAAAAGTGAGGAAAGATTTAAACAACTATCCATCGAAGATCCCTTAACCGGTATTTTCAACCGCCGTTACTTTTTAAAAACTGCAGATAAAATTGTTAAAAGAGCAGTTAAAGATAATCAAAATCTATCTCTGGTGATATTCGATTTGGATCATTTCAAAGAAATCAATGACACCTTTGGCCATCTTGAAGGAGACCGGGTTCTCAAGAAGTTTGTGGAAATTGTTAAACAAAACATACGTCCAGAAGATATATTTGCCCGGTACGGAGGAGAAGAATTTATTTTATTGCTAATAAATTCAGATATTCGAGATGCACAGGGAATTGCAGAAAGAATCCGTAAAAATTCTGAACTTACAAAATTAGGGGACTGTTCCGTAAAGATGACTTTAAGCGCGGGTATATCTGCATTAAATGAAATCAAACAAAAATCCGAATTGTTGAAAGTTTTGATTAAAATAGCCGATCAAAAACTTTACCAAGCTAAAGACATGGGCAGAAATCGAGTTGTTTACAATTAAATTAAAAATAAATTGTATGGTCTGGTATTAACTTCATACCGAAGAAAAAATTTTTATTTTTCAACTTCCCGTTCATTCAGGTATACCTATTGGTTTTTTTCTTAGTTTATAGGTAAATCCTAATTCCTGTTCATATATTGCTTGAAATTCAGGATTCCATCCTCCTCCCGGAGGATCAACTATAATCGGAATTAATCCTCCAGAACCTTGAACTTTAGACAAGGTTCCACAACTGTTACAACGGGTAAATATTTCATTCTCTCTTTCAACTACTTCTAAGGAGGAATTACATATAGGACAAACTTTTGGAGGTTCTGATTTAAATTGAGTAGATGTGCTGGATACAAATCCCAATGCTTGCTCAATCATTTGACGATTTGCATCATCAACCGGATAGGGAGTAAGAGTATTATTATTATGCATAAATAAACTTAGACACTCCTTGCATCGGGCATAGGTATTACCCCCAGCAAATTCCAGTTCTCCCTGACAGTTCAAGCATTTCAAATCACTCATCATACCTCCAGTATTAATATTTTTATCAAGCACGGAAAAAATGATTGAACAATTGATAACAAAAATAGTTAGTCAATAAATATCTCTGTAGAGATTAAATATTATTTTTCAACAGTTATTTTAACTGAATAATTTCCTAGTCCCGATTCCAAAGCATATACTCTTACTTCATATTCACCAGGTCCGGCAATGGTGTAAGTAAGCATATCCCCAGTGGGATACTGGGAATCCCATTCCGCTAGAGGTGCTCCAGTGGAAACCTCTACTAACTTTAACAAAGGATCAAAATCATCCGAAGATACTTCTACGGTCACTTTGTTCATACGATCTGCTTCAAAGGTGAAGGCATCATAGGCAAGATCTGCATGATTGGGATCGGTGATATCATCAGCATCAATGGTTCCAGTTTCTTCAATTACCATTTCCCCGGTTTCCACAATTTCTGTTTCCTCTTCTTGCTCTTCCTGCTGCTGATCAGTATCTCCCTGACTGCAGGCGGTTATAAAAAAAACAGTAAAAGTCAGTAAACTAAATAGTAAAAGAAACCTTATTGGGAATTCATAATAAATTTCACTTCTTTTAATAATCATATAACCTCCCAGTTAATATTTTAATATCAGACAAATTAATTCATATTGTAAATTTTATTGTTCAAAAGATTAATTTATATTTAGAAAATTAATTGAAA
>LKUE01000358.1 GCA_001412365.1 Desulfuromonas sp. SDB | reverse complement strand
TTTGAGGGTTATCTTTAAACCAAAAAATTTGATCTTCAATTATCTCATCTCCCAGATCTGCCAGCAAATCAGTTAATTCAGTTTCAAACAAATCAGTAAACTTCAGATTTAATAATTCATTTTTATCCAGAGGTAAACTGTTTATGGCATAGCGGTTGGCAAATTCAATTTTCTGATTATGATCCAGGATAAATATTGACTCTTGAAAGGTATTAAAAATATCAAGTGAGTTTATTTCATGCTCATTGCTGTCCATATTGTACTTACTGATATTCTTCCTTAAAATATACTATCCGGTTTCAATTTACTTGTCTTTAAATAATATTATCTTTTCATCAGTTTTAAAAGTGAAATCATTAAAAGATAACCGCTTAATTAAGTTGATATAAATTTACAAAACATTGATTTTATGTTGATCTTTTGATCATTATTAACAATAATTAATCTAAAATACTTTTAAAGGATAATCATGGAAGATTTAAGTTCACTGATTGAAAGCATAATTCCGGCGGTAGTGCAAATTGTAACTCCCCAAAGCCAGGGAACCGGTTTTTGGATTAGAGAAGATGGAATTATAATTACCAACAAACACGTAGTGGGCAGAAACACTTTTGTAAAATTGAAAACTTCTGAACAAACAGAATATGATGCGCAGGTTTTTGCGGGGAATGTTCCCCAGGATTACGCTTTTCTAGTCACCAATGCTCCCTGTAAAAAAACTTTAAAATTTGTTAATTCAGATAGTGTGAAAATTGCTGAACCGGTTATCGCCATTGGCCATCCCTACGGCTACAGTTTCACTGTTAATGACGGCATAATCAGTTCAATTGCCCGGGAAAATGTGGTACCCGGTTTGAAATCAGTGGGATTTCTCCAACTTGATTTAGAGATTAATCCCGGGAACAGCGGGGGACCCTTAATCAGACCTAACGGAGAAGTTATCGGTATGATTACTATGGCTGTACTTAAAGCACAGAGTATTGCCTTTGCCATTCCCTCCAACTATTTAATTCAAGCCTACCAGCCATTTGTGGATAAGTCCAAACAGGATCTGTTGGCAGACATATACTGCGTACTTTGCGGGAATTTAAACTTATCTGAACAGGGATACTGTCAAAAATGCGGAACCAAAATTTCCAAGCCTAAAATCCCCGCAGGATTTAGCGATGTTTTGAAACCTCCGGTGTTTGCAGCTGATCAAGATTCAATAGAAGGTCCCACCGTCTCCTGTAAAGTATGCGGATCAATCAATTCCGCTGCTGAATCCTACTGCCTGAAATGCGGAGCAAAATTACCGGAAGCCCAAGTTAAAATATCCTCGGGTACAAAAATACTTTCATCAAAAACAGAAAGTAAACAGGAAATTGAATGTCCGATTTGTCATACGGTTAACCATGACCGTTTATATTGTCTGAAATGCGGCAAGAAACTGGTGTGATCATAACCGCTGAAAATTAATTTTAATTATTATAATTTCCAGAAATCTTTTTCATTTCATTATTTAAATCAGTTAACCGGGGAAATTATATTATTGAATGCAAATCCACGTTTTAAGATGTTTAAAATTTAAGCACCAGTTAATAACCGGGGATGGAATTTACTAAAATGCTTCGGAAATATTCAGATAAATATTTACATCTTCAGGCGACCAGCCAATATCCATTCTTAAATTAACTCCATCTTCAGGTCTAAATAGAAATCTTATTCCAACACCCCCTGCATACTTCAGGTTATCAGTTGACAGCTGCCCAAGGTCAGGGGCAACCTGACCTAAGCTGAAAAAAGCCACTCCTCCCAGTTTCCACCATAGCGGGGAGCGGTACTCAGCCTGGACGGAGGTATATAGCTTGTCTCTAAACCTGCCTTCATAATAACCTCTCATCATCTGACCGCCTCCCAGCCGGGGGAGATACTGGAAGGGAACCTGACCCCGGGTGACATAATTATGAGTTTGCCAGGCTAAAACATGGTTATGAAGAGGACTGAAGAATTGGCGTAAATCCAGTTCAATTAAAGAAAAATTATAGGTACTCCCCAGCTCAGTTCTGATCAGATAAGGTCTGAATAACAGATAAGTACCCCGGGTAGGGCGGAAAGGATTATCCCGGGAATCATACAGAGAGACAAATCCCACTGAAAATAACTGAACAGGATCATTTTCAAAAGGGTAGGAAAAATTTATTTGTCCCGGTTGCTCACAGCAGAGAATTTGCTGATGGGAAAACCAAAGACAGGGTCCTAAGAAATAATTATGGGCTACCCTTGCCCTCAGTTCGGTTTTCAGCTCAATTTCCTGAGGAGTGTACTCTTCTTCCTGATCCTCAGCAGTATGTGGTCCAATTCCCCAATACTTATCAGGAAATTTTCTATAGCTGCTGTTTACATTTAATATCCAATGGTCCTGGAAAAAATATTGTTGATAATTAATTCCAACGGTCAGCTGATTGTTTTGAGTGTAGATTACCGCCCCTCCCACCTGATTGGATCGAGTGTTATCCCCCACCTCAAAATTACGGTAGAACAGCGCTCCTGCTCCACCCGCAAATCCTGTTTCCGGAGTGTAGAAAAATATCGGTAATGCCAGCCACCCCTTTTGAGGAGGTTGATCTGACCAAACCGGAGTAATCCTCAATAAATTTGAACTAATTAAAAAAACATAAATAAATACTTTCACAATTAAATTACGATTCAACTTTTTTCCCTTTTTTCAGATATTTATCAAACCATTCCAGCATATTCCTCAACCGGTCAATTCTCCGGTCGGTTCTTCCACCCCGGGATAAACCATGGGATTCTTCAGGATAACGTATCATAACCGTATCCACCCCTAATTTCTTCAATGCCACAAAAATCTGTTCCCCCTGTTCAATGGAACAGCGGAGGTCATTTTCACTGTGAATTATTAAAGTAGGGGTCTTTGCATTTTCTATGTATTTAAGAGGGGATTGATTCCAATAATTTTCCATATTTTTCCAGGGTTCTTTATCACCGAACACTCTTTGAAAAATCCAGTTACCGTCACTAGTTCCCCACATACTGATGAGATTGGAAACTGATCTCTGGGTGACAGCAGCTTTAAATTGATCAGTATGACCGATAATCCAGTTGGTCATGTATCCCCCGTAACTGCCTCCAGTCACTGCTTTCTTGCGGGGATGTATGTATTTGTTTTTCTGTACTGCTTTTGCCCATTCCATCAAATCCCGGTAATCTGCGGATCCCCAGTTATTGGCAATGGCATCAGCAAATTTTTCTCCATATCCCTGACTGCCCCGGGGATTGCAGTAATATACAACATAGCCCTTAGCGGCAAAATAATGAAATTCAAACATAAAATGATTTCCGTATTGAACAGAGGGACCGCCATGGATTTCCAGAATAGAGGGGTACTTCTTTTTCCGGTTAAATCCGGGAGGTTTATGAATCCATCCCTGAATGTCAATGCCTTCAGAGTTGGTAAACCACTGAGGTTCAACTTTCCCCAGCTCTAATCTATCCATAACTTTTGAATTTATTTTTGTCAACCTTCTGTGTTTCCCTGTTTTGAAATTGTAATTCCAGATATCTCCGGGCTCCTGTATTTGGGAAAACTGATAGTATAAATTGCTTTCAGATTTTCCAAAACCCCAACTTCCCACCACCCCGGGCTTATCAAATAACAGTTCAATCTGCTGACTTTTCCTGTCGCTTTTATAGATATGAGTATTACCATGTCTTGCTGCCTGAAAATAAATGTACTGTCCATCTTTTCCCCATAACGGGGGCATAATCTCAAAATGTCCAAAGTCATTGATGGTCCATCCCCCCGCATTCAGATCATGTTTCCCGGTTAGATTGAGAGGAGGAGATGATCCATCGGTGGGTACTATCCACAAACTGGTGTTTTTCCACCACTTAATTCCTTCGGTTCCGAAAAAGGACACATACTTCCCATCCGGAGAGTAAGCGGGGTTAAATTTAGTTCCCCGGAATGTTTTAATTTCACGGATTTTACCTGTGTTTAAGATTAATTCATACAAACCTGATTTTTCCGGAAAGAGATCAGGATCTTGTGAGCGGTTGGAGCAAAATATTATTTTTTTTCCGTCAGGAGACCAGGAAGCCAGATATTCATCAAAAATATCATGGTCGGTTAAATTCTCCGCTTTTCCGTTTTTAGCATTGATCAGCCAAAGATGAGATCTTTGTTCAGATAAAAATCCCTCTCCATCACTTTTGTAAAAAACACGTCTGATTTTTCTGCTGGTTAATCCCAGCTTCTTCTTCTGTTCATTTTTTTCCATTTCAATTAAGTTTTTATCTTTCCGGGTAAATACCACCAATAGCTTATCTCCCTGAGGGGACCACTCAATTTCTGAAAAACGACCTTTCATCTCAGTTAGTTTTCTGGCTTCCCCTCCATTTACCGGAATCACATATATCTGAGACTGTTCAGCATGGTCACGGTTGGAAAGAAAGGCAATGAACTCACCCCCGGGGGAAACCCGGGGAAGGTAATCAGATTGGTCACCCTGGGTGAATTGAAATGGTTTTCTGCTCTCACTGCCAGCTATCCATAGATTAGAATAGATTTTTTCCTTTTTTCTATCTATACGGTGCTGTGAATACACCAGCTGGTCATGGGGGGGGATTACTCTTAAATTTGACTGCCATTGCAGCTGGTACAGGTGTTCAGCGCTTATTTTTTTCATATAACTCCCTGATTAAATTATAACTTATCATCCGGGTTAGAAATAAATTTTAGAAGGAAATGATAATTATTTCCATGAAATAAATGAGGTTTTAACTCAGGAAAATTTTACCGGTTTACTCCGGGGAATCTGGCAAATTTAACTGCATAATATTGATCAGAGAGGACAGATCAGGAAATGATGCCCTGTTCAATTAAAAAACGTCTGGATTTGCTTATCTGCTCAATCCCCGAAGTTTCCAAAACAGTTACCGGATTAATATTAAATTTCCTGATCAGACTATCATATTGTTTCCAGTTAATTTTGCCGTGACCACAGGGAAGATGCTGATCTGATTTGCCGTCATTGTCATTTAAGTGCACATAGTACAATTTATTACCCAAGAGTTGCAACCATTCTTCCAGACTAGCGTGTGAATACAGATTAATGTGACCGCTGTCCAAACACCATCCCAGATTACTGAGATTAACTTTTTTTAAAAGCTGATGGAGGTAGCGGGGACTGTGTTCAAAAACATTTTCCAGCACCACGGTGATATCCCGGTCAGAAATTAGTTGTTCCCAGCAGTTAACTTGTTGTTCCATCCAGTTCTCAATATACCGGGGGTGATTAATCAGGGGATTAAAACTGGTATGGAAGACTATATACCGGCATTCCAGTTTTTGGGCAATTTCAAGATTTTGTAAAATCCTTTCCCGGGAAACCTTCTTAATTTTGCTGTCCATGCTTTCCGGATGAATATCTAAAAATACTCCGTGCATGGAAGTTATCAATTGTTTATACTGCAGATAAAAATTAATCCGTTCAGTGCATAAAACTGTTTCATCTAATATATCAGGATAAGCAAAATCAACTATTTCAAACTTCAATTGGTGCTGACCGGCAAAATCAAGGTATTGTTGAAATTCCTTAAATTCAGGCTGGATTAAAACAGTGGATTTCATTTCTTCTTTCTTCTGAATTTCAGCAGGTTTCTGAAATTGCCAAAGTTTAAAATACTGGACTTTGCCGGGAAAATTCCTTCTCTTACCAATTTTACGTCCTCCACTGAATAGAAGGCATTGGGATGATAATCATTAATCAGAGTAATTATTTTTTTTAAATCCGCTCTCCGGATTACCGTGTACAGAACATTTACCGGACCGGTCTTTCCAGTTGCATCAATGCTGGTTGCTCCGTAATCCTGCTGGCGGAGTTTCTCTATTAATTTTTCAGCGCTTTGATTGGTAATAATTCGAATAACTAAAATTCCCAGGGCAATTTTTTCTTCAATCAGCATTCCCACATAGTTGCCTGCGGCAAATCCGGCAGCATAAGCAAAATAGTAAATGGTATTAGTGAGATTCTGCATTATCTGCTGAATAGCAATCAGCCAAACTAGTACCTCAAAAAATCCCAGCAGGGGAGCTAATATTTTATGCCCTCTGCCCACTAATATAATTCTAAAAGTGCCAATGGAGACATCACAAATTCTGGCGGTGAATATCAGCAAAGGTAAAATAATTAATGAAAAAAACATTTGTTGATCTACCTCAGTATTTTAAATAGTTATTGGGGAGAATTATGTTCATGGTTATACAATTCAGGATAGAGTTTACGGGAACATTCAGGGCAGTAACTATGGGTAAATTCAGCCTCTGACCTTTCCTCAATATAAGATTCCACCTGTTTCCAGTATCCCTGGTCGTCACGAATTTTCTTGCAGTTAGAGCAGATAGGCAACAAGCCGCTGAGGGTATTTACTTTATCCAGAGCTTGTTTTAATTCCTGGTTGACCTTTACCAGTTCAATATTTTTCAGGCGGTAGATTTCCATTTCCTTGGCTTCCTTTTCCGTGTCAAATTTTTCCTGCATTTTTTTTATCTTTTCCCGGGATTCTTCAGTTAACATTGCATCTTTCAGTTCGGCATAGTTTTTATAATTTAGATAAGCGCTTTCAAAATCCTTCTGGTGGTAAAATATTTGGGAAAGATTTAAGTAGATATCGCTTAAAATACCCCGGATATTCAACTCCTCCGCTATTGATAAAGCCCGGCAGAGGATGTCATAACCCTGCTGATATTTTTCCTGTTGAATGTACAAACCACCAATGTTGCGGAGGGAACTGGCAATTCCTTTTTTATCACCTATTGATTCTCTAATCTTAAGAGATTTCTGATAGTAGCTAAGCGCTTTTTCCAGATCTCCCATCTCCCGGTAAGCTAATCCGAGATTATTAAACGAATTGCCTAAACCGCTTTTATCTCCAATTTTTTCCTTTATCCCTATGGATCTGATATAGTAGTCAATTGCCTGTTCATTTTCTCCGGTTTCATGATGTAAGCTGCCCAAGGCATTTAATGTACTGGCAATTCCGGACATATCCGAATTTTCCTCCCTGATTTTCAGAGCCCGTAGGTGGTACTCCAAAGCTTTAGGGTACTGATGCAGTTCCCGGTAAACCAATCCAATTCCGTTCAGTGAACTGGCTACTCCTTGAAAATTCCCGTACTTCTCATCTAATTTTAATGACCTTAAATAGTAATCCAAAGCTATTTCATAATTGTAGGTTTCCAGGTAAACTACCCCTAAATTATTGTAGGTCCCCGCTAAAGATTTGAAATCTTTAAGTTCTTCTTTAATCTTCATGCTGCGGATGAAGTAACTTCTAGCCTGTTTAAACAAGCCCTGCCTTTGATGGGCTAGACCAATATTATTCAGAGATCCGGCTAAACCTTTGCGATCGTTTATACTTTTTCTAATTTCCAAAGATTGTTTAAAGTACTGGATAGCCTGAGGATACTTGCCATTATAATATTCAATAACCCCTAAATTATTAAGCGCATCCCCCTTGCCCTTGCCATAGTTAATCTTCTCGGAAATATTCAAAGCCCGATGGGCAAATTGTTTTCCCTTTTCCGGCATGGTCTTCCAGAATTCACGGGATATCTTGATGAGCAAATCAACTTTTTCCGAACCTTCCGACTGTTTAATTTCCTGTTCAATCTGTTCAAATTGATCTATCTGATCTTTATTATTTTTTGATTTGCCCATAACCATCCATTAATTGATTTTTTATCTAATTTCATTGTCAATAGTTAACTTAACGTATTATATTAATTTTATCGGTATAGTTATTTTGATCAGATCTCACGGTAATAAGATAAATACCGCTGGTCAAATCCAACCGGTCTAAGTCCAATACAATAATATTACCACCAGTCGCAAGTAAATGCCGGTTAATTTCAGATCTGATCCTTCCGGTGATATCCATTATGCTGATTTTTTCTATATTGTGCAATCCCGCGGAACTTCTAAATACCAATTTATCATTTTGCTGAAATATAGCTATTCTCTCCGGGGGCACTATGTGTTCAGTGCCTTCTTCAATTCCCATTACCTCATAATCAACATTATAATATCCGCCGGGAGCAGTATAAGGGTCAGTGGAATGTCTTCCTGAATTATCCGCGGCAAAAACATAATAATCCACAGACAGGGTTTCTTCACTTACCGGTAAAGGCAGATAGGCTTGAAAACTGTCGGGAAAACCGGATATCTGATCCATCAATTCATAATTAGTAAACAACGAATCCCCTGAAAATCTCCACACCAGGAAAACCGAATCGGTTTTAACTCCCATCCCGTTGTAGTCATGCACCAATGCTTTAACTTTTAAATCAGCAGTATCCACATGGGGATTGACATCCACATAGAGCATCCCCGGATCGTAGATCGCCTTGGTTCTGCAGTGAATGGCATCGGTGGGTTCAAAACTGTAATCCTGATAACCTTTAACTATATATCCGGGAAGTTCCCTTTCGTAAAAATGTATGGCAGCGGTGTCCTCATCGTAATATCCGGTGAGGGGCAGGTACACAAAGGAATTGATGATCAGACAGTTGACATAGGCGGCATCATGATTGTCCGGACAGTGTAACCTCACCACCTGGTAATTTCCACCGAAGCAGCTGGTTAACCCGGATATCTGGTTAGCCACCTGATTTAAATTGTAATCATCCACTCCGTTGGTAATTACCACTATTTTTTCCTCATTGAGAAATTTGGCATAACAGTCAATATGATCAATATAACTGCCCAGGGGATCGGGAAAAGCATGATAGGTGTAAATACCCCAGTAGGCATTCATCAGATTATTTACCGAATCCTGGGTGATGGTGCTGTTGAATGAGTAGTTGTACACATCGTCACTGGACATGCCCACACCGTGACCGTCACACATGAAGTTTCCTCCGGTATGTCTCAGATCGGTCTTCCACAATTCCACTCCTAAATCCGGAGCAAGATACCAGTTGGACTGGTCGTCATCAACCCGGTAGGTTCTATTGTAGACATGGTCTGATATTCCCATAGCATCCTGCCCGTCAAATACAAACCAGGGTCCGTAATCCCGGGTCCAGTAAGTATCGGTATTGGTGATTACAAAATCAACCTGGGAAGGGGATATACCGTGGGAGGTGAACTGGGACTGTGCGCTGCTGTAATTTGAGCTGCTGACCAGACAGGTCACATGCACATCCTGAGCCAGGTCCTCTACTAAATCCCAGGGCAAACCCAGAGGATACCTTATCAGCACTGATACCGCCGGCTCCCATTCCGCGCACATCCTCACCGGGGGCTGGGGGGGGACAGTGGCGTCCTGATATTCGACAGCAGGCATGTTTTTATGGTAAATTTCCGAAGGAATTCCCGGATCATGGGAGGGCGGATTAACCCATCTACCTTCCACAATCAATTCAGAGGGGGTAGTTTGGGCGATTAGGGGTAAAAATACTCCACTCAATATGACTAAAGATATTATTAAAAATTTAAGCATGAGTACTCCTGTAAAAATTTTATATTAGAATCTATATTTATAAACTGTAATTTTAGTAATATTTTATAAGCAGTCCAGCGGATAATTCAATCTAATAAATCAGTTAATAAAATCCATAGTATTTAATCACCAGCCCTATCATCAAAATTAACTTTATTCAGCCGATAACTCAACCGGGAATATCGCTGCAAAGGAGCATTGTTACTCAGGGCTAAGTAAAATGCTTTGCGGCAACCTATTAATACCACCAGCTTTTTTCCCCTGGTTACTGCAGTGTACAGCAGACTCCTTTTCAGCATGGGGTAGTGCTGGGTATGCAGAATAATTATCACTACCGGATATTCACTGCCCTGGGATTTATGAACAGTTATGGCGTAGGCTAAACTGAGGGTGTCAATATCTTCACCCCGGTACTCCACAATCCGTCCGTTGAAATCCACATTCAGCTGGTTTTTTTCTCTGTCCACCACCTTGCCTATATCTCCATTGAACACTTCTAAATTGTAGTTGTTTTTCATCTGTATTACTTTATCTCCAACTGCAGGGCGGGAAACAGCAGCAGGATTAATCTGATCTGCCAATATACTGTTTAATTGAGCTGTTCCCAAAGGTCCCCGGTTAACCGGGGTAATAATCTGCACATCAAATATTTCAGGAATTTGCCCAAGGTAGGCAGGAATTCTCTCTTGTATTAATTTGTAGAGCAATGAACTGATCTTTTCAGGATCACTTTGTTCTATAAAAAAAATATCTCCCTGGGGATTTTTAGCAAAAAAGGGTT
>LKUE01000357.1 GCA_001412365.1 Desulfuromonas sp. SDB | reverse complement strand
TTTTTAAACATATCAACTTATTTACTTAAAAAATAAATATCTTTTCCGAACTATTCAGATTTCCCGCTTGGAAATTAACAATATAGGAACCGTTCAAACCGCTGAGATCATAACTGAGACTATGATCCCCAGAAGATAAATTCTGATTGAGAAGATTTCTCACCGTTCTGCCGGAAACATCTACTAAGTTAACACTCACTGGCTGAGGTTGATTTAAGCTAAATCTGATATCTACTTGTGATCCGTTGTTGGTTATATTCATTACCTGTCCGGATCCTTGGGTGATTTCCTCCACTGAATTAGCCATATCAAAACGGTCATACCAGAGGTTGTTTGAACCGTATTCACGGTAGATCAACTGACGGCCGGTAGAAGCCCGGACTATTCCCTGAGGGGTAATCTCCCCGGTAGGACGATGATCATTGACATAGGTTACTGCTCCCCAACTTTCATCAGCAGTAAAAGCAGTGGCTAAGGAATCCCAATCGGTGCGGGTGGCAATACTAATAAATTGATCAGTTTCCCATCCGCAGCGCACATAGGGTCTGGTAGCCTGAACATCTCCAATCGGTGACCAAAACTCGTCAATAGTCCAGTTTGTTCCTCCATCGGTGGTGTAGGAATTCTTGATCCGGGCGGTGTTGCCAGAACCGGTTTGATAGAGAACGTGAACCACATTGGATCCATAAGCAGCACCAATCTCCGAAGCCACACTGGGATAGTAGCGGTCTTCCGCAGCAGTGGGAGAGACATTGTAATACGAATGATGTATAGTAAACTGTCTCTCACACATTCTCACCCGGTTGCTGCTTTCGGTGTAGATATTTACAATGTACACATAATCATCCGGTCCTACACAGACATCACATCCCCCCCCACCACTGCTTGCAGAATGAGATTGATAATTCCAGGTTGATCCGCCATCAGTGGAGAAAACACTGCTCCAACCGGTAGCCGTAGTTATACGGTTGTAGGTAATCCATATTTGGGGAGTGGCATCATCAGTGATATCCATAGCTACATTGGTGGGTGAAACAAAATTTGTAGAAGTATCCGGATCAAACAGAACCGCTACCGGCATTCCCGTTATCTGATTAATGGCAAAAAACCACATTTCCTGCTGAACATTGGTAATGTTGGTATCCGACAGAACCATATAAATCAACGGATCGGTATTATTCCTGTCCACCTTCATGTCAAAATCAATGAATTGTAAGCTGTTAGCATTATGCAAAACAAATAACTGTCCCCAGCTATATCCGTTATCAGTTGATTTCATGATAATTATGGAGTCATCATCATCTCCCGGACTTGCGGTTAACGCTGCTACGTAAATATATCCATCGGTATCATAATCTATGGCTATTTTACTACGGGCATCTAAATTCCACTGGCTGGAAACCAGAAGATCGTTAGCCCAGCAGGGAGCGTAATAAGAAGGATCGGTTCTGGTTTCAATATCTGCCGGTTGCTGAGTTTGATTATTATTACTTGATCCGGGTAAATATTCCACAAGATCTTCAGTCAGATCATAGGAAACCACATTAGCATATCTGGTTTCAGTACTTCCATTCCACACTGCATTATTGGCAAATAGACTTACTGCTATCATCAGAATGATTAATAACATCGAAGTTCTCATCCTACCTCCTCGGTTAGATTTTTCAAAATATTTTACCATAATAATAAAAATTTAAAAATCTTATAATTAAGTTAAGCTTTCACTATTAAAATATTCTAAAAATTAACTCTATATTGTCTATTTAATAAATTAACTTTGCCACAATATTCAAAAAACAGGAAATTTAAAGATAAGTAAGTAAATAAGAAAATATTACGCCCTGATTTCTTCAGGGCGTAATATTTAAAGAATTTAGAAAATAAATATCTTTTCTGAATTGGTTTGGCTTCCCGCCTGGAAATGGACAATATAAGATCCGTTTAATCCCATGAGATCGTAACTTAGGCTATGTTCCCCCGGTAAAAAGGTCTGATTGCACAGATTCCGGACATTTCTGCCGGAAACATCAAATAAGTTAATATTCACCGGTTGGGATTGATCTAAACTAAATTGGATATCCACTTGATGACCATTTTGGGTAATATTCATGATTTGGCTGGATCCCGGGGTGATTTCCTCCACTGAATTAGCCATATTACCACGGTCATACCAGAGATAATCGGAACCGAATTGACGGTAGATTATCTGTGTCCCTCTGGAAAACATTCTAAAACCCTGGGGAGTTATTTCTCCGGTAGGACGATGACTAGCTGGATAATAAACATTTTGCCAAACCGTATTATTCATCCAGTAGGTAGTTCCCACTACTAACGAATCTGTGGCTAGATTAGTAGCTAATCCCACAAATTCATCCCCATCCCACCCATTACGTATAAATGGTCTGACTGTATAAGCATCTCCAGTAGGTGACCACATTTCATCAATAGTCCAGTTATCTCCACCATCCGAAGAATAGGAATTTCTAATCCTGCTGGCTGAACCAGTTCCCCGCTGGTAAAGAACATGTACTACATTATAGCCATAAGCACTATGGGTAGTAGAAGCTACACTGGGATAGCTTCTCTCCTCAGCAGTAGTGGGAGAAACATTGAAATAATCACCCGAGGATGAAAACTGCGTTCGGTACATCCTGACCCGGTTACTGCTTTCGGTATAGATATTTACCAGGTACACATAATCATCCGGTCCCATACAGACATCACAACCCCCTCCTCCCTGAACCCCTGAATGACCTTGATAAGACCAATCAACTCCGCCATTGGTGGAATAAACACTGGACCATCCACTGGTGGAGGTTAACCGGTTATAAGTTACCCAGATTTGGGGAATAGCATCGTTGGTTATATCCATAGCCAGTTCAATTGGATTTTCAAATCCAACATAAGTATCCGGATCAAAGAAATACTGTCCAAAATTGTGGGTAGTTTGATTATAACAGAATACTCTCAATTCTAATTGTCCATCGGTATAATTACTGTCAATCAAAGCAAGATAAATATCCGGATCGGATCCGGAGTGCACCACTCTCATCGCAATGTCCCAAAATTCCACTGATTGATTTTGAACAGATAACCACCAGATCTCATTCCAGGTATAACCCCGGTCGGTTGATTTAAAAATTTTAATGGTATCCTGATTACTCCAGGTGGAGATTGCTGCAGCATAAAGATTGTCATCAGAATCATAATCAAAAGCTAGCTTGCTCCTTGTGGTTAGATTCCAATCATTGGAAACTAATCGATCATCAGCCCAACAGGGAGCGTAATGACTGGGAGTAGTAACTGTTCCCAGTTCAGCTTGGAGTTGTTGAATATTTGATGCTGAATTTTCACTAACTGCATTACCAGGTAAATAATCCAGGGGATCTCCCTCCAGATTATAGGATACAATGTTAGCGGTAATGCAGGTTCCATTACCAGTCCATTGCATGTCGGCATAACCTGAACTTGCTGTCAGTATCAAGATAATTAAGATCATTGATTTTTTCATGGTTTCCCCTCCTATTTTTTTCTAAAA
>LKUE01000356.1 GCA_001412365.1 Desulfuromonas sp. SDB | reverse complement strand
AAATGCTATCTTGTTAATCGAAATATCTGATTGACTGTTTTTGCAAAGCAAAAAGATTCAATCATCTATTTGTTTTGATCCTTCAAATCCTGTCATCCTATCATCAGTGTTCTATTCTCTCGGTGTTGGGTAAGGAGATTAGTGTTCATTAGTGTCTCTGGCGTGGTTGGGATTCTGGGATTCGTGTCCATTCGTGGTAAAAAGCTGTTTTTCAAACAGCTTGCACTACTTTACAATACTGCATTAGCTCCCATATTTAAAATTTAGGCATCTGTGTTCTGGGTTGTGGGCGGCATCTGCGTAGAAGTAAACTTAATTTTCTGTGTTTTTCTGTGTTCATCTGTGTTAAAACATTCCGGGGTGGTTGGGTGGCTATTTAAATACCATCTTCATCAAGGTGGGGACAATGGATGATGCCATTTTAAATAATACCGGCACCGCCTTGATCAATCCCAACAGCATCTCATCCGCAGAGAACTCATCAATATGCTTACCGTCGAGGTTTTTCATTCCCCATTCAAATACCGGTTTAAGCAGTTTTTTATCATTGGCAATGTAGATATTCCTCAAAAACAATCGCTGTTCCAGTTGTTTTCCTTCTCCGTTCCACCAGGCATCATCGTATTTGTAGGTCTTATCCAGTTCATTTTTATGCCACAATTTTATCATGACCTCTGCCGCCAGTTGGGCTGAAGTAAGTGCCGGTCCGATCCCCCCTCCGCTTATGGGATCAGCCAGCCGGGCGGCATCGCCAATCAGCATCATTCCTTCAGTGGAAATGGCTTCCATCTTCTTGGCAGGAACTGCTCCTACCAGATAACTTAACCGGGGCACTCCCATAAATTTTTCATTCAGCCATATTTCCAGTCTGTCTTTGGCGCATTTACCTCCGGCATCTCCCCTAATTCCCAAACCGATATTAGCCAATCCTCCTGCTTTGGGAAAACTCCAGGCATACCCACCGGTGAATAATTTTTCATCTAAGCTGATCAACAATGCCCCTTCTTCTTCCCTTCCTGAAATATCTCCTTTAATCTCCGCACAGGAATACACATCCCGGGGATTTAAAGAGGTGTTAATTCCTGCCATTTTTCCAATCAATGAATCCACTCCGTCTGCGGCAATTACTGCTTTGGATTCAATAGATATTTTCTGATGTTGATAGTTCCCGGAGAGAAACCATTTATGATCTTTAAGATTAACTTCGTTTATTTCACATTCCAGCATTATTTGAGCACCAGCTTTAGCCGCCAGTTGGGCAAGATATTTGTCAAACAAATACCTCTCCAGAATTACTCCATGTCCGGGGGCGTTTAAACTGATCCGCTGGTCAGCATAATCAATAAAAATACGGTCAATAGGCCAGGAAATTAGATTTTCAGGGATTTTTCCCACCACCTGATCAACGGTGGGAAGATCTATTCCTTCCGCGCAGCGGATATCTTTGCCTATTTCATTTTTTCTTTCCACCAGAATTACTTCCAACCCGCCATCCGCCAGCAAACGGGCAGCGGTAGTCCCTCCCGGTCCCGCTCCCACTACGGTTATATCTGTTTTAATTTTCATTCTTCCACCGCCTCTAATGCGGCATTAGGACATACCTGAATGCAATTCAGACACTGTTTGCAATTATGTTTATTCAGTTTCAGCTGTCCAAATTCAATTTTCAATGCTAAAAAGCTGCAAACGGAAACACATCCACCGCAAGCTTGACATAACCGGCGGTCTATCTGAATAAATTTCATAACACTCCTTATTTAAACGGAAAGTAAATCCAGCAGGTTTTTGCTGATTAGTTTTACAAAAATTAAATAGGCTATCACTGTGGGAATAACACTTAATGCTAAAAACAATACCAACAGCAAACCCCAGTGAAAGGTAACTACTCCTCCGGTAAGGATGTAGATTGAGGGTAGGACTAATTTAATAAATTTATCCAATCCTAATGCTAAAAGCATCCCCAGGGAGTAGCCAATCAGTAAATCCACCGCAGATATTACCAGCACTTGGAATGAAAATAACGAAGTCAATGCATTAGGAGAAGCCCCTAAAGTTCTAAGTACTCCAATTTGATTAGACCGGTTGGAAATCTGTTCGGAGATGGTGTAGATGGTGCTGACCAGTGAGGATATTACAATAATTGCGGATAATATGGATATTCCAAATGCCACCAACTGCAAGAAGGATGAAGTTCTTTTAACAATTTCATTGTCGGTTTTGGTCTGGAATCCCATGGCATTTATCTTCTCCATAATCCGGGAAACTTCGGAAGGAGATTCCACGGTGATAAATAAAGCTGAATACTCCTGGGTCTTTTCAGGATGGTAGTACTGGTTCGCTTCCTTGACAAACTCTATGGGTACACCCAATGCCACCAGGGAAAGGCTGGAGGACAGTCCTACCACTTTAACTGTATACCTCCTAGGAGCCAGGCTTTCTTCTCTAATTGAGCTTCTCCCTAAAATCAACAATCCTTCCAATCCGATAACCGCATCCGGAGTTAATCCGGGTAACTGATTAGCCGGAGCTAATCCGGCATTGTACAAATTCAATAAGGAGGAAGATAAAATTACCGGTAAAACCCTGTCGGTGGTGTCGGAAAAACTCCGGTTGAACATCCTCCGGGCGGATGGCTCCTCTATGATCGAGCTGTCCACTCCCTCCAGGGTAACGTCAGTATAATAGTTGTTGCCCAATCCGGGAACATGTCCGGTTAGAAAGGCGGGAACGCTGCAGAACAGTTGGGAATCAATCTTCTCCACTCCCGGTATTCGGGAGATGGCCACTGCTGCGTCCCGGTCCAGCAAGGGGGCATCTTCATCCCGCAGGGTCATCACCCCCACCTGAGTGGTGGAAGAATTTACTACAATTTGCCCTCGGGCAATAGTGCTGGAAAATATTCTGCCCAAGGCGGAATTAATTCCAATACCTAAACATAAAAACAACACCACCAGGGAGGTGCTCACGGTTAACATCAAGCTGGAAAAGAAAAATGATTTCCAATGACCCCGATTCCAATATTTGAAAGCTTTGATAAAGTTTCGCACTCTCAACTCAACATCTCCAGCTTCCCATCGGTCAGTTTAAGCCATTGATCCGGTTGAGTTTTACTGCTGTGGATTACCGCAATCAGGGTAAATGGATTTTCCTGTTTTAATTCATTCAGCAAATTAAATAATAGTTCTTGATTTTCTTCATCCAAGCTGGCAGTGGGTTCATCAGCCAGAACAATGGTGGGATTGTTGATCAGAGCCCGGGCAAACGCCACTCTCTGTTTTTCCCCCCGGGATAACTGATGGACCTGATGATCCATAACTTTTTCTAAATCCAACCGGGTCAACAGCCATTTTGCCCGTTTGGTAATCTTGCCGGAGCTTTTATCGGTGAACAGACCAGGAAGCACCACATTCTCCACTGCGGTTAAATAACTCAGCAGATAGAAATCCTGAAACACAAAACCGATTTTACTCTGCCTGAGTTTGGATAACTGCCATAGATCGAGGTCTTTTAATTTTTGTTCTCCTATCAACACTGATCCGGAAAATTCCAGATCCACCCCCCCGATAATTCTAAGCAGGGTGGATTTACCGCTGCCCGACCTTCCCGAAATGAAATAAGTTTTATCTTTTTCAATTTCCAGGTTTATGCCATTTAACACCTGAAGGTTTTCATGAGGCAGATGGTAATTCTTATACAGATTACTAATCTTGATTATTATATCCAAAAACTGACTCCAATATTCGATGGTGAATTTCTTCAGGATTCCACCCCTGGAAGGAAAGGTCAAGGGAAATTAAATTTGTATCCGACAGTACATTGAGCTCCACTTTTAACTGCTCCATACCCGAAATCTTTCCGGTAAAAGCAGTAATTTCCAGATTCTTGACCATGTGAAAAACCTCATACCTCTGCAGGTATTCATCGGGAATCATCTTCAGCAGTTCAAACACTGTTCCGGGCACATATAATCTCACCCAATCCTGATCGGAGAAAAACTCAGCGCATTTCTGATAATCTTTATTTTCACAGAACGGTTTTTTATTTTCTTCAATAGCCGCTAGATATCTCTGAGATGAACTGCCGCAGTACAAATATGTTTTTCCTTCCTGGTATAGATACCCCCCTATCTCCCGGTCAGTCTGATCATAAAGCAAGGTGATCTGATCATATTTCTCTTCCCGGTAATCCACTTCAATATCTGCTGAGTCAAATACCAGCAGGTACCTGAGTTCCTGGTTGAGAGGATTGAAACTGGCTACTGCAAAGCACCAGGGAGGCTCGATTATTTCCGGCAAGGGAAAATCAGAAACCAATCTTACCGACTGTCTGATGGTTTGATAGTAGAACTGATTGGCCGGTTCGGGAACCTGGTCAGTTACCTCTACAAAAAATATAACTCCTTCCTGCACCCGGTTTCCATAAATATCCACCGGTTTCTGCCGGGAGCAGGAAAACAACAAAGTCACTAAAAGTAAAACTAAACAATACTTTCTCATATAAACCTCAATCTTTTATCTAAATCATTTATATCTGAAAATCAGATTATAAATCCATGATTGCCAACCTGCAACGCCCATTTTCCTCCCCCATTATTTATTAGCCACCGATAAACACTGATCTTATCGAAACACAGATCAATATAACAATTAAATAATTGTAATCTTGTATGTAATGTTATTACTGTATCTCCCTTTATTATCTTATTTATCAAAATTTGATGGAAGTTTTTTTG
>LKUE01000355.1 GCA_001412365.1 Desulfuromonas sp. SDB | reverse complement strand
CAGCTACGGTGTCCTTGAAAAAATTTTTAGTTTCACGGGATGCGGTGCCGTTGCCGATGACTACAGCTTCAATATTATATTTTTCAATGTTGGCAAGAACTTTATTCCGGGCTTGTTCGATTTTTTTGGGGGAATGATGGGGAAAAATATTGAAATAGTCCAGAAGCTTACCTGTCTCATCCAGCACCACCACCTTACAACCAGTTCTAAATCCTGGATCTACCGCCATAACTCTGATGTTACCGGCGGGTGGGGAGAGGAGAAGCTTTTCTAAATTAGCGGCAAAAACTTCAATTGCCTTCTCATCGGCTTCCTTTTTTAACTGGAAATCAATATCCAGAAGTACTGATGGAATAATCAGCCGGTTAAGGGAATCATCTAAAACTTGGTCAAGGTAATTATTTCGGGGATGATCCTGAATATTCAGGATTTTAGATGCCTGCTGGTGGACAATATTTTTATCAAAGCTGATTTTAGATTTTAATATTTTTTCTTTTTCGCCACGCTTTATTGCCAGAATTCTGTGGGAGGGAATAGTTCTTAGAGCTTCGCTGAATTTATAGTATTGTTCATATTTTGTACGCTTATCCTGCCAGTCTTCATCTACCCATACCTCTTTTAAACCATGTTGAGAGATGAAATCACGGGTTTTTTTTCTGACTTCTGGATTTTCAGAAAATATTTCCGCAATTATATAACCAGCTTGAGTACTCACCTCCTGGATAGTTGTACATTCCTTATCCAACGTTAAATATTCTTGGGCTAATTCAGAAACATCTTGTTTTAACTCAGAATTAAGAATCTTATCCGCTAAAGCTTGGAATCCTTTTTCTATGGCTATGGTTGCTTTGGTTCTACGTTTTGGCTTAAAGGGAAGGTAAAGATCCTCCAACTCACTTTTTTTATAAGTCTGATCAATTTTCTGTTTTAATTCAGGATTGAGTTTATCCTGTTCGCTGATTGATTTTATAATAGCAGTTTTCCGGGCATTGAGATCTCTGATGTAATCATAAAGATCCTTGGTGTTCTGAACCTTTTCTTCATCTAAGCTATCTGTTTTCTCTTTGCGGTATCGGGATATAAAGGGCACGGTCATCCCTTCATCCAGCATAGTTATAACTTGAGAAGCCTGGTGGTTGGATATGTTTAAATTTGAACAGAGATATTCGAGATCTTTGGGTAATAACATTTTAGATTAATAAAAATGACCAGCTGTAGTCTGTTTGCATGGTACTGCCAACTTTTCCATAGCTGAGGTGGTGTAAAACTGTATATTCACTGCAATTTATAAGATGTGTAAATTCTTGTTATATTATCAAACCAAAATTCTCAACGCAATAATTTTCTTGTTTAATTTATTGGTTAGATTAAATATAATTTAGTTGATGTTATTTATTATATTATTAATAGCCGGTCAGTGTTTTAATCCAGGAATCCATCAAATTCAGCATGAACAGTACCGTGAATTAGCACAGCGGGGCGAACCTTCTTATAATCTGCCTTCCTATCAGCCCCGCATTTTAACTGAAGGGATGAGATATAACTACTACGGCTACCTTCCCTTCTGGGTTTCTACCAGCAGTTATTCTGAATTTCAATATCATCTACTCACTCACATTGCCTATTTTTCCATTGATATCAATCCTGACGGCTCGGTTTCCGGCTTACCCAATCCCTCTAATTTTAACTCCATAGTCAGCTATGCCCATCCCCGGGGAGTAAAAATTCACATTACCTATACTTTATTTAATTCCGGAAATATTTCTGCCTTTTTGAATTCACCTGCCGCCAAAGATTTGGCAATAAATAATATACTCAGCTTTATTGATTCCACCGGTATCGAGGGGGTTAATTTAGATTTTGAGTTTGTAACTTCCTCAGTAGGCGATTCCTTCACTCAATTTGTCGCCACCTTGTACGATTCCCTGACCCAACGCAATCCATCTCCAGAATTGTACCTCGCCATGCCCTCAATTCCTTCCTGGTATCCGGGATATGATTTCCTAGCATTGAGTGATGTCACTGATGGTTTATTTTTAATGGAGTACAACTATCATTATGCCGGATCAAATAATGCCGGACCGGTAGCTCCGCTGGATAGCAGCTCTTTTTGGGGTTATTTTGCCCTGAGTACATCAGTGGGACAACTTATCAACAATTATCAAGTTCCCCCGGAAAAATTAATACTGGGATTGCCCTATTACGGATTTGATTGGCCGGTGGAAAGTGATCAGATGGGAGCAGCTACGGTGGGCTCAGGAAGTGCAGTGATCTATTCAAATGCAAAGCAGCAGGCTGCAGTACATGGAAGAATCTGGGATTCGTTTTCGCAGACCCCCTGGTTCCGCTATCATAATGGAAACTGGCATCAGTGCTGGTATGATGATTCACTCAGCTTTTTTCTGAAACTTTGTCTGGCCAGGGACAGCACCTTGCAGGGAGCTGGCTGCTGGGCGTTAGGATACGACCAGGGGGAGACGGACTTGTGGCAGGAGATTGAAAACGTATTTTGGGATGAACCACCCCAACAGCACTACATTTTCACAGTATTAACTGAAAGTTTAACCGTAAGATACCATCCGGATTATTCAGCGGATATCATGTCGTATTTACACTGCGGACAGCGTTTGGTCGCTTTCCAGGAACGAGAAAATTGGTACAAGACTTATTATCCTTCCAACAGCGGTCCTTGCTACGGATGGATTCAGGGAGGAGATGGAATAGAACTGCAACATCTGGAGGGAGTGGGAGGAGATTCCGCCCACCGTATTACCGCTTCTTTACTCAATGTCAGAATTGCTCCAACTACAGATTCCGCAGTGATCACCCAGATATGCTTCGGACAGGTTTTTGTGGCAGACAGCTATAGCGGTAATTGGTGCAGAATTTATCTTCCCGACAGCAACACCAGGGGGTGGATTCATTTTCAAAATTACTCAGCCAAAATTTGTTCACCGGAAGATTCCAATTCAGCAGTATTTAATATTGACAGTTTTATACTGCCGGATACAGTTAACTCCGGAGATAGTTTTATTTTAGGAGCCTATTTAACCAATTCAGGTCATTCACCTTTTACTGATATTATCTTTATGAGATTTGACCAGTGTAGTCCCCTGTATCATCCTGGTTATTGGCTTGATTCATCGAATGCGTTTACTTATGGATTTAATGGATTACCCGGTCAACGCTTTTACCGGGAGGTAGTACTCCAGGCGCCATCCATCTCCGATACCCAAACTATTGTCCAGACCTTCTGGCTGGAGAAATTCAATCAAAGCATATCCAATCAGGCAAATTTAAGTGTAGTAGTGGCGGGGACTGCTACCGGTATATCCCAGCAGCCCCAGCTGGGGCAATTGTCCTATGCAGTTTCCAATTATTTCTTCACCGATATGGTGAAGTTTACCATTACCTCTAACCAGCCCTATTCTCTGCAGTTGTTCGATATAAGCGGTAGAAAGGTATTTTCCTACTGCGGAGAAGACAGATATTTAATTATTGGCAATGAACTCAGCCAGGGCTGCTATTATTACAATTTAATTTCCGGAAATTCAGACTACTCCGGAAAGCTTGTTAAAATCAGATAATTCAGATAATTTAATTGTTAGTTGTTATTGCATAATTCAAATATATGATTATCTTTGTATATAAGTATTGTCTTTTGTAATAAATAAATTTGGAGGAATAATGGGTAGTGAAGAAAGCAGACAAAAAAATCTAGATGACAACCTTGACAAAATTAAGCACAAAATTGTAGTAATCAGCGGAAAGGGCGGAGTGGGCAAAACCACTGTCGCTATTAATCTCGGCTATGGCTTGGCTCTTGCCGGGAAAAAGGTGGGAATTATTGATGCTGACATTCACGGACCCAATGTGGTGAAAATGCTGGGTATAGAGGGGAGAAGACTTGAGCCTGGCACTGATAATGAAGCTCCATCACCGGTGAAGGTTGCTGAAAATTTATACGCCCTGTCTCTGGCTACATTTATGGAAAACCAGGATGATCCGATAATTTGGAGGGGACCACTGAAGATGAAGCTTCTCCAGCAGTTCATGGAGGATATAATATGGCCACCGCTTGATTACCTAGTGGTTGACTGTCCTCCAGGGACTGGAGATGAGCCACTGTCGGTAGTTCAGATATTAAAGCAGCTTGACGGGTCCATAATTGTTTCTACTCCTCAAGATGTTGCCTTCCTTGATTCCAGAAAAGCAATAAAATTTTCCCAGAAAGTAAATGTTCCTGTACTGGGAATTGTAGAAAACATGAGTGCATTTAACTGTCCTCATTGCGGCAAACAGATTGATTTATTCTCAGGAGTAGGGGCAAAAAAAGCAGCAGAGGATTTTAATACAGAAATTCTGGGAAGCATCCCCATTGACCTAAATATCGTCAAGTCGGGAGATCAGGGCAAGCCATTTATCTATAACTTTAAAAAGACACCCGCTGGAAAGGAAATGCTGGAAATTGTGGCTAAGATTACTGATAAAGTTGAAAAAAATACATAAAGTTAATTTCATAGTCAATTACATACAGAATGATTGAAAAAATTATTTTTAATAATATTTCACTGACAATTTCAATATGGCTTATTTTATATATTGCTGATTATTATCTGACCATTATTGGAAATAAAATTTATCACTGTGGCGCAAAAAAATATTTTACTTTCACCGGCAGTTATGAATTAACCCCCCGGTTTCAGCGAGATATTGATAACCAGAAGATAATTTCGTGGAATTTTGCCAAGTCAGTATTACTTTCTGTTTTACTGATTTTAATTATCTGGTTTCTGTACAGACAACAAAAAATTCCCCAAATCATTTTAGTATTTACCGCGGGGGGATTAATAGTCAGACAAATTGCGGTAATTATAAGACATTTGCGAAATATAAATTTATTTTACTATGCAAAAAGAAATAGGGGCTTATCTGGAAATATTGTCTATCAAAGATGGTTTTCCTATAGAATTTCCGCAGTGGAATTAGTTCTGTTTGCCGGTTTGTTTATGTTTATTTATCTCTTAACCGGTTCAATAAGCTTTTTAGGAGGTGCTGCATTTATCTTGATTACCAGCGCTAAGCATTATAAATTTTCAAAAACAACAGGAGAATAGAAAATGGAAAAATGGGAATATAAAAGAAAAATTGCCTTTTGCTGGAATGAAATGAGAATAATGAAAAAAATGGGGGAGAAGGGTTGGGAGTTATGCGCTTGTTGGGCTTGGTTTTTATACTTTAAAAGACCAAAAGAAAAATAAGCCATACAGATTTATTAGATGGAAATATTAATCATAAAAAATCCCATAACTAAAACAGAGTTGGAAAGATTGGCAAAAAATAATTACGGCAATATGATCAAGGGAGTAGTGGATGTTGAAAAAGATATAATTGCATTGGGGGGAGAACTTCATGCCGATTCCGAAGCTGTGCTTCTCCAACAGGGATCAGTACAGGAAAATCTATGGGGATTTAATATCTACACCGATCAGCCAAAAAATAAAAAAATTGAATATACGTCATTTATCAATATCAGACCATCTCAAAACAACAATTCATTGGAAGTACAAGATAAAATATTAAAAAATAAAATTAAAAACATTATCAATAGATTAGTTGGAGATTAATATTAATCTGAGATTAAGATGGATAAGCAAACATGGTGTAAATTAGAAAAATATCAGCAGTTAGGCAATATTGGAAGTGAGATATCCAGAGCCAGTCATTGGCAACTGCTTGACCATAAGGAAAATTTTCAAAAATCACTTCAGAGAGCTTTAAATCTTCTTTTTTTGTCCCTGGGAGATAAACAATGGGGAAACGGATTAAAGGAAATTGCCAGATTTTACGAAGTGCTGGCTTCAATATATGCAGATCAAAACAATTTAAATATTCCTCTATCTGACTTAGAAAATTTCTGTGTTAAATTTGTGATCAACAGCAAAAACAAACACAACTACAATTAGTAAGTGTTTCCCAAAAAAATTCCTTGACAAATACTTAAATAACATTTAACATACCTACCGTAGGTATGTTTAAGGAGGAAAAATGACTACTAAGGAAAAAATCTTAACTGAATCATTGAAAAGGTTTCTAACCCTAGATTATGACCGGGTTTCCCTGCAGGGTATTGCTGAGGAACTGGATATAACCAAAGGGGGAATCTATCATTATTTTAAAAGCAAGGATGATTTGTTTCTCCAAACTTTGCATTTCTTCTTTGATAAAATAATGCAACAGTCTTTGAATTTTTTTAATATTGACGATCCACTGTCAATTATTTT
>LKUE01000354.1 GCA_001412365.1 Desulfuromonas sp. SDB | reverse complement strand
GAAAAAAGCTCCCTGGAATTTAGTGAATGAACTACTCCTTAAACTTTTAATAATTTCTGATCATGAATAATGCCCTTTATTTGGTTAGTACTCCCATTGGAAATTTAAAGGATATCACCCTGCGCGCATTGGAAGTGCTGGAACAAGTTTCGCTGATTGCCTGCGAAGATACCCGCACCACCAGGATTTTATTAAATCACTACAACCTGACCAATAAAACCACCAGTTATAATGATATAAACAAAACCAGGAAAACTCCCCAGATAATAAAGCATATAATTGAACAGGGGGATGTAGCTTTGGTTTCCGATGCAGGAACTCCTTCCATCTCCGATCCCGGCTTGTATTTAGTTAGAGAAGCAATTAAAAATAATATTTCAGTAATTCCCATTCCCGGTCCTTCCAGTATTTTAGCCGCACTAACCGCTTCCGGTTCAGCTACAGATACATTTTTATTTTGCGGTTTCCTCCCCCGAAAAAAAAACAAGAAAAAAAACAAACTGCAGCAACTTCTCAATTATGATATAACCGTAATTATATTTGAGTCCCCCCAGCGGATAATTGATACCCTGGAAGTAATAAAAAGTTTAGACCAAAACAGAAATTTATTCATGGGCAGGGAAATTACCAAATATTATGAAGAATTTTTACAGGGAACCGCAGGTTTTTTGATTGACCATTTTAAAACAAAACCTAAAGGAGAAATTGTACTAATTATAAAAGACAAGTGATATTATGATCCCTGATAAACTAGCTCTATTTTTTAGAAAGATTTTAACTCCTATTATAAAAACAATGTCCAAACTGGGTATAACCCCTCTTGGCTTAACTTTAACCGGTCTGCTCATTACCCTGCTATCTGCAGTTCTTCTCTGCTTTGGGTATTTAAGACTGGGAGCGGTAGTATTAATACTTGCCAGCATTTTCGATACCTTGGACGGCTCTTTAGCCCGGTACTCAAATAAACAAAGCGATTTTGGAGCTTTTTTAGATTCAAGCTTAGATCGGATAAGTGAATTTATTATTTTAGCCAGTTTAGTATATTGGGCAATTTTTCTATCCGCATGGACACCCTTTAAGAAAAATACTTTTATTTTAGTTTCTTTTGGGGTATTATTTTGCTCGTTATTCACAAGTTATGTAAAAGCAAGAGCTGAAGGTTTAAAATACAAATTTAAAGGTGGTTTCTTCTCCCGACCGGAAAGAGTTATCTGGTTGACAGTCATACTTCTACTGGGTAAATATTTCCTGTATTGGGGAATATTACTATTATTGGTTTTTACATTGATTACATCAATAGAAAGATTTTTTAAAATTAAAGGAATTATTTCTGCAGGAGGGAAAAATGGCCAACAAGAAAGTTAGAGTTGGAATTATTGGCGTCGGTAACTGTGCTTCTTCGTTTGTTCAGGGAGTTCATTACTATCGAAATGCAAAAGAAACTGACCGTATTCCGGGATTAATGCATGTCAATCTCGGAGGATACCATATTAGTGACATCGAATTTTCCTGTGCCTTTGATGTGGTTCAGGGAAAAGTGGGAAAAGATCTTTCCGAGGCAATTTTTGCCTATCCTAACAATACCTATAAATTTACCGATGTTCCAAATCTAGGGATACAAGTATCCCGGGGGATGACCCATGACGGCATTGGAAAATACCTGAAAGATATTGTGAAAAAAGCCCCCGGTCCAACTGATGATGTGGTTAAGATTCTTAAGGAAACAGGAACCGATGTGGTAATAAGCTATCTTCCGGTAGGTTCAGAAGAAGCGACTAAATGGTATGTAGAACAGATATTGACTGCGGGAGTCGGAATGATAAATGCTATTCCCGTATTTATTGCAACCTCGGACTACTGGGCAAAGAGATTTAGAGACGCAGGTCAACCAATAATTGGTGACGACATTAAAAGTCAAGTTGGAGCTACCATTACCCACCGGGTATTAACCCAGTTGTTTTTAGACCGGGGAGTAGATATTGAAAAAACTTTCCAACTAAATGTGGGAGGGAACACTGACTTTTTGAATATGCTGGAAAGAGAAAGACTGAATTCAAAGAAAGTGTCAAAAACCCAGGCAGTTACATCCTTACTTCCTTTTAAAATGCCTGAAGAAAACATCCACATTGGACCTTCTGATTACATTCCCTGGCTAAAAGACCGTAAGTGGTGTTACATCAGGATGGAAGGAAATACCTTTGGCGATGTTCCCTTAAATTTAGAATTAAAATTAGAAGTGTGGGACTCTCCTAACTCAGCAGGGGTAATTATTGACGCAGTAAGATGCATTAAATTAGCTAAAGATCATAAAATTTCAGGTCCATTAATTGAGCCTTCCTCTTATTTTATGAAGTCACCCCCCAAACAATATCCAGACAGCATTTGTAAAAATAAAACGGAAGATTTCATAAAGAAATACCAGCAGACTCAAGGTTCGCCCAAGGCGACTCCTAAGAAGAAAAAATAATATGTCTTTGTTTATATCCTTTGAAGGGGTTGAAGGTAGCGGAAAATCTACCCAAGTCCACCTTTTAAATAATTACTTAATAGACAAAGGATTTAAAACCTTACTAACCAAAGAACCGGGGGGAACAGAAGCAGGTGAAAAAATCAGAGAAATTCTTCTGGAAAACAAATTTAAGCTTGCCCCTTATACTGAATTATTTCTGTACTTAGCCAGCCGCTCACAAAACACCATCTACACCATAATTCCCGCCCTGGAATCAAATAAAATTGTAATTGCCGACCGCTATTCTGAATCCACCATTGCCTATCAGGTGGCGGGAAGGGGTTTGCCGGAAAAGATCATCAATGAAGTTAATGCTCTGGCTACCAAGGGATTGTCGCCAGATGTCACCTTTTTACTAGACTTCGATCCGGAAATCGGATTACAGAGAATAGGCTATAAGAAAGACCGGATTGAAAGAGAAAATATTGATTTTCATTTAAAGGTCCGGGCAGCATATAAAAAGTTATCCAGACAGTATCCTGATCGAATCTATATGGTTGACGCATCCCGCCCTCCTGAAAAAATACATCAGATAATTATTAATAAAATTTCCAATTTATTACCTCAACTGAAAGGGAATAAACAAAACAACCATGCCCATAAATAAAACCTCTGGGGAGGTAAATATGACAAGAAAACAATTTATCCTGGTCATTGTAATAATGACCTTTTTCAGTGCCTTTGTAGGCACTTCTTTAGGTTTAATTGCTCAGGGTTTGAGAAATCCGGTTTCCAGCAGCCCTGCTAATATTCATGAGGAACTTGAATTTTTCGCCTCCTCTCTGAATATAATTTTATCCAACTATGTGACCAATGTTGAAGTTCAGGAGCTGATTGAAGCGTCGGTAAATGGAATGCTGGAAGAGCTGGATCCCTACAGCGTGTACATTGATTCAACTGAATATGCTCGGCTGAGAGAGAACACCTCGGGATCATTTGGAGGTTTGGGCATTGAAATTGGTCTTCGGGGAGATCAACTGACGGTAATCGCGCCCATAGAAAATACTCCTGCAGAAAGAGCCGGTTTAGTTTCCGGAGATATTATCCTGGAGATAGATGGAGAAAGCACTGAAGGAATAACTACCGAGGAAGCAGTTCAGAAGTTAAGAGGAGCCCCGGGAACAGATGTGGTTATTTTAGTTTTACACCCCGGACATGAGCAGCCTCAGGAAATAACTATAACCAGGGAAGTAATCAGTATTCACAGTGTTCCCTTTGCCGGAATAATACCCGGCACCAATATTGGATATATACGACTATCCAACTTCTACCAGAATGCCGGAGAAGAAGTGGAGGGAGCTTTAGATTCACTGATCAATCTGGGAGCGGAAAAATTCATATTAGACCTGCGGGGCAACCCGGGAGGATTGCTGAGGGAAGCAATTGATGTAGCCAACAATTTTCTACCCAAAGGGGCAACCATTGTAAAGACCAACGGTAGAACCGGAAGTAATCGTTTCTTTGCCGAGAAACAACCCATTTGTCCGGAACAGCCGTTGATCCTGTTGCTTAATTTCAGCAGCGCATCTGCCTCCGAAATTGTAGGAGGAGCAATTCAGGATCACGACAGGGGTTTAATTATCGGTTCCCGCTCCTATGGCAAAGGCTCAGTGCAAAGTATATTTCCTCTAGACCGGGGTCATTTAGGTGCAATAAAATTAACTACCAGCAGATATTACACTCCTTCCGGACGGCTAATAGATGCCGGTCATACCCGCACCAGGCTGCAGAGAGAAGATAATGTGGAAATTGCTGATTCAGGGCCTTTTACCACCATCGGACCTCTAACCAGAGAGGTTTACGGGGGAGGGGGCATTTATCCTGATTTTCTGTATTACAGCGCATTGTTATCTCCCCTGGAAACTTCAATTTTAAGCGAGGGACTTTACTTTACCTATGCCCGTGATTACATTTTAAACCAACCAGTGGATTTAGATGATATTTCCATCTCTCCTGCTGATTATTATGACTTCATAACCGAAGTCCAGTTAACCGATATTGAAGTTTCAGACACCATTTCTCCTTTCATCCAGGATAGAATTATCCGTCAACTGGAAATTTCCATCGCCAATGCAGCTTTTGGTTCAAAGGGAAGATACATACAGTCACTTAAAACTGATGAAGAACTGGAGATAGCAGTAAATCTTTTACAACTGGTTGAACAGCCTTTGGAAATTTTTGAAATAGCTAATCAACATCCGGAATGGCAAGTTATAGACTCCACTGCCATGGCTTATGAGGACAGCATTCGGAGAGAATATTAATGAATCCCATTTTAGCGGTGGGTTCAGTTGCCTTTGATTCAATACAAACCAAGTGGGGTAAAGCGGAAAATATTGTAGGGGGATCATTATCCTATTTTACATCGGCGGCGGGGCTATTTACAGAAGTTTACCCGGTTTGCATAGTGGGGGAAGATTTCCCCGATCCCTTGGAAACCTGGGGGAAAAATAGAAAAATAAATTTAAAATTCTTTGTGCGAACCCCGGGAAAAACATTCCGGTGGAGCGGAATTTATCATGAAGACATGGATTACCGGGAAACAGTATTAACCGACCTGGGAGTTTTCGCCCAGTTTAAACCGATAGTTGACTCAAAGTGGGCTGCTTTACCTTTTCTTTTTTTAGGAAATATTTCACCACTTTTGCAGTTATCTGTTTTAAAGCAGGTTGATCAAAATGTTTTTTCAGCCATGGACACCATGAACTTCTGGATTGATGGAAATCCATCACAAGTTTACCAGGTTCTATCCGAAATAAACTTAATGATGATTAACAATGAAGAATTATATCAGCTGACCAATGAACAGGAAGAACAAGCCGCACTGGATAAAATTTTTAGCCAGGGTTGCAAGCTGGTAATAGTAAAAAAGGGAAAGGGAGGGGCGGAGCTGCACTCTCCGGAAAACTGTTATAAAGTAGGTATTTACTCTGTTTTAAAAGTTGTGGATACCACCGGAGCAGGAGATTCATTTGCAGGGGGGGTTTTAGGTTATCTGGCAGAAAAATGTGAAAATTCTTCTCAGGTTAAATGGGATATTCTGTGCAGGGCAATGTGTTTCGGAACAGCAACTGCCTCTCTTTCCGTAGAGTCCTTTGGCATTGACAGACTTTCTGCTGCCACCAGAGAAGAGGTAGACCTCCGGGCGGAAAAGATCTTTAATGAATCCTCCTAAGTCTTTTTATAACCGGGACAGCTCTTTTATTTTCAGAATAGTGGGAATTATCGCGTTGGCAGCAATTTTAATGACCAATTATTTTCCCATTGAAACTTACACCAAACAGTTGATTCTCCGCTTTGGAATTTTCGCCATAGTTTTACTAAGCTGGAGGTATGTGGAAGATAAAAAAAGAGAGACTCCCTCAAAATTAAATTTAATATTTTACGGTTTTTTATTTTTAGGTATTTTTAATTCATTCATAAAACTGATTAAAGTTGATATGTTTTTTTCCCTGGTGTGCCTGGGAATATTTACTACAGGAGTAATTGTGCAATGTCTTCTGGTTTGGTTTAACAAGCATAATTTAAAATCAGACTGGTTTTTATATTTAGTTTTAAGCCTGAGTTCTTTTTTCACCGTTGCCACTGAATAATATGATAAAAGTCGGAGCATCAATATTATCAGCTGATCTTCTGCATTTACAGGATGAATTAACTGATCTGGAAAAGGCAGGGGTTGATTTTCTGCATTACGATGTGATGGATGGCCATTTTGTTCCCAATTTAACTTTTGGACCAAATTTGGTGAAGACAGTTAAACAGGCCTGGTCACGGCAGATAGATGTTCATTTAATGGTGGATAATCCCCAGCAGGTTGTTCCCTGGTTTGTAGAAGTTAAACCATTCCGCATTTCCTGGCACATTGAAGTAAAGGTTAATCACCAGGAATTATGCCAGAAGTTAAAAAAAGAAGGGATTATTCCGGGAATTGCTATAAATCCCCCTACTGACTGCGAGCAGCTAAAACCATTTATTCAGTATTTTGACTATGTTTTAATTATGAGCGTAAACCCCGGTTTCGGAGGGCAGAAATTCATAAGTTCGGTTCTGGAAAAAGTTGCAAAAATTAAGAAGATGAAGGATTTGCCCCTTTACATTGATGGAGGAATAAACCAATCCTCTGCGGTCTTAGCCAGGCAAGCGGGAATTGAAAATTTAATTTCCGGTTCTTATCTGGTAAAAGCAGGAAATCGAAAAAAAGCCTGTCAATCACTGCGGGGACCTTTAAAATAAACTTCCCTGCTTTTACTCCCTTCCTCTAATATTTCTCAATAATATAGGAGTATAAACCTAAATCAAAAATCCTGCTACTACGGGTTTTCCAGTGTATATCTGTGACTAGCTGAACCTTAGAAGATTCAGCTTAGCAGAAAGCAAGCTAAGCTTGCTTTCTGCTAAGGTTAAAACAAAATATCTAGTGCAGAAAAAGTTATTTACTTATTTCTGCTAATCCTAGATGTGAAACATCTAGCCTATCTGACCACCACCAGCTTCTTACCGTCGGAAAAGCTGCCTGCGGTCATCCGGTAGAAATAGGTGCCTGAGGACACCATGGAGCCATGGTTATCCCTGCCGTCCCATTCTATCCGGTAATTTCCCGGCGA
>LKUE01000353.1 GCA_001412365.1 Desulfuromonas sp. SDB | reverse complement strand
AACTGAATGAAGTCCGGAACGCTAAGATGAAACAAGTGTCGCTGTAAAATGCATTAGAAGTGATATCCACTACTGGATAGTTGTCATCAAAATTAGTACTGTCAAATATGGTTTGCTGAGTAAATGAATTTCCTCCGTTCTTGCTGGTTACTGCATGGATGCACCAATCCCCGGTAATATCCTTGCGCCCGTAAACAATGCAGATTTTTGCCGAATCGGATATCGATCGGGAAACCGCTATATTTGGATATCGGTAATCAATGCCTTGAATATTCCAGATTATAAGGGGGTGGGGAAAGTTTAAGTTACTGCTCCAGCAAAGAGCATAATTGTCAAAAGTACTTTTCCTTGAACCGCAGAAATAAAAATACCCCATTCCCAGGTGCATCCCGTAAGCAAAGTCGAAAATTTCATCCCAGTCTCCATCATCGTTGGAAGCAATTATAACTGAATCGCCCCAGGTTATACCGGAATCGGTTGATTCTCTATACCAGACTGCGGTGGAATCTGAATTGCCCTGGACATCTACTGAATAGGCAACTCTTATTACATATCCGGTAACATTGGAAATATTCCTTGCCACCACCCAATGTTTGTCGTTATTGCTGTAATCAATCATGGAGTTAGTTTCATAGGTTAGATTGGGAAGATTGTACCTTATCACCCTGAGGATGTTGTTGTCCACAACATAACAAAAGAGATATGATGAATAATTCCCGTTAACTACGTCAATATCAAAGGCTCTTACATCAAAAAGATTGTTTTTTCTAAGATACCAATTTCTGCCGCTATCGGGGGATGAATATAGTTTCATAGTATCCATTCCGCTGCTGTTGTAAACATGTACCCAGGCATAAAGGGTACCGGTATTGTCATAATCAATTGCCATTCCTTTGGATGGACCATCATTAATCAATACATCATCACCCCATTCAGGACTTGCATAAAGGTTTAATGAGATAATCATAAAAACGAGAACTAATACTTCTTTCATAGGAACTCCTTGTTTAAATTTTTATAATATTTAGCATTTTTTATGCCAAATAATGATAATTTAATGATCGTTTAAATAACCATAATAAGTGATTTAAAATAAATATATAATTTGTTCGATAAATTTTCTGTTCATTAATGTTACAAATGAGTTGTCATAATTTTAAAATTATTAAAAATGCTCGTTTTAGAACACTCGTTTTTGCTTGAAAGTTAAACTAAATTGACAATTTACATCAAGAGATTAATAATAATTTTGGTGAACTTATGAATTTCATAAAACTAGAACAAATTTCTGAACGACCATTTTCTTCAATTTATAAAATAAGAAGTGAAAATGATGGTAAAATTTTTGCCTATAAAGAAATAAAGAGGAATCTTCTTGATGATAATGAGATAAGAAGATTTAAAAGAAGCTTTATTTCCATATCCAAAATTTCTCATGTCAATTGTGTGAAGATGATTGAGTATATAGATATGCCTGATTCTTTAGGTTATATTATGGAGTATGTGGATGGTTTTGATCTTAGTTCATTGGAATGTATAAAAACTGGAAAAGATTTTCATAAGTTAATTCCAATTATTCTCCAGATTTGCCATGGTTTAAATGCTCTCCATCAGAAAAAAATAATTCACCGGGATTTAAAACCTTCTAATATTCTTATAACTAAAGAAAATATTGTTAAAATTACAGATTTTGATTTTATTAAATTAAAAGATCAACTGGATATAACCAATGAAGGAATATTTCTGGGAACAGTGAAATATGCTTCTCCTGAACAATGTGTTGATGCATCCACAATTGGTTTAAAGAGTGATTTATATTCACTTGGAGTGATAATTTATGAATTGATAACTGGAGAAACCCCTTTCAATGGCAGAAATTATGGAGAAATAGTTTTAAAGCATTTAAAAGAACCGGTAATTTCTCCCAGAAAAATTAAACCTGATTTAACCTGGCAAGCTGAAGAGCTTGTTTTAAGGTTATTAGAAAAAAATCCTGAGCAGAGGTTTACATCAACCGGACAATTAGTTGCATATTTAAGTAAGATTCCCTTTAATAGAAATTTTATAGTGGATATAAAAAAAATTAAAAGTGATTCCTTACCCAGTGTGTTTGTGGGTAGGGAATATGAATTGACATCCATTAAGAAAATATTTTTGAAGAAAAACTTTCTCCGACTAGCTTGTATTAGAGGAGAAGCGGGGATAGGGAAAACAAAACTTTGGAATCAGTTTAAAATTTCTTTGCAAATTGAACAGGTCCCAGTCATTGATATTAGATGCAGGGAAAATGGTCCTGTTTATGAACCTTTAAAAAAATTGATTATGGAAATTATTGAAAGATTCCGAGATTTTTCAACATTTGAAATGTTTGATTTATTGGATGAATTTTCAAGAGATTTAATTGAAATTATCCCTGAATTGGAGAAGCATGAATTTTTCAGAAATCTTGAAAAATTACCTAAGTTGACAAAGCAGGAACAGGAAATCAGAATATTTGAAACCATTACATCTCTACTGAGAAATTTCTCTAATAAAATTAATACTGGAAAGCAAAGTGATTTTAAAGGAATAGTAATATTTTTTGATGATTTCCATTGGGCAGATCAATCATTTCAAAAGTGGTTTATCTATGCAACGAGAAATTTATGCAACAGCAATTTATTTTTACTTTTTTCCTATAATCCTGATTTTGATAACAAAGGTAAGATATTTGAGTTTACCAATGGAGATCTACCTATTGATACAATCAATTTAAAACCTTTTAGTCTCTTACAAATAAAGAAATTATTTCTATCAATCTTCTCAGCAGAACCCAGTGATGAAATTATTCAGCTGATAAATAATATTACTGGTGGTAATCCACTATATATTAGGGAATTGTTGAATCATTTGAACATGAATAAAAAGATAAAATCTAAGGATGATGTTCTGATCATAGATAAGAATGAAATTTCCGATTATCAAACTTATTCCTTCAACACTATTATTGGTAATAAAATTCGCCAATTGAATCCTGATATTCAGAAAATATTGAAATTAGCAGCTATTATTGGTGAAAATTTCAATTTTACACTGCTTAGAGCAGTAAGTAATTTTTCGGAAGATCATTTATTATCAATACTTGATGAAGCTAGATCAGTAAATTTAGTTAACTACAGTCGGCAAGTTAATTTTTACAAATTCCATCATAGTTTAATTAGAAAATTCCTAATGTCTCAGTTAAAAGGGAAAGAAAAGCTGGAATACCATACTATTGTTGCAGAAAATATTGAAAAAAAGATCAATGATAAATGTTTAAGATTTGAAAAAGATGAAATAATTGAAAATTTAGCAGAGCATTATTTTAAAGCAGAAAAAACCCTAAGATCTTTTAAATATTGTGCTAAAGCAGCTTTTAACTCAGCAAATAAATATTCCAATGATAAAGCGATTTATTATTATCAAATGGTTATTGATATTTTAAGAAGAAATAAGAAATATTTCCTGGAATTAAATTATTTAATTGAGCAGGGGAAAATTTATCAACATATCGGCAAATGGGAAAAAGCTGAGGGAAATTTTATTGAATCGATGAATATTGCAACTAAATTAAACCAAAAAAAGAAGATTACAGTTGTTAATAATTATTTAGGGACCTTGTATGTTTTAAGAACTCAATTCAAAAAAGCTCAAAGTTGTTTTGATAATGAACTAAATATCAGTAAGGATCTTAAAGATGACTATTGCATTTCTCGTTCATACTTTAATCTTGCTAAGTTAAATTATTGCCGAAAAAACTATTCAAATGCATTGTTGTTTTTCGATAAAAGTGCAAAATTAGCTGGTAAGATTAATGATCGAGTGATGTTGGCCAAGATTAATCTGAACATTGGTTCAACCTATTTTGGTCAGGGAAATTTCACCAAAGCATTAGTTCATTATAAGAAGTCACTTGAATTTCATCAGAAGCTGAATAATTTATTGGATTATTCAACTATTTTGGGAAATATCGGAGGAGTTTATTGGGCTCAATCGAACTTCAAAGAAGCATTGAAATATAATTCTCAAAAATTAAATATTTCAAAAAATATAGGTCATAAATTTGGAGTTGCCAGAGCGTATGGAAGTTTAGGTAATATATATTTAGCCCAGGATAAACTAGTAGAAGCTATAGGATATTTCCAAAAGGAATTATCTATTTACCAGGAGTTGGATTGTAAAGATGACATTGCTAACAACTTAGGTAATTTAGGAATTATTTACCGGAAGATGAAGGACTATGACCAATCCTGGAATTGCTATCAGCAAAATCTGAAAATCCAACAGGGCTTGAACAATGAACGAGGTATTGCTTTAGTTTATTTAAATATGGGAGTCTTATCTGAAAAACAAGGTCAATTTAATATAGCGTTAGATTATTTTTTCAAAAGTTTCAATTTAAGTTCAAAACTTGAAATATTAACTACTCAAGCCAATGCTTTAATGAGTATTGGTTTAATATATGCTTATGATCAGGATTTTGAAAATGCGCTTGATTATTTTAAAAAAGCCCAGCTTATAAGTGAAAAATATAATTATTATTCTAAGCAACTGGATATTTTATTTTATATCTCTCAGATATGTTCCTATAAAAAAGAATATTCTGTAGTAGAAGAGTGTTACCGGCGAATTGAGAAGATTGAAAAACATATAAATAATCCGGAAGATTTTAAATTCATCAACCTTAATAAAGTTGAATTTTATGTTGACATTAATGAAATTGATAAAGCAGAGAAGATATTAGAAAAAGGAAATTTTCATTTAAATCAATTTATTGTTATATCTAAGATTTTATCCAGAAGAATTGAGCTTATCCGAACAGGTAACAAAAAATTATTAACCGATCTAGAAAGAAGAATAGATCAACCATTAAAAATTGAAGAGCAAGCTTATTTATATTACTCTCTCTGGAAATATCATTCCATGGATCGTCAATTTGACCTAGAAAAAGCTAAATTATATTGTTCATCTGCATATAGACTATATGACAAGTTGTTTAAAGAAGATGTTAATATTGATTATAAAATTAAGTTGTTTGAATTAGCGGATTATTTAAAGAATAAATATCAGGTGGTTGAAATGAAAAAATCAAATACAATGGAATTAATTTCTAGCTTGGTAAGATTTTTAAACTCCAAGACTGCTTTCAGAGAACTTCTGAATTATCTTACCATTAATACTGATGCTGATAATGCTTTGCTGTTGATCAGAAAAGATACTGAGTTAATTAAAAATAATGATGAACTTTCACTTTTTGGTTTTGATAAATTCTATATAAAGGTTTATTCAGCTAATTTGTCCAAAGATCAAATAAATTTCAGCAAGAATATATTGAATAAAGTTATTATAAAACAGGAATCAATTTTGATACCTAATGCTCTAGAACAATCTGACTTGAAAAATAATCCCAGTATAGTAGGGAAATTATTTCTGTCTGTACTATCCATACCATTAATAGACAAGCAGAACAATTTAATCGGTGCGTTATATTTAGATCGTACTGATATAAAAAAAGAACCTTTTAATGATAACCAACTATTTATTGCTGAAGAAATTGCAAATATCTTAACTCCATTGCTTATTGAGCATGAGGTTCAGGAGTACCAGAAAATATCAGCAGAAATTGAAAAACTTGACTTATTTGTTGGTATTAGCCAGGAGATGAAGGATTTGTACAAAAAAATTGAAAGAGCTGCATCTGTAGATATGTCAGTTCTTATACAGGGTGAAACAGGAACTGGCAAGGAATTAGTTGCCAGGGCAATACATAAATTAAGTGAAAGAAGAAATAATCCATTTATTGCGATAAATTGCTCAGCTATACCTAAAGATTTAGCTGAAAGTGAGTTATTTGGCCATGAAAAGGGTTCATTTTCGGGGGCAGTAGCAACCCAAAAGGGAAAATTTGAAATTGCGGAGGGAGGGATTATATTCTTAGATGAAATTGCTGATCTGCATCCTGAATTACAAGCTAAGTTACTCCGAGTATTGGAAAATAGAAAAATCTGGAGAATTGGAGGGCAGCAGGAGTTACCGGTTGATGTCAGAATAATTTCCTCAAGTCATAAAAATATAGCTGCATTAGTGAAAGAAAATTTATTTCGCGAAGATCTATTTCAAAGATTAAATATTCTGG
This sequence comes from Desulfuromonas sp. SDB, assembly GCA_001412365.1. Classification (GTDB taxonomy): domain Bacteria; phylum SDB-A; class SDB-A; order SDB-A; family SDB-A; genus SDB-A. The sequence continues at coordinate 64 of LKUE01000353.1, read as the reverse complement.
ATATTAATGTTGTCCCTCTAAGGGAAAGAAAGGAAGATATTCCTTTGTTGTCATATCATTTTTT
>LKUE01000352.1 GCA_001412365.1 Desulfuromonas sp. SDB | reverse complement strand
GGTCATTGATAATTGGTCATTGTTAATTGTATATTGCTCATTGCTCATCGATCAAGGCATACCCTTCATTCTCCCCTTAAATTCCGGTCAATGATATCCTGATTGAGATTATCAATAAATGACTTGCCCGATTTTTTCATAACTTTATAATTCAATACAATTATTTCAACCAATTTAGATACATTCCTTCCAGGAGTTACCGGAATCCGATAATAATTAACCTCAATACCCAGATAATTTTTTGATTCAGTTAAATCTCCCAAATATTCACCGGAAACTATTTTATTATCCACCGGAGCATAAAGCTCAATTTCAATTTCAATCACCCCTGATTTCTTAACTGCCCTTGTCCCGAATAATTCAGCTACATCAATTATCCCTAGCCCTTTAATCTCCACCGGATAATTCTTGCTTTCAGTTGAGAGTTGTGAACCAATGAGCTGGTTGTTCCGTTTTTTAACCAGCACTACATCATCAGCAATAAATTTATGTCCAGCCATCACCATTTCCACTGCACTTTCACTTTTGCCGATGGCACTGGGACCCTTCAGCAGTACTCCTACTTCGTAGACTTCTACCAAGCTACCATGTAATGTCACTTGCAGATTACTATTTTTTGACATTGAACAATAAATTATTTCTAAGTATTTATTAGATAAGTATATTATCAGGAACCGTTGGCTTTATGCCTGCGGGTTGTATGTTTATCTGCTTCTTTTTTCAGTTGTCTCTCCACTTTATCAATAACTGAATTCAAGCTTTCCTGCAGTACTTTTTTCTTGGATTTAGCATAAAATTCCTTGCCCCGGGAATGGATTGAAAATTCAGCCAAGGAATTAATTCCACTTTTATCCACCACCAATCTGGCATTGTGTAATTCATCGGCAAACTGTCCAAGCTTATCAATTTTTTCATTAATCTTCTCGCGGTAGTTCTCAAAACCTTTTTTTAATTCTTCATCTCGGATAGTAATATTAACTTTCATCATTCCTCCTTTCCTGATGAATTGTGCAGATTGTATCTTGTTCATAGTTTTTATCGGTATCAGGAAAATCGGTCCGGTAGTGTAATCCCCTTGATTCTTTACGCTGTAAAGCACTAGCCAGAATTAATTTTCCTATGATCATCATGTTTTTCAATTCCAATCCGTTACTGGAAATTGAATTTGATTTCTCTTTAATTTTCTGATCCAGCTTTTCAAGTTCCTCTAATCCCTTTTCCAATCCCTGTTTATTTCTAACAATTCCTCCGTATTCCCAGAGAATATTTTTTACCAAGGTTTTAAACTGCTTGGCAGTAGCTTTGTCCGGAGATAAATACTTGATATTTGGTTTACCCACTCCGGAGGGTCGTTTAAATTCCACACTCAGAACTGTATCTGCAGCCCGTTTTGAGAAAACCAGCGCTTCTAAAAGTGAATTTGAAGCTAACCGGTTAGCCCCATGAACTCCGGTAAATGCAGCTTCACCTGCTGCAAATAAGTTTTCAATATTAGTTCTTCCATCAACATCAATTTTTATGCCCCCACAGATATAATGAGCGGCAGGAACTACCGGAATGTTTTGTTTTTTAATATCAATACCCCGGGATAGACATCCTTGATAAATATTAGGAAATTTTTGATCAATATTTTCAATATCCATTTTGCTGAGATCAAGATATACAAAGTTCTGATTATGTTTTTTGATATAGCTGTCAATTTCCCTGGCAATAATATCCCGGGGAGCTAAAGATTCTTTGGGGTGTTTGCCTTTCATTATCTCTAAACCATCCTGGCTTACTAAAACTGCACCATTGCCCCTTACCGCTTCTGATATTAAAAAAGACTTTTCCTTTAAATGAGCATCAGGTTCATAAAGGGAAGTAGGATGAAACTGTGTAAATTCCATATTAGCTATTTCTGCTTCTCCCCGATAAGCCATGGCTATCCCATCACCAGTAGATATTCGGGAATTAGTGGTATAACGGTAAACTTGTCCCACCCCCCCGGTGGCAACTAATACCGCTTGTGCTGGTTCAACATAAAAATTTTTCAGGGAGCTGTCGTATAATATAACTCCCTGGCAGCATCCTTGTTCAATCCATAAATCCCACACCAAACTTTGGTCTCTTACCTCAATATTTGGATGACTCATCACCGCTTTTAACAAAGTGGTTTCAATGGATTCACCAGTCCGGTCAAAACAGTGCCAAATTCTCTTCCGGGTATGACCTCCTTCCATCCATAGTTCCGGAGATCCGTTAACCATGGTAAATTCTACCCCCGTTCTAAACAACTTCCTCACCAGGCCAGGTCCTTGTTCAATCATAATTCTGACTGCCTTCTGGTGACCTAAACCCTTTCCCGCTTTCAAGGTGTCATCAATATGATTCTGAGTGCTATCTTGAGCATCCTGAACCGCCGCAATGCCTCCCTGGGCATAATTAGTATTAGTTTCCAGACTTTCTTTTTTTGATAAAACTAGAACTTTTTTATGTTCGCTGATGGAAAGAGC
>LKUE01000351.1 GCA_001412365.1 Desulfuromonas sp. SDB | reverse complement strand
ACAGATAATAGGTATGGAAAAAATTTCATACACTTTAACCGTTACCAGAGGAAAAGACATCGGTCATCTTTATATCAAGGATGGAGAACTCATCCATGCCGAGACTAAGAATAAAAAAGGATTAGAAGCGGCAATGGATATAGTGACCTGGGATGGAGTTACTATTGATTTAATAGATAACTGCACGTTCAAGGGAAACACTATCAATATGGCTTTGGAAAATATTTTGCTTCAGGCATTTAAAGATAAAGATGAAAAATCACAGATCAATCAAAATCAGATTGATAAAACAAGAAATATACAGGAGGAGGTTGAGATGAATGTACCAAAATTAAATGAAGCAATTGAGGTGATAAAATCAAATTTGGGACCGGGATTATTAAGCACTGACATATTTACTTTGTCCGATGCTCAATCCATAGCGGGATGGAATTCCAATCCCACCGCCTGCGCACTATTTACCCAAATCATCACCATGATGAATACCACTTTACAGGAAAGTGGTTTCCCCGAGTTGGGAAAGTACCTGTTGTTAGATCTAGTGGACGGTAAAATGGTTTTGATTATTCCCATGGACGAATACATCTGGCTGGTACTGCTGGACGGGAAAAAATCTCCTCTGGGCTTGCTACTCAATGTTGTTTTACCCAAAGCTATTGAAGCATTTGAAGAAGCTTTAATAGGTTAATTTTAGGAGGAATATTATGGGAGTTATTTTATCTGACATCTATAAACTGGTCGAATATCATGGTGGTCTTAAGGGTAGAATGAGATTTGCCATAAAGACCAAAGTCAGCAGTAGCAAAGCTGCCGCAGTGGAAGATCGGCCGGAATATATCCAAAGTTTCGTTAAAATTGCCAACCTGATTCTGCAAAAAGATATTGGTGCAGAACTAAAGCAAAAACACCCCAGTTTGACCTTCAGTCAGTCAGGTCCTGCTGAATCCCCCTCCACTACCACTACTCAACCTGCCACTGACAGCTACCCTCCAAAGATTAACCAGACTCAATACAAACAGGATTCAGATGTTTATGGTCAAAATAATTTAAGACCTTATCAACCTGATACAAAACTTTCAGAGGAGGAACGCCATGAGTGATAACACTTTTAGCTTACCTGCAATTGTTGATGTGGACAGTGATAAATGTGTTCAGTGCCACGCTTGTATCCAGGTATGTCCGGTGAAATATTGCAACGATGCCTCCGATTTAGAAAAGGGTATCACCGTTAATCATGATCTGTGCATCGGATGCGGAAACTGTATACGTGCTTGCACTCATGATGCCAGATATATAATAGATGACACTGAACAATTTATGGAAGATTTAAAAAAAGGAGAAAAAATTGCCTGTCTGGTTGCTCCCGCTGCTGCAGTGAACTTTCCCGGTCAACTTCACAATTTACTGGGCTGGTTGAAATCCATTGGAGTGCAGAAAAATTTTGATGTTTCTTTCGGAGCAGAAATTACCACCTACCAATATCTTCAAGCTTATAAAAAAGGAGCCAATACTCCTATCATCGCCCAACCCTGCCCTGCTGTAGTCAATTTTATTGAAATTTACAAACCCCATCTGATAAAATATCTTGCCCCCACCGGAAGTCCGGTAATGGATATCGCCTGCTGGGTGCATAAACACCATCCTGGTTACAAACTTGCTTTTATCAGCCCATGTATTGCTAAAAAAAGGGAGTTTACCGATCCCAAAACCAAAAACAGAATCCAGTACAATGTGACTATAGCCAATTTGAAAAAATATATGGATGCAAACAACATCGCATTATCTTCTTTCCCCCAAGCTGATTTTGACGGTCCCATGGAAGCGGAGAGAGGTTTACTTTATTCCCAACCGGGGGGATTGTATGAAACCTTTAAACGCTACAATGTGCCTTTAAAACTGCATCAAGTGAGAAGAACTGAAGGTGTTGAAATTTACGAAGAATTTTTTGAAGAACTGGAAAAAGAAATTGAAAGCGGTAAATCCGAAGTGGTTTTAGTGGACATTCTCAACTGCCTGCACGGATGTAACCGGGGTACGGGAACAATTTACGATGAGCGCACTACTGATGAAATACTAAAAATCCAAGACGACCGTTTAGAAGAACATAAAAAGAAAAATTACAGCACTGACCAAGAACTGGATAATTTGGAAAAACTGCTTCAATCTATGGAAGATATTGATTTTTCCAGAGAGTATTCAGATAAATCAGAATATTTCACTCAGCTGGAAGATCCAGATGAGGAAGGAATTAAGGCGTTATACGAGGAAATGTACAAATTCGAACCGGAAGATATTAAAAACTGCGCCTGTTGCGGATACATGTCCTGTGAAGCAATGGCTAAAGCAATTCTCAACGGACTTTATCGCCCTCAACAATGCCACCATTTCCTGGAAGTATACTACCGGAGGCACTCTAAAGACGAGGAATAATATCGAATAAACAATAAAAAAAAATAAATAATATTACATATATTGAGAGATATCCTGACCTAAAATTTCAGTAGCTATCTTTTTAAAATTATCAATATATTCAGGTTTATCCTGAATGGTTTCTGCTTTATTTTGACTTATTCCTGTTCTTTCCGCTAGTTTCAACCTTGCTGCAACCCCTCCGTGTTCCTCAACAAGCTGGTAAATCTTTTTTAATTGCATTCCCATGTAAACCTCTCTATTTTGCTATTAACGCCTCTTCAAAGGCAGATATTGCTTTAGGAAGGGCAACATTCAATACTAATCCTAATGCCACTCTTTTGCCATCAATTAACATTCCCCACATATAATTACCCATGGGAATTACAATAACCATCTTTTCATCCACTAAATGCAGAAGAAAATATTTTCCCAAACCGGGAAATCCGCTGTCCTTAAGGCTTTTATCCATGGAAGTGGCAATTTGTCCAAACAGAACACAGGCGGTGGGATTGGAGTTCCAACCTGCAACTGATTGATAATCATTTGTTGAAAATATATCTGTAGCTAATAATCCCCCCCCCAGATTAGTTTTCAACACCTCTACAGAATCCTGTAATAACTGTACATTCATAGCATCCTCCAATCCTTGATAGTTATAGTTTTAAAATTTTCTTTTCAAATCATTTAAAATTATTTTACACATAATTAAATTATTTACAATTAAATTTTAATCAACAACTTTAAAAATTATTGATTAATACAAAAATTTTGAAAATTTATATTTTATTAACAAAGTTATTGGATATTTCGAAATAAATTATTAATATAAAATTATGAAAAATATTCTAATAGTAGATGATGATCACCTGCTCATAAAATCTTTACTAAAATTCCTGAACAAACATATCCCCGATAAAAAATTTTATATACACACTGCGGAAAATGGCTGTAAAGCCATAGAAATCTTAAATTCCCAAAAAATTGATCTTATCATTACTGACCTGGTTATGCCCAAACTCAATGGTTTTAAATTAATTGCCTATGTAATTGGGCAATATCCAACAATACCGGTAGTGGTGATGACCGCATTCGGCAACCGGCAGACCGGACAAAGAATAAGAAAATTGGGTATTTTAAATTACATTGAAAAGCCCATTGATTTTAGAAAGATATATCAATTAATTACAAATCAAAAAATTTACGGTGAGCCCCAGACAAATTACCCTGAAAAAATAAGTTCGTTAATGCAGATAATTTCAATGGAAAACATGACATCTACCCTTAGAATATCCACCAAAGATAAAATTGGAAATATTTACTTCCGTAACGGCGATCTGATCCATGCATCGGTAAAAAGTAAAATTCATCCTGAACATCCTTTGGAGCTTTTGGACTGGATCAACAAAGAAAATCAAAATTCCCTGAACTCCGCATTGGATATCGTCTCCTGGGAAGATGTGAAAATTGATTTAATGGATACCTGCAATCAGGAAGAAAGAACTATAGAAATGCCCCTGGAATACATAATACTGGAAGGGTTAAAAAACCGTAAAATACAACCAAATCATGTGAAAACCCCTGATAAAATTGCAATCAATGAAGATAAAATTCCTTCCACAATTAAAATAATAAAAGCAATGGAGTTATTTAAAAATGAATTTACCCCTGGTGTAATAAATTCTGATATAATTTATGTTAATGATGCAAAATCTTTAGCAAGTTGGAATTCCAATGATAAATCTTCAGGTCTATTTACAGAAATAGTACAAATGATGAATGAGTATTTACATAAAAGGCTTTTTAATTGGGGCGATTACATAGTTATGGACTTAGCTGATAATAAAATTGCATTGATTATCTTGATGAACAGATTTATCTGGTCAATTTTAGTTGATGGTTCCAGGATTCAACTTGGAACTCTGTTAAGCATCATCCTCCCCAAAGCGGTCCAGAAATTTAAACAGGCATTTATTGAGGAAACAGAAAATTAATCTTGTTTAGCTTTAAATATATGTTCTGATTACTGACAAGATATTCCAGAACCAGAAAAATGGATAGAGACACTGTAAATAAAATTTTAAAAATCAATTCAGATTTTTATCTAAATCAAGCTGAACAATTCCATCTGTCCAGAAACAGCTTCTGGCAGGGATGGATTAAATTAAAAAAATTTTTATTTTGCTGGCAGCAGAAAATTTGCATTTTAGATCTGGGATGCGGTAATGGAAGATTAATTAATTTTCTTCAAAGCAATTTGATCTCCGAAAAGATTGATTTTTATTATCTGGGTATTGATCAAAGCATTGAGCTTTTAAATATTGCCCAAGATAATTTCAAGCAATTTGGTAATATTGACTTCAAAAACATGTCCTTGATGAATGGCAATTTAAGTTCATCTATACATAAAAAGTTTAATTTAATTTTTATGATCGCAGTTTTACATCACCTCCCCGGTGAAAACAACCGGTTCAGGGTCTTATCGGAAACAGTCAAATTATTGCAGGACAAGGGATATCTGGTGATTTCATTATGGAAGTTTGCTGAATGCGCTCAGCAGAAAAAAAAGATACTGGAGATAAACCAATGGTCGAAATTTACTGATATTCGACCTGAACAACTGCAACAAAATGATTACTTCCTGTCCTGGCAGAACATTGAAAACATCAGATATTGTCACTATTTCAATGATCAGGAAACCGAAAATATCAAAATATATTTAAATAATCACGGTTTAAAATTAACTGAACAATTCCGGTCAGACGGAAAAACCAAAAATCTCAACGAATACTTAATCTTTAGAAAGAAGTGAATTTTCTACATAGAATTAAACATCAAGATGTTAGTTATTTCTTTATAGCCATATTCTTCAGCAATGTCGTAAGGGGTTTTTCCCTCATTATCTTGTATGTTTAAATCAGCTCCCTGGGAAACTAAAAATTCAACACCATCTATATCAAACATAATAACTGCAAGGTGCAGAGGAGTCTGTCCCTGTCCGTCTGCCTGATTAATATCTGCTCCTGAGTCCAAAAGAAGCCTCATTATATCAACATTACCTTCTGATGCGGCAAGATGAAGAGGAGTTAAACCATCATGATTGGAAATATTTACCTCAGCACCATATCTGATCAGCATATCCGCCAGATCGAAAAAGTTAAACTCACAGGCATCATGGAGAGGAGCATACCCCAGATCATCCTGGACATTAACATTAGCTCCGGCATTTATCAGTTCCTGGGAAGTCACATAATATCCTTCAAAACAGGAAAGATGGAGAGGAGTTTCCGCATATTCGTTTCGGCTGTCAACTTCCACTCCTTGATTTATCAACTCCTGAACTATTTCATAATAACCTTTTTCTGCAGCTAAATGCAAAGGAGTGCTTCCGTAGTCAATCCACACCCTTGCGGAAAGGTCAGCCCCAAGGCTAGTAAGCAGCTTGAATATCTGCAGTCTACCGTTCCAAGCTGCCAGGTGTACCGGAGTCCAATATCCGGCAAAATCACCGCCTACACTGGTTTCACCGGCTATAGTGAAATCAGCTCCTCGATCAATTAAAAAAGAAGCAATAGTATCATATCCTTCCCTGGTAGCAAAATGCAGAGCGGTCCATGCATACTGGTCCACTGCATTTACATTAACCTGATGATCCACCAAATCCTGTACTACCGGAAAATTTCCCAGTTCTGCCGCTTGATGAAGGGCAAATTCTTCTAAACTCAAGGGATTATCTTCGGGCTGATCCAGATCTTTCATGAATTCAACAGTATCCTGCCGATAAGCTGAACCACACGAAATAATACTCAGGCTCAGCAGTAGAACTAAACCAAACATTGACAACAAGGTGGGAATTGATTTTGTGCGCATTTATTCCTCCTAATGATATTAACCAGTTGGTAGAATTAATCTAAATGAACAAATCTAATTTGTCAATATTTTGTAATTTTAGGTAAACCTCAGGGGAATCACTTTACAGTGATCCCCCATTGATTTTATTTTTTCTTAGTTTTTTTGGTTTTTCCCGGAGATTTTAGTGACTTTTTTGTTACCTTCTGCTGCTTTTTTTTTGATGATGACTTCAGCACCGCTTTAGCTGCAGCAAGCCGGGCAATGGGAACTCTCAACGGAGAGCAGGAAACATAATTCATGCCGACTTTGTAACAAAATTCAACTGATTCAGGATCACCCCCGTGTTCTCCACATATACCAATTTTAAGATTCTTCTTTTTAGATCTTCCCAATTCAATTCCCATCTGCACCAGTTTACCAATTCCCTCCTGATCCAGGGACTGAAAAGGATCTTTTTCATATATTCCTAATTTCAAATATTCATCAAGAAATTTTCCGGCGTCGTCCCTGGAAAAGCCAGCTCCCATCTGGGTAAGATCATTAGTGCCGAAAGAGAAGAAATCAGCATAATCAGAAATTTGATCAGCAGTAACTGCTGCCCTGGGTATTTCAATCATAGTTCCAATCTGGTAATTGATGTAGCCTTTTTTAACCTTTTTGTTTTTAAAAACTTCCTCAATAACCTGTTCTGCTCTTTCCCGGGCAATTTTCAGTTCTCTCCAGTTTCCCACCAGGGGTATCATTATCTCCGGTAAAACTTTAATCCGGTTCTTCTTTTTAACATTTATTGCTGCTTCCATTATCGCCTTGATCTGAGTGTCGCTTATCTCCGGATAAGTCAGCCCTAACCGGCAGCCCCGATGACCCAACATCGGATTCTGTTCATGTAGGTCCTCAACAATCTGCTTAATTTGTTCATAGGTAAAACCAGTTTCTTTGGCTAAGGATTTTTGATCTTTTTCTGATTTCGGCAAAAATTCATGCAGAGGTGGATCCAATAACCTTATAGTAGCAGGTTTTCCTTTCAATACTTTAAAAATGCCTTCAAAATCTTTTCTCTGAAGAGGCAGTAAATCCTTTAACGCTTTGGTGTATTGATCATAAACCTTAACGTATTCCTTCTGATATTCAATTTTATTAACATTTTTTACCGCCTTGGATATCATTCCCTGTATCTGCTTTGCTTTATAAGCAAACAATATCAATCGCCTAAAAGTGGAAAGCCGATCTTCAGCAAAAAACATGTGCTCCGTTCTGCACAGTCCGATTCCTTCTGCTCCCATCTGTACAGCCTTTTCCGTATCTCCAGGAGAATCAGCATTAGTCCGGACTTTAATTTTTCTAATCTGATCAGCCCACTTCATCACTGTTTTAAAATCGCTGGAAATTAAAGAAGATTCAGTAGGTATTTCTCCCTCATATATATTGCCAGTTCCTCCGTCAATGGAGATTACATCGCCTTCTGAAAACATTTTCCCATTAATTTCCATGGTTTTTTTATCGTAATTTATCTTGACATCTCCTGCGCCCACCACACAACACTTACCCCAACCTCTGGCAACCACTGCAGCATGGCTGGTCATTCCGCCCACTGAGGTTAAAATCCCTACCGCTTTATGCATTCCCGCTACATCTTCAGGACTGGTTTCAATGCGGCATAAGATCACTGATTTTCCGTCTTCTGCCCATTTTTCAGCATCTTCAGCTTTAAATACTATTTGTCCCACTGCTGCCCCCGGGGAAGCTGGCAATCCTTGAGTTAAGGAGTTGCTCTGTTTAATAGTCTTTTCTTGAAAACGGGGATGAAGCAATTGATCAATATCTGAAGCAGTAATTCTGTTTAGCGCTTCATTTTTGCCAATTAAACGCTGTTTAACCATATCCACCGCAATTTTAACTGCAGCTGGTCCAGTCCTCTTTCCGGTCCTGGTTTGAAGTATGTACATGGTTTTCTTTTCAATGGTGAATTCCAGGTCCTGCATATCTTTGTAATTATCTTCCAATTTTTTTCTGATATCCAATAATTCACGGTAAGATTTGGGCATAATATTTTTTAATTGATCAATGTTCACCGGGGTTCTTATACCTGCCACCACATCTTCGCCCTGTGCATTTATCAAAAATTCACCATGTAATTTATCTTCTCCGGTTGCAGGATCACGGGTAAAACAAACTCCGGTGCCTGAATCATTGCCCATATTGCCGAAAACCATAGTCTGGACATTTACCCCGGTACCCACTAACCCTTTAATTTCATTTATTTCTCTATATTTAACTGCCCGGGGAGTGTTCCATGATTCAAATACCGCATTTATTGCCTTATATAACTGCTCCTGGGGATCATCGGGAAATTTTTCCTTGGTAAATTTGCGGTAGATTTTTTTATAATTTCTAACTACCTCTTTTAACTCATCGGTATTTAATTCAATATCCTCTTTTTTCTGATATCTGCTTTTAACTTTTTTCAACTGCTCCTCAAAAGCAAAATGAGGTACTCCCATAACCACATCCCCAAACATCTGTATAAACCTTCTATAGGAATCCCAAGCAAACCGGGGATTTTCAGTTTCTTTAGCCAGTCCAGCCAATGACTTTTCATTTAACCCGATATTTAAGACAGTATCCATCATTCCGGGCATACTAACTGCTGCCCCTGATCTAACTGATAACAACAGGGGATTTGACTGATCTCCAAAATTTTTCCCGGTAGCTTTTTCAATCTTGTTTAAATTTACCTTTATCTGCTTTTCCAAACCTTTAGGCCACTGTTTTTTAGATTG